>NZ_JAIXYH010000030.1 GCF_027490375.1 Flavobacterium sp.
CGGGATTGATGAATTCACCACTTTATGTATCGTTTTGTCCTACTGAACCCACATATCATCGACCGGTGCCTGAGCCTGTCGAAGGCTAATCATTTTTTGGTGACTTGACACGTTCTGTGATTTCCTCAGCGGTACCATATTGCGCAAAATTCTGTGAGGTTCAGTGTTTTCTGTGCGTTTTAAAAGCTGGTAAGTGAGCTTGTCGAAGGAAAAACATTGTGTCCCATTGTGAAAAACTTAGTGGAACATTGTGCTCCATCACAGTAGGAGCATGTCGAAGGCTTAACCGCAAAGTTCGCAAAGATTTTCGCAAAGTTCGCAAAAGGGAAATTTTTCTATTTTTTCGCTTTTTTCTTTTTGCAACTCCCCCCGGGTGAGCGACAGCAGCGGCATCCTTTGCGGCGTTATGGTATTTCCACCATCCGTGCGCCGGAAAGATACAGCGGATGGCGCGACGGCGGTTCAGTGAAACGTTTGCGAAGCGCTACGATAGCACCGCCGGCACCCCCAAATAAAAAATTACGTAAAAAACGCCGCGCTGTACTTCGGCAACTAGCGTTCAATCAGTTTAATTCTCTGTAATCGTGTATGTTGTGGTGGTGCGCTCGCTGCAGTTGAAAAAACCTAAAGGATAATTATCCGGATTAGTGGTGTTAACAATGTTTCCGCGAACCGTAGCTGGAGGCGATTGAAACGGACTACCGCCATTACTTCCCGCAACACTCAACAAAATGTTCATGTAGTTGTAATACCGCTCGGAAATGCCCATAAAACTGATGTCGAGCGTCTGACCCACTTCTAAATTCTCGTCTGTGAAGTAATCAAAAATTTGGTTTCCTTGATTAAAACGATCGTCCGTTACTTCAAAAAACGGAATAGCCGCATACGATGCTTTGTAACGAAACAAATAAAAATCGACACTAGGCGCCGGATCGGTATAAAACGTCTTAATTTCAATGTCTTCACCAGTAAATCCGCCCGCTAAATTTTGTTCGATCTTATCAATCACCGGAACTCCTTTCAAGGTTTCGGTAGCGGTGTACGTTTGCCCGTCGACAACCACCGTCAAGGTGTACACCTCGTCGATTTGCGGCACAAAAGTCGTACAAATGTAATTTCCTGTATTGGGCTGATTCACAAAATCAAAGGTTTGCCCACTTTGCGAACGTACCGTAACCACCGCGCCTTGAACTGTGGGTATCAGCTGACTGTTGTACGGTGCGGTTTTCGATAACTTAATGGTTTGCACATTGCCCGCCGTGCCTTTTTCCCATTGGATCGATGCATCGATGACGAGTTTCTCAGGAGCTGTGTCTAAGCCTACAGTTATTACTTCTTCGCAACTCATCAAACTATAAGCCGCTAAACAAAAAAGGATATATATTTTTTTCATGATTTCTTAGAATTTAAAGTTATAACTCACCGCCGGAACTGCTCCGAAAATAGAGAAGCGCGCTGCCTCATTACGCCCAGTGAATTCGTTTTGCGAAAAGCTAATCGAAGCGGCGTTCATCCGATTGTACACGTTATACACGCTAAAAACCCATTCGCTTTGCCAACCTTTCTTTTTGTCGGGTTTTGGTGTATAAGTTACAGCTAAATCCAAGTGGTGAAACGTCGGAAGCCGATCGCCGTTGCGCAAGCCGTAACTCGGAACGGTAATGCCTTGGTATTGGTATTGTCCGTTCGGAAAAGTAGCTGGTTGCCCGGTTTGTAGGATGAAGTTGGCCGAGTACGTCCATTTTTTAGAAGGCACATAACTTCCGGTAACAGCCAAGTTGTGCGTTTTATCAAAAACAGACGAGTACCATTGTCCGTTGTTGATACCGGTTTCCGTAGCGTTACGTCCCGGAGTTCGTTGTTCGGATTTCGACAAAGTATAAGAAACCCAGCCGTTGATTTTCCCCGAGTTTTTTCGCGCTAAAATTTCCAAACCGTAAGCGCGGAGCTCGCCGTTAAGAATCACTTGCTCCAAAGCTTCGTTTGCAATTAAGTCGGCTCCGTCGATATAATCAATGCGGTTTTGCACGGTTTTGTAAAACGATTCAACTTCCAGCGAATAGTCGCCGTTTCTGAAATTCTTAAAATATCCAACGGCAGTTTGATCGGCAATTTGCGGTCGGATGTACTGGTCGCTGGGTGTCCAAACATCAAGTGGTGTAGGAGAAGCCGTATTGGTTACGAGTTGCAGGTATTGCACCATGCGGTTGTAACTTGCCTTTACCGAAGTGTCGCCGTTAAAGGCGTAGGATACTGAGAATCGCGGTTCAAGGAAATCGTAGGTTTTAATCACTTCTCCCGAATCGTATACACGTGTACCGATTGGCGTTGCTTTTTCGTAAATCTGCAATTCTTGGTTAAAAATCACCGGATTGTTATCGGCGTATAAATTCACGGTCGATTGTCCCATGCGATAAAACTGACTGTAACGTAAACCGTAATAAAAGCTCAGTTTTTGCGAGGCTTTGTGTTCGGCTTCAAAGTACGCTGCGGGTTCGAATGCGTATTTTTTATCGAGTTGTCGGCGGTTAATTCCCGACGACTCGCCTACCGGAATAATCGTTCCCGGGTTAAAATCGTAGTAAATACCATTCACGCCGTATCCCAGTTTCCAGGTATCGCTTAAATAGTGCTTAAAGTCGTATTTCAGATTGTAGTTTTTAATCCCCGAATCGTATTTAAACCCGATGAAATCGAGTGTAAGTCCGTAGTAGTAATCGCTGTAAATTGCCGATAAGTTACTGAATAACTTGTCGTTATAAATATGATTCCAACGCAGGTTTAAGGTGGCGTTTCCGTAAATGTTCTCAAAACTACCCGAAAGGTTAAAAACATCGCGACCAAAATAACCCGAAAGGTACAGGCTGTTGTTGTCGTTTAATTTATAGCTAATTTTGGTGTTGAGGTCGTAAAAGTAGGCGCTGTTGCGGTTGTCGGTAAGTTTCAGAAACAGGTGTGCGTATGAAGACCGACCGGCTACCAGAAACGAACCTTTGTCTTTGTCGAACGGACCTTCAGCAAGTAACCTGCTTGAAATCAATCCGATTCCTCCTGTCATCGAGAATTTCTTGGAATTCCCGTCTTTTTGATAAATGTCTAAAACCGACGAGGCTCTTCCGCCAAAGCGCGAGGGAATTCCACCCTTGTACAATTTTAGATCTTTTATCGCGTCGGGATTAAACACCGAAAAGAATCCAAATACGTGCGAGGAGTTAAAAATAACGGCTTCGTCTAGCAGGATGAGGTTTTGGTCGGCACCACCACCGCGCACGTTAAACCCCGACGCTCCTTCGCCGGCATTGGTGACGCCCGGGAGCAGGAGAATCGACTTTATTACGTCGACTTCCCCCAAAACAACAGGCATTTTTTTGATGGTTTCGATCGAGAGTTTGTTCACGCTCATTTCCGGCCGTCGAATCACGGCTTTCGGTTTTTCAGTGATTACAACTTCTTCCAGTTCCTGACCTTCGGGTGTTAAACTGATGTTTTTCCGCAGGTCAGAAGTTAACTGAATATCAATAACTTGAGTTCCGTAACCCACATAGCTGATTTCTAGTTTGTAGTTTCCTTCGGGAAGTGTGATCGAGTAAAACCCGTATTCGTTGGTGGCGGCGCCCGATTTGGTTTCGGGAGCGTACAAATTCACGCCGATCAGCGTTTCGTTGGTCGATGAATCGGTGATGGTACCACTAATGGTGTGCGATTTTTGCCCAAAGCTACATTGAACTACCAGTGCTAAGGCAAGTAGAAATTTTGATTTAAACATAGTTCGTTTTTGATTTTGACGCTGCAAAGATGCACACTATTAACGCCTCAAGTGTTGTGTTTTGTTTAACGATTTTAAAATTTAAGATTTTTTTGTGATATGCCCTTATAATCCCGACACCCAAAGCGCCGAAACAGATTTTTGAAAAGCATCTTCTTTTTTTGGGCGCGCCGGCACACGAGTCGTCGCTGCGCAAAAGTGGTTCACGCCGTCACGTGTTCCGCTAAATCTTTTGGCGAAACGGCAGTGGAAATAGCTTGGCGCCAAAAGGATACCGCTGCACCCGTTCGCGCGGGAAAGAACGTAAGATAAGAAGCGAAAAAATTGAAAAAATTGAAAAAATTGAAAAAGCGAAAATGGAGCACGATGTTTCACAAAGTTTTTCACGATGTACACAATGTGGCATTCGACAAGCTGCCTTCGACAAGCTCAGGCACCAATGATGCGTGGGTTAGGTTGGGAAAATGATACGTAAAAGGGTGAACGTCACGATCCCGATAGTTATCGGGACTATTTTCTAGCTTCTATCCCGATAGCCATCGGGACTAGCTTCTCCAAAACGATACGTTAAGTGGTGAACGTCGCGTAGTCTTAATACTCAAATCTTAATACAAAAATCTCCATTAGCCTTCGACA
>NZ_JAIXYH010000069.1 GCF_027490375.1 Flavobacterium sp.
CGGCGACCTCAGAAGCCCCGCCGCAGCGATGCCGAACGGTTTGAAACAAACGCGCTTGAAGTGAAAGGCCCGGCCCGAAGCCTCTCCATTATTTCCACTAAACTGGCGAGGGGCTGCCCAAATAAAAAATCGGGAAAAGAAAAATGATTTGACGCTGATTGAAAAAAAATCAACATTGTAAAAAAGATTTCGAAAAGCCATAAACGAAAAAAGACCTGCTATTGCAAGTCTTTTCCGGTAAGTCAATATATTAAACGTTTATTTTACTTTGTTCAGAATAGCTTTGAAAGCTTCAGGATGATTCATCGCTAAATCAGCTAGAACTTTACGGTTAAGTTCGATTCCGGCTGCTTTTACCTTTCCGATAAATTGCGAATAGCTCATTCCCTCCAATCGTGCACCCGCGTTGATACGCATGATCCATAGAGAACGGAAATTTCTCTTCTTTTGTTTACGATCTCTGTACGAATACAACATCGCTTTCTCGACAGCATTCTTAGCAACTGTCCAAACGTTCTTTCTGCGACCAAAGAAACCTTTGGCCTGCTTCATCATTTTTTTTCTTCGTGCTCTTTTAGCAACCGAATTTACTGATCTTGGCATAATTTAATGTTTTTTTGTAGCAGGCGCTCGGCTTTCGAGACTTAATGGCCATACTCCATGGTTTAAAAATAATTTAACCTCGCAATTCTAGAATTAAACAATTCTCAATTGCTCCTTCACGCTTCGAAGATCACTAGTGTGAACTAAAGCTGAATGCGTAAGCGCTAACTTACGTTTCTTCGACTTTTTAGTCAGGATGTGGCTTTTGAAAGCGTGTTTCCTTTTGATTTTACCTGAGCCAGTAACTTTGAATCGTTTCTTAGCCGAGGATTTGGTTTTCATTTTAGGCATAATTTCCTAAGGATTAAATTGACTTACTATTATTGTGTTATTGCTTCTTTTTCTTAGGAGCAATAAATAAAATCATTCTTTTACCTTCAAGAACCGGCATGGCTTCCACCTTTCCGTATTCTTCCAAATCTTGCGCTAAACGAAGTAGCAAAATTTGTCCTTGATCCTTGTAGATAATCGATCTTCCTTTAAAAAATACAAAGGCTTTCAGCTTTGCACCTTCTTTCAGGAATTTTTCAGCATTTTTGCGCTTAAATTCATAATCGTGCTCGTCGGTTTGTGGTCCGAAACGAATTTCTTTCACCACCACCTGCGTCGATTTTGCCTTTAAAGCTTTTTCGCGTTTCTTTTGTTCGTAAATGAACTTTTTATAGTCCATGATTTTACAAACCGGTGGAACTGCGTTGGGTGAAATCTCAACTAAATCAAGCTCTTGCTCGTCGGCCATGCGAAGCGCATCGGATAATTTGTAAACGCCCGTTTCAATGTTTTCGCCTACTAGACGAACTTCCTGAATACCACGGATGTTGTTGTTGATGCGGTGTGCATCTTTCTTTTCGACCCTGGGTTGATACCCTCTGTTGTTTCTAATTGCTATGACTTAAATATTTTAAATTAAACGTTGAATGTTTTTAATGTTTTTGCGATTTCCTCGTTAACAACTGCTGCAAATTCATCGATACTCATCTTGATATTTTCACGAGATTGTTGCACTCTGCTGCGAACTGAAACAGTATTCGACTGTGCTTCTTCCTCGCCAACGATAAGCATGAACGGATATTTTTGCAACTCGGCTTCGCGAATTTTCTTGCCAATCGTTTCGTTGCGATTGTCAATTAGGGCGCGAATTTCGTGATTTTCGAGCAACTGTAAAACTTTTTTCGCATAATTTTCATATTTCTCGCTAAGACACAAGATGATAGCCTGCTCTGGAATTAACCACAACGGCAAGTTTCCTGCTGTGTGTTCTAGCAAGATTGCGATGAAACGTTCCATCGAACCAAACGGTGCACGGTGAATCATTACTGGGCGATGCAACTCGTTATCTGCTCCTTTGTACGTCAGATCGAAACGCTCCGGCAAGTTGTAATCTACTTGTATGGTACCTAATTGCCAGTGTCTGCCCAACGCATCTTTTACCATGAAATCGAGCTTCGGACCGTAGAAAGCCGCCTCGCCGTATGCCACAACAGTATTCAGCTGCTTATCGGCTGTTGCTTTGATGATGGCCGCTTCTGCCTTCTCCCAGTTTTCGTTACTACCAATGTATTTTTCTGGTTTTTCTGGATCGCGCAACGAAATTTGTGCTGTAAAATTCTCAAATCCTAAAGACCCAAAAACGTACAAGACCAAATCGATTACATTCTTAAATTCGGCATCCAATTGGTCTGGCGTACAAAATATGTGCGCATCATCTTGGGTAAATCCGCGTACACGAGTTAAACCGTGCAATTCGCCACTTTGTTCGTAGCGGTACACCGTTCCAAATTCGGCATAACGTTTCGGTAAATCTTTGTACGACCAAGGTTTTACGTTGTACATTTCGCAGTGGTGCGGACAATTCATTGGCTTCAATAAAAACTCCTCACCTTCAGCTGGTGTGTGAATGGGCTGAAAACTATCGGCACCGTATTTCGCGTAATGCCCGGAAGTTACATAGAGTTCCTTTTGCCCAATATGTGGCGAAACTACTTGCTCGTAACCTGCTTTCTTTTGTGCTTTCTTTAAAAACTGCTCTAAACGTTCGCGTAAAGCAGCACCTTTAGGCAACCACAAAGGCAAGCCTTGTCCAACACGCGGCGAAAACGTAAACAAATCCAATTCCTTACCAAGCTTTCGGTGGTCGCGACGTTTCGCTTCTTCCAACAGCTCTAAATAATCGGTTAGATCTTTTTGTTTTGGAAACGATATCCCGTAAACACGCGTTAATTGCTTATTTTTCTCGTCGCCGCGCCAATACGCACCGGCAACGCTCATGATTTTCATCGCTTTAATCAAGCCTGTATTTGGAATATGACCACCGCGACACAAATCGGTAAACGAGCTGTGATCGCAAAATGTAATGGTTCCGTCTTCCAAATTCTCGATCAATTCTACTTTATACGGATTGTTCTCTGCTTTATAGAAGGCCAACGCATCGGCTTTAGTTGCCGAACGCATTTTGAATTCGTGCTTTTCGCGTGCAATTTCCAGTACGCGATCCTCAACTTTTTTAAAGTCGGCATCGGTAATACGCGATTCGCCAAAATCAACATCATAGTAAAATCCGTTTTCAATCGCCGGACCTATAGTTAATTTAGCATCTGGAAAAAATTCGAGTATCGCTTGCGCCATCACGTGCGAGGTCGAATGCCAAAAAGCTTTTTTTCCTTCGGCATCGTTCCAAGTGTAAAGTACCAGCTTCCCATCGGTGGTTAGCGGCGTGGTCGTTTCAATCGTCGTTCCATCAAAAGATGCTGAAATAACGTTGCGTGCCAAACCTTCGCTGATGCTTTTCGCCACATCAAGCGCGCTAACTCCGGACTCGTAATCTCTAACCGAGCCGTCGGGAAGTGTAATGTGAATCATAATTTTTTAAAATTTAACGTGCAAAGATAGCCAATGCGCGGAAGCAAACAAGATGAATTTGATTTATTAATTAAGGCCTTTTGAAGAAAAAAGGTTGTTTGAAAAGGAAATCGAAACGCAGCGATTTAGGTTTTGTTTTACAAGCTGTTTTGCAGCTAAAAAATCGTAAAAAAAAGATCTTCATCGAAATACAGTCTAATACAAAACCAAATTGCGTTGATTCTTTTAAGTAAACGTATTACTTAAAACATTTATTTACAATACTATAGAGATATTCGTAGCCAAAGAAGTTGTTATCTCTAAAAAAAATGCTGTTAAAATTGGCAACCTTTTAACAATCGTTACGTCTAAAGAGTAACCAAGATAAACAAATTATGAAAAAATGGCTATTCATTCTCACTTGCGTTGCACTTTTTAGCTGCGACGATGATGAAAACTCCCCAATTAAGGAAGAGATTGTTGGTTTATGGCGTGTGGAAAGTGCGGTTATCTACGGCGATATTGCTGCGATAGTTCCGTATGATTGCCAAGTTACTTTCGATTTGATAAATCAGACGGTGACTTTCGATGAAGATTTTAACTTACCTGAATTTTCAATTCCCGGTAATTCGTACGATATCACAGGAAATGGTGCTCAGCTAAACTTCAATAACAAAACTTTTGGGTATTATTTCGAAAACAATAAGTTAATTCTGAACAACAATCCTCCAAATCAGGATGCCAAACCGGTAATTACTTTAGGACGAATTGAATAAGCAAAATTAGCTAGTCGAAAATATCTTCTTCGATGCCGTCGAAAACAGCATAAACCATCTTCGGATGTGAATCTAAATGGAAGCTGTTGCCGTTGGCGTCCAGAACAATAGCTCCGGCAAAACCATCAAAAGCCTTTAATTCGTTGAAGGTTTTTTTTGTGGCTTCTTCCACCGAAAAGCCGTCGGTTACGCGAGTAACAATTTTTGCAGCGACCGCTCCGCTAACAATGTCTTCGCCAACTCCGGTTAAGCTAACGGCGGCGACAGAAGTAGCAAAATTACCGGCAACAGTAGCCGAATCGGAAATGCGACCGGGAATTTCAAAACCTTTTCCGCCGGTCGATGTCGCGGCTGCTAAGCGTCCGTTTGCATCTAAAGCCACGCAACCTACGGTGCCCAAACCTTTGCTTTGTAGTTTCGCTTCGTACTCGTTCCGACGTTGTGGAATTTCCGTAGAAAAAACCTCAAATCCCTTCTGGCGTGCATAGCGTGTAGCCGGTTCGCCACCCAACACACGATCGTCTTCTTGCATCAGTACCAAGGCAACCTCAATCGGATTCTTCACTTCTTCGATATTAATAACACCGCTAAACTTCTGGGTTGTTCCGTCCATTAAAGAAGCGCTCATCCGAATTTTACCATCGGCTTGAATTTGCGAACCAATTCCCGCATTAAACAACGGATCATCTTCCAATAACTTAACGGCAAAAACCACCGTTTCCAGAGCCGAATGTGTTTGCAAATAATCGAAAGCTTTGCGAACAATTTGCTGTAAAGCGGCTTGCTTGCGCTGTTTGGTGCCGTCGTCGGTAGCCGATTCTGAAAAAAAACCTCCGTGAATAAGTACTTTCATATTAATCGACAGCTGGTCCTAAATCGGCAGCATATTGCGAATCGCGAATATGCATCTTATAGGTATTTAAGTCAAACGTATCGTTCATACTCATTACATGCGTCACCAAATGGTTGATCGAAATGGGTTGTCCGAGTTCTACTTGTGTTAAGTTGGTGTCTTTTATTTCGCGACCGTCGACAAGAATAACCAGTCCGCTGCCAATCGCTTCCATTTCCTTGTTATTCTTAATCAACAAGCCGGTATCTTCTCCCAGACCAATTCCCAGAACTTTCGGATTGCCCACGACAGCTTGAAACAGTCGGCCAATTCTACCTCGTTGTACAAAATGTGTATCGATAATTACGCCGTCAATCAGTCCTAATCCGCTGGTAATCTTCACTTCTCCTTTCAACAAAGCTTCTGAACTACTTCCTTGATAAATCATATTGTTCGACGCCGCTGCCGCTCCCGCTGAAGTTCCTGCATAGATAAAATCTTCATTCACGTATTTATCCAAAATGATTTCGTGCAAGGGCGTTCCTCCTAAAATTGATGTTAATCGCAATTGATCGCCACCTGTAAACATCAAAACATCGGCGTTCTTAATACGTCGCAAAACATCTTCATCACTCGCCATTTCGCGCTTTTCGATATGCAAAACATCGACATTCGAAGCGCCTAAATACTGCAACGCTTTTACATATTCGGGCCCGATTTCACGCGGAATCTTTGAAGCTGTAGTGATCACTTCAACGCGACTATCGCTTTTGTGCTTGGACTCATTGATAATACGACGCAAAATTCCGGTTTCAAAAAAGTTCAGGTTGTTGGCAACGTTTTTATCGAAATCCGTTTCGGTAAAACTGCCCTTATCGACAGCTCCTCCAATGATGATTAATTTTCCTTTAATATCCATAGTCATTCGTGAACGGTAAAAGTAGAAAAATAGGGTTTTAAAAGATTTTGCAAATTGAATTTTTTACAATTGCCTGGTACTCATAGAGTAAGATTGAGATGGTAGAAGATTTTTAACTAAAAACGAAGTAATTCGTATGAGAATTTTACGAAGTAAGTTAGGAGTACTTTACTTTTTGGATAAAATTCCGTTAATTTAGAGCACAGAAGTGCTAAAGACACACTGCACCAAACTAACCAAAACTGTAGACATATGAAGATATTGAAAATTCAAGCGTTGCGTGGACCGAACATTTGGAGTGTTCAAAGAAAGAAACTCATTCAAATGCGTTTGGATTTGGAAGAAATGGAAGAATTTCCAACCAATAAAATTCCTGGATTTCGCGAACGTATTGAAAAGCTAATCCCAACTATGATTGAGCACCGTTGTTCGGAAGGAACACGCGGTGGTTTCTTTTCACGAATCGATCGCGGCACTTGGATGGGACACGTTATCGAACACATTGCGCTCGAAATTCAAACGCTGGCAGGTATGGAAACTGGCTTTGGAAGAACTCGCGAAACCAAAACGCCTGGGACATACAATGTAGTTTTTTCCTATACCGAAGAAAACGTGGGTATGTACGCCGCTGAAGCTTCAGTACGAATTGCCGAAGCTTTAATCGCAGGAACCGACTACAATATAGAAGCAGACATCCAAAAAATGAGAGAAATTAGAGAACGGGTGCGACTCGGGCCTAGTACTGGGAGCATTGTGGAGGAAGCTGTTTCACGTGATATACCATGGATTCGTCTCGGTACAAATTCACTCGTACAGTTGGGATACGGCGTCAATCAAATGCGCTTTCAGGCAACGATAACTCAGAAAACAAGCCATATTGCCGTAGATATTGCCTGCAACAAGGAAGAAACCAAACGAATGCTCGAAATGGCGAGTATTCCTGTGGCTAGCGGTGCCATTTGTGTAGACGAAGAAGATCTACAAAACGTCATTAAAAAAATTGGTTATCCAATTGTCTTGAAACCGCTCGACGGAAACCACGGTAAAGGTGCGTCGATAAACGTAAAAACATACGAAGAAGCCGTTGCTGGTTTGGCTTTTGCACAGAAGTATTCGCGAAAAGTAATCGTTGAGAAATTCATATCGGGCTTCGATTTTCGGGTGTTGGTAATCGACAATAAACTGGTAGCAGCTGCCAAAAGAGTTCCTGCAAATGTGGTAGGAAATGGCGTTGATAGCATCGAAAAGCTTATTGAAGAAACGAATAAAGATCCGCGTCGGGGCTACGGACATGAAAACGTACTTACGCAAATCGACGTTGATCGCGATACGCTCGATTTACTCGAAAAACTCGGTTATACTTTGCAAACCGTACCAAAGAATGGCGAAATTGTGTATTTGAAATCGACTGCAAACCTTTCTACCGGAGGTACTTCAGTAGATGTTACCGATATGATGCACCCGGAAAACATTTTCCTAGCTGAGCGTATTTCCCGAGTAATTGGTTTAGATATCTGTGGAATCGATATTATGGCTGAAAATCTGACACAGCCATTAAAAGAAAACGGCGGTTGTATTTTGGAAGTGAACGCCGCGCCCGGATTCCGTATGCACTTGGCGCCCAGCGAAGGACTACCGCGAAACGTGGCGGCACCGGTAATCGATATGCTGTATCCGCCTGGAAAACCCTCACGTATCCCCATCATTGCAATAACGGGTACCAATGGTAAAACAACAACGACGCGCTTAATTGCACATATTGTTAAAAACAACGGATTTAAAGTTGGTTTCACCACATCGGACGGTATTTATATTCAAAACCACATGATGGAAAAAGGCGATACAACAGGACCGCTTTCTGCTGAATACATTTTAAAAGATCCAACGGTAGAGTTTGCCGTTTTGGAGACAGCGCGCGGTGGAATTCTGCGCAGCGGATTAGGCTTTAGCCGTTGCGACATTGCCATCATAACCAATATTCAAGAAGATCATTTGGGCTTAAACGATATTCACAACTTAGACGATTTGGCACGTGTGAAAAGTACAGTAGTTCGAAGTGTGAAAAAAGACGGTTGGGCTATTTTGAACGCCGACGATCCACAATGTGTGAAAATTGCCAATGAACTTACTTGCCAGATTGCGTGGTTTAGCATGGACGAAGAGTCGGAACACGCGAAGCGATTGAGTAAAGAAGGAAAAATTGTGGCTGTTTACGAAAACGGATTTGTCACCATTAAAAAAGGGGAATGGAAGATTCGTGTAGAACGCGCCACTTTAGTTCCGCTGACCATGGGTGGAAAAGCAAAATTTATGATCGCGAACGTTTTGGCGGCAACGCTGGCAAGTTATCTGTGGGGATTCAAAACCGAAGACATCAGCTTATCATTGCAAACTTTTATTCCGAGTGCCGCACAAACTCCTGGACGAATGAATATTTTCGACTTCAAGAAGTTTAAGGTTATGATCGACTTTGCGCACAATCCAGCGGGATATCGCGGAGTAGAAGATTTTTTAAGTACTGTAGATGCTACCAAGAAAATTGGGATCATTGCAGGCGTTGGCGATCGTCGGGATGAAGATATTCGCGAATGCGCAACCATCGCAGCACGTATGTTCGACCATATCATTATTAGACAAGAAAAGCACTTGCGCGGAAGAACAGCAGAAGAAATCAACGGACTAATCTTGGAAGGAATTAATGCCGCAGGCAAAGTGGTGACCTACGAATTGATTGACAAAGAAGTTGAAGCCATACGACATGCAATAAACTCGGCAGCAGAAGGAAGTTTCATCACGGCTTTAAGTGATGTGGTGACCAATGCAATCGACATTGTACAGCAATATCTGGACAAAGAAAATGAGGACGGACGCGCATAACCGACCCATTCCGGAGCTGATTTCCTACAAACTGCTTCGGAAAATGGTGGGTTGCATCGGATTTTTATTACCGATTGTGCTGTATGTAGGAGTTATAGTCGAGAAACTCTGGCTCAACCGAACCGAACATTTAGGTTTGATTGAGAATTTGAATTTCTTTAAACCCGAAAGTTCGATAAGCTTTTACTATTACAGCATCATGGGAAATGTTTTTGTAGGCATGGTAACAGCAATTGCCATTTTTTTGTTTGCTTACAAAGGACACGAAAAGGATCCAACCGATTTAATGTCGGATAACGTAGCGGGAAACTTTGCTTGTGTTTTTGCACTTGGCGTTGCGTTTTTTCCTTGTAATTTTTGTCCGGCAATAGAAACGATTTCGGGTACAATTCACATAGTTTGTGCTTTCTTGTTTTTTAGTACACTTGCTTACTTTTCGTTGGTGATTTTTACCAAATTCAAGAATGCTGTTACGCCTAAAAAGCTAATTCGAAATAAAATCTATAAGCGCTGCGGTTATACAATAATCGCAGCGCTTGGTTTTTTAGCTCTGGAAATGATTCCTGCTGTTCGAGATCTTACCAGCCCAACCATCTATTTTTGGGCTTGGGAAGTGGTTGCACTCTGGGCATTTGCCTTTGCTTGGTTGGTTAAAGGCGATTATTTTAAACGCTATGCCGATTAAACAATACGCCTAATTATCTTTGGCATTGTTGTACTAAACAAATTTTGACATTCAATTTTATAGAAATGAAACTTAAACAAGTCGTTTATTCCGCAGTACTTTTATTTTGCTTTTCGGCGGTAGCTCAAAAAAAACAACTCACTTTATCCGATGCCGTTATGCAGCAATTTCGGGCGTACGCAGCCGATAAAGTCGACGGATTTCAATGGATACCCGGAACCAACAAATATACCTTTACAAAAAATAAATACACCGAACTACACCTAGCGGCAGAAAACAAAACGGAGCCCGTCGAAATTTTAACGGTAGCAGAATTCAACAAAACGTTTGCTACCAATCTGACCAACTTTTTCGGTTACCGATGGATTGACGCCAATACGCTCGCTTTACCGAACAAAAACGGATTTATCGGCTTAACTGCGATGCCTGTAAAAGAAGCGTTCCGACTCGTGGTAAGCGACGAAGCTGAAAACGTTACACCATCCAACAATTATAAAATAGTTGCCTATACTAAAGCTAATAATTTGTTTGCGCTCGTAGATGGAAAAGAAGTTCAAATTACCGACTTCTCTGCCGAAATTGTTTCCGGACAGGCAATTGCCCGCTCTGAATTTGGTATTACGAACGGAATATTTATCTCGCCCGACGCCAAATACATTGCTTTTTATCAGAAAAACGAAAGCGAGGTGGCGCAATATCCGTTGCTAGACCTAACGTCGACGCCCGGAACCCTAAACAACATTCGCTATCCGATGGCCGGACAAAAAAGCGAAAAACCACGTGTAGGCATTTACAGCATCGAAAGTGGAAAAACCGTTTATGTGAGTCCGCGTGGTGCCACCGACGATTATTTGACCAATTTTGCTTGGACTCCCGACAGCAAAGCGTTTACGATTGCAGAAGTAAATCGGGCACAAAACGCCATGGAACTTAATATTTACAGTGCCGCTGGCCAATTTCAACGTACCTTATTCACAGAAACCGACAACACTTGGGTTGAACCTGAACATGCGGCGTACTTTCCAAATCCGAAGAAAAATGAATTTATTTGGATTTCAGAACGCGACGGTTACAACAACTTGTATTTGTACGACTTAAACGGAAAATTGTTGCGAAAGCTTACGCAGAATTTATTTCCGGTGATCGATATTTTAGGCGCAACGGCTAAAGAAATATATTTCACGGCTACAGGCGAAAACGGAACAAATACCTTGGTTTACGCTGTTGATTTTAAAGGAAAACAACGATTGATAACCAAGGACTTAGGTGTACATGCCGCAAAACTTAACGAATTTACCGGAACGCTATTCGATGAATATTCGAACCTCAATACTCCGAATATCAGCCAAATACTACCCGTAAAAGGAAGCGTAACGAAATTGGTAGAAAGCCCAGACAAGCTTAAGGATGTGGAGATAGGAACCACCGAAATTGTACAGCTAAAAGCGGCCGATGGAAAAACCGATTTGTACGCCCGCTTAATCAAACCGTCTAATTTCGATGCTTCGAAAAAGTATCCTGTTTTGATTTACGTGTATGGCGGTCCGCATGCGCAAATGGTTACCAACAGCTATTTAGCGGGAGCCAATTTGTGGATGCATTGGTTGGCCGAAAAAGGGTATTTGGTATTTACGGTCGATAACCGCGGCTCAAGCAATCGCGGTGCTGCATTTGAACACGTTATTCACCGAAATTTAGGAACCAACGAACTTGCCGATCAATTGAGTGGCGTGGCGTATTTGAAATCGCTTCCCTACGTTGATGCTTCGCGCTTAGCGGTACACGGCTGGAGCTTTGGCGGATTTATGACCAATACCATGCTGCTGAAAGCGCCTGATACCTTTAAAGTGGGCGTGGCTGGCGGACCTGTAACCGATTGGGCGTATTACGAAATTATGTATGGCGAACGTTATATGGATACGCCTGCCGAGAATCCGGAAGGATACAAAACGGCTGCCTTGCGCAATTACGTGAAGAATTTAAAAGGAAAACTCTTGTTAATTCACGGAACATCGGATGATGTAGTGGTTGAACAACACAACTTAGATTTGGTGAAGAATTTTGTGGAAGCTGGCGTACAAATTGACTACTTCCCCTACCCGATGCACAAACACAACGTGCGCGGTAAAGACCGAGTACATTTGATGGAGAAAGTGCTGAATTACGTTTTAGAACACAACTAATGGTTTAACATAAGTTCAAAACCGGATTACGACAAAGAAAAACTGCGAATTACACGCAGTTTTTTTGTGGGTAATTTTAAGTGACGATTTATGGTTTGAACGTGCGTTGAAAAAACAGACGATACATTTTTGCAAGCACTTCGCAGCAGGGAATGACGCGGAAATGCCGTGAAGCTAAAGCTGATTTTTGGTGTAGTGGAGCGTGCGACTAACAGAAGCGCCGCGAAGCAACTAACAAAAACAGCTGGAGCGAGCGCCATTGCAGCAAAATGCCCGACCCGCCGCAACCCGATTCCACTCAACGTGCGGCGGGTGCTGCCCGAATAATCCGAAAACGATTTATTAAATTTTGAAGTGGTGATTGCCCGTTTTTAATTTAAGGTTATCTTTGCCTTTCGAATATTAAGAAACCGTACTGCTACTATGGAATACTTAGATTTTGAGTTACCTATAAAAGAACTCGAAGAGCAATTGGATAAATGCCAAATTATAGGTCAAGAATCGAATGTTGATGTATCAACAACCTGCAAACAAATCGAAAAAAAGCTGGAGGAAACCAAGCGAAAAATATACAAAAATCTTACCGCATGGCAACGTGTACAACTGTCTAGACACCCGAACAGACCGTACACGATGGATCACGTTAAAGCACTTTGTGGCGACACATGGCTAGAGCTTTTTGGCGACCGAAATTTCAAAGACGACAAGGCCATGATTGGTGGTTTGGGAAAAATCGGCGGACAATCGTTTATGATTATCGGACAGCAGAAAGGATACAACACCAAAACACGTCAGTACCGCAATTTTGGTATGGCGAACCCAGAAGGTTACCGAAAGGCTTTGCGTTTGATGAAAATGGCAGAGAAATTCGGTTTGCCGGTGGTTTCGTTTATCGATACGCCAGGTGCATATCCGGGTTTGGAAGCTGAAGAACGCGGACAAGGAGAAGCTATTGCGCGCAATATCTTTGAAATGATTCGTTTGAAAACGCCGATCATTGCCGTAATAGTTGGCGAAGGTGCTTCGGGCGGTGCGTTGGGCATTGGCGTGGGCGACCGCGTGTTGATGATGGAAAACACTTGGTATTCGGTGATTTCACCAGAATCGTGCTCGTCGATTCTTTGGAAAAGCTGGGACTACAAAGAACAAGCTGCAGAGGCTTTGAAACTGACATCGACCGACATGAAAAAGCAGAAATTGGTCGACGACGTGATTCCAGAACCACTTGGTGGTGCACACTTCGATCGCGAAACTGCTTTCAAAACCGTGGAGCAATACATCCTTAAAAATTACAACGAACTTAAAGACTTATCAACAGCCGAACTTGTTGCCCAGAGAAT
The DNA here is from genome assembly GCF_027490375.1 of Flavobacterium sp. Taxonomy (GTDB): domain Bacteria; phylum Bacteroidota; class Bacteroidia; order Flavobacteriales; family Flavobacteriaceae; genus Flavobacterium. Next base: position 13,054 of record NZ_JAIXYH010000069.1, read on the forward strand.
GGATAAATACAGCAAGATGGGCGAGTTTAAGGAATAAAGTCAAGAAAAATTCATTTGTTATCCGAAGCCTCACCGTTTCGGATTTTTTTTGCGTTATCAACAAAAAAAGCGGGTTATAAACAATTTCGCGCTGATAACTCTGCCGGCAGAAACGCGCGGCAATGCATACTTTAGCACTATGGAAAACGTCAGAAATATAGCAACGGGATTTACCGAGAAATCTGCGGTAATCAATTTAGAGAAAGGAAAGCTTCCGCCACAAGCGGTGGAACTTGAAGAAGCCGTATTGGGCGCCATGATGATCGACAAAAAAGGTGTCGACGAGGTTATTGATATGCTGCAACCCGACGCGTTTTATCGGGATTCGCACCGACACATTTACGAGGCCATTCGCGAGTTATTCACACAAACGCAACCGATTGACTTGTTAACAGTTTCGGCGCAGCTTAAAAAGAACGGAACTTTAGAAGCTGCGGGCGGCGATTACTACTTGATTCAGCTTACACAGAAGATATCGTCGTCGGCACACATCGAATTTCACTCGCGGATTATTCTACAAAAATTCATTCAACGATCGCTGATTCGCATTTCTTCGGAAATCATCGAAGATTGCTACGATGAAACGACCGATGTATTTGATTTGCTCGACACGGCCGAATCGCAATTATACGAAGTAGCGCAAGGAAACACTAAAAAGAATTCGGAAACGGCGCAAATGCTGGTTTTGCAAGCGAAACGACGCATTCAGGAAATTGCCAACAAAGAAGGTTTGAGCGGCGTACCCACAGGTTTTGAAAAACTCGACAAAGTAACGTCGGGTTGGCAGCCGAGCGACTTGGTCATTATTGCGGCGCGTCCCGGTATGGGTAAAACGGCATTTATCTTATCGATGGCACGAAATATGGCGATTGATCATAAGGCGCCGGTAGCCATTTTCTCCTTGGAGATGTCGTCCGTGCAGTTAATTACCCGTTTAATTTCGTCAGAAACTGGACTTACTAGCGAGAAGTTGCGCACCGGAAAGTTGGAGCAGCACGAATGGGAACAGCTGAGCACTAAAGTGAAAGATTTGGAAAGCGCTCCGTTGTTTGTAGACGATACACCTTCGCTTTCGGTATTCGATTTGCGGGCAAAAGCGCGTCGTTTGGCGTCGCAGCACGGCATAAAAATTATAATTATCGACTACTTACAGCTGATGACTGCTGGTAGTAAAGACAGTAAAGGTAAGGGAATTGGAAACCGCGAGCAGGAAATTTCGACCATTTCGCGAAACTTGAAAGCATTGGCTAAGGAATTGAACATTCCGGTTATTGCGCTCTCGCAGTTGTCGCGTGCCGTTGAAGCGCGAACGGGCCACAAGCGTCCGCTGTTGTCCGACCTTCGTGAATCGGGAGCCATCGAGCAAGATGCTGATATTGTGTCGTTTATCTATCGTCCGGAATACTACAAAATTCCCGATTGGGACGACGAAGACAACTCGCCTACGCAAAATACGGCCGAGTTCATCATTGCGAAACACCGTAACGGATCGTTGGAAAACATTCGTTTAAAGTTTATTGGAAATCTCGGAAAGTTTGCGAATTTGGAGGAATACGGTTCTGGTTTCGACGATTTGCCTTCGAAAATGAACTCCGACAACTCACCGTTTTTCACCTCGAATTTACCGAGTCCGGATCAAGCGTTTGGCAGTTCGGCAAACACCTTAGACGACGATGATAACGGTATAGGGTTTTAGAATGTTTTTTAGAAGCTAGTCCCGATGGCTATCGGGATAGACTTTGCGACGTTCACCACTTTTCTCTCTTTTGCATGTCACATTTAACTATTCTCTTTTTACTTTTTTTAAGATGCGATTGTTTTTTAGAAGCTGATCCCGTTTTTCGCTATAGTCCTCAAAAAATACGCTGTTTTCACACGTGCTCCACCCGGCTTCTCACGGCGCCGTATGCAGCACGGTTCAAACAAGCGTCTTTTTCTCCGGGCTGCCGCTGCAACCGGGGCTAGGAAATACGTTGGTAAGGTTTGGTGTGAAATGGTAAATTCGTGAAAAGAAAGGAGATAGAGTTAGTGGAGGAATTGAGGGGTTGGAGGCACGAAAAAAATACGCAGGTGAAATAACTTCCAGCCAGCATTTTGAATTCCTAATTTGATTTTCAGGAATTCGAGTTAATTTATTGATTTTTAAGTAATAAAGTATTTAAGAACGAAATCGAAAGAATGACAAAATTTTTAATTTTCCTATCGGCAGTATTGCTTTTAAATGGAGAAAAAGAGCAGCAGATTATTGCATCCTATTCCGCAATTTCCTGTACCTGTGCTCAGTGGAAAGTTGAAGGAGAATTGGAAAATATTTATTTAGAAAGAGCAAATGAAAAAATTAAAGATGTAAATAAACTTTGGGACGGTAGCACATTGCCTTTTAAAGTAGCACTTACTGGTACATTTAAACCTGAAAAAGGAATTCCAAAAGATTTTCCAACAAAAGGAGAACCAAAAATCGCAAAAATCTTTGTTTACACTAAAGTTGCTGTAATAAAAAACTAAAGACTTAGCTTGCAATCGCTGCTGCGCATGAACATAAACTCTTGAATCTTAAATGCACAGTTAATGTTTTCAGAAAGTGTTCATTTATTTTAAATTGCTTTTGTTTTAAATTTGATTTGAACAATTTATCACATAATTTTGCATTGTTTATAACATGAAAGGTGTCATGTGAAGAAATAAATGAAGAAGATTTTTAAAATACAGAAAAGCAAGAAAGTGAAAACTGTTGTTAATCGCCCGATTAACGACATTGATGTGTCTGTAAAAATGATTCACACTGGACGTATTTTGACAGCTGAAGATGTTAATAGAAATAGGTCGAGTAAATATTCTTATCTGGTATTTGATTTTTCGTAAGTGGTTGCTTATGAATTTATAGACAATGGCTCCAAAAATGTCATTTATTTTATGGTTTAACATCAATTATTAATAATCGTCATGCAATAGACACTTTTCCAAAACCCAAGCATCCAGCTTCAACGCCATTTAAGCCACGATTTTTCCATAAAATCCAAAAAACTTGCTCTCTCCGCTATAAATCGGCAATTTCAAAACAAACCTTAGAAATTCCATTTCGTTTTGGACGCTAAAAGCACCCTCATCCCTAACCCAAAAACAACTACATAGCCGAAAATCTATTCAATTTTAAGTGACGTTAGCAAAACAAACACACATTTTCAAGAAATACTGTCTCAAGGAATTTGATAAAAACTGCAATTATTGAATCGTAATTTATCTACATTTGTGTAGGTCGGTGCATGAAATATGCAACATTTAGAAGCTACGAACCGCCGACGTGCATGCAGGTTAAAATTCCGATTGCAATCAAGGAATATCTAATTTTTGTTTTATGAGAACTTATCAAATAGAAATATTGAACCCTAAAGCTGTAAAGCTATTACAGGATTTGGCTGATTTAGAATTAATTTCAATGAGGCAAACAGATGATAATCTTCAAACAGTGATCAAGAGATTAAGAGAAAAAGCTTCCGCAAATCCGCCATCTATCGAAGAAATCACGAAAGAAGTGGAAATGGAAAGAGCTGAAAGATATGGCGCAAAAAAAAGATAGAATCATAATTGATACAAATCTTTGGATCAGCTTTATTTTAACTGATAATTTCTCAAAATTTGACAAAATTATTGCTGACAACTCCGCTGCTTTGCTCTTCAGCATCGAATTGCTAGATGAACTTTCGGCTGTTGCGAGTCGGCCAAAATTCAGAAAATACTTCTCGACAAAAGACTTAATAAGCCTTATATCGCAAATTGAGAAAAACGCAGAATTTATTAATGTTGTTAGCAACGTGTCTGTTTGCAGGAACCAAAAGACAATTTTTTATTATCGTTGGCACAAGATGGAAACGCAACACATCTAATCACAGGCGATAAAGATTTAACCGATTTGGAAAAATTTGGAGAAACAATCATTATTACAATCGCTGAATACTTAAAAGACAAATAGCAACCGTTTCGTTCCGACATTCTTTGATTGTACAAAGTCGAAAATTGGGTGTGGAAATTTCAACAAAACTATTAAAAAACAAAAAGCCCTTAAATCTAGCTCTTTAAGCAAACAAGCAACCCTTTCACTATCCAACCAATTACTTCTTGCCGCCAAAAGGGAAAACCGTTTGTAAAACTAATTCTTATAAATCCAAGTAGCACTTAGTTTCCAACTCAGTAATTTTGAAAATTGTTACTAACGTTTGGCGAGAAAACGTTCAAATTTGCATAATTCGAAAAAATACGCTGCGTATTATGGCATGTAGAAACAAAAGAAAAGAATTAGTGGGCTCATTGATCAACAGCATCTCTAAGGTGGTATTTGTTACCTACCTTAACCACTACTTTCTTCTGTTCAAGTATGTCAAAAAAATCTTTTTTCGAATAGCCCATGCCTCGAAGTAAGTTATGTATGATGAATTCGGGCACTAGTTCGATATGATTTTGGAACGGTAACGGTCTAGTTAAATCTGGTCTGGTGTATTGCGCATGACCTTTCTTATTCTTAATAAATTTACATAAGTAAAGCTCCAAAAAAGATTTTAATTGAGAAATTGTAATATTTCGCAGATGCTGCGTTGAAATTTTTAAGCAAGTTGCAAATTAACTTTTGAGTAATCTTTAATCAAATCTTTTGATTTAAACAATTGATTAAAGTGCTCATTTTCAGCTAACATATCTTCAAAATCTAGAGAAACTACTCTTCTTTTCTTTTTATTGACTGCCCAACCGAGATTTTCTAACTCTGCAAATAAGGTTTTCTCGTTGTGTGTATAAACAATAAACTCTTGTAGCACAGTTTCAAAGGACTCTCTTGCTTCCTCTTTACTTAAACCATAACCCGTTAAATCTAAAGCTGGAGCGTAAACATAAAATATATTGTCTTCTTGCCATAAGAATAATGAAAGACTTAACTCAACATTATATCGACCGTCTGAATATTTTGCGTTTGCTTGCTTTTTGTTCATTTTTACTATTATTCGTTTGAAACGTCATTAATCGTAATAAATCAACTAGATTCCTTACTTCAAACGTAGCAAAAAAAGAACAATTATTATCAATGCAAAAAGGTCTAACAAGTGTTACGAGAAACTGTAATTAGTACAAATCTGAATTAAATACACATACTGTTTTGGTAACCAAATTCGACAAAAGTGTTTATTTTTCATGGTAAAAACCTTTTTAATACAGAACAATTCTTATTCCGGAACGTTTCCCGAGAACAGGTTTCCGCATTAGCGATTGGCGCGAAAATAAAAGACGCTTTTTAAGCTAACGCTGCACAAGGCAAAACGCGACAGCGGGAGCGCTTTTGACTGTTGCTAGCGTGGTTAAAAAGCGTTTTTTATTGCAGCAAAAGCGCGACGCCGTTGACGAAACAGCTTTCTACCGAAATCAACGGCGGAATGCCCAAATAAAAAAAGGACACCCAAAATGGATGTCCTTTTTCATGATTCTAAAACCGGAATTAGTAGGCTAATTTCTTAGTTACTGTACCTTTATCGGTTACGATTTTCACCAACAATACTTGGTTAGACAAGTTGTTCGTTGCAACTGTAGTTTGGTTACCAGAAGCTTTTACGCTCGTAATTTGACGACCAGTGATGTCGAATACCGTTACTTGCTGTAACGTAGCCGAACCTGCATTGATTTGAATACCGTTGTTGTTACGAATGGCAACTACCGCGTTGTTTGTTTCAACTGGGTTGTTCACATTAAGCGTTGTTCCTTCGTAAACGATAGAAAAACGATCGTTGAATGTACCTATTTCAGAAGCAAAAGTAAACGGACCTTCGCTTAAGTTGTGAACCGTTCCTGTAGCGTAATCGCGGATGTAGATGTTCTGACCGTTTGCGAAAATACCATCGATATTTGCTAGTGTGAACGTAAAGTTACCAGCTGTTTCGGTTGAGAAACCTAAAGCAGTCTCATCTGATAAATCAACCGGATTGGCTTTTCCTTGAATGGTGTATTTTTCGTTATCCAACAAGGTGTAGATCGCTGCCGTGTTCGATCCAATCATTTTACCGTCGAAGTTGGTGTCAAATGCAGCAGTAGCACCATCCACGTATCCTAAAAGAACTTGGTTGTAGTTGGTTTCGCCGCTAGTTAGGTCGATCCACAAACGGTTTGGCTGTGAAGTACCTTCAGACATTGTTTGACGACCTGGACGGAAGAATTGGTTTCCGTGATCATCGATACGCATGCCATTGTTAAAGTTCACAGAAGTAATGGTTGGTGTAGCTGGCAATTGTACCAAGAAACCTTGACCGGTTTGGATGGTTCCGTTTGGTGTAGCACCACCGGCTGGAGCAGCAGCACCAGTACCGTTCCAAGTAGCGTAATTAGCCGCAGAACCTGCACCTTGTGTAATGTGTGCCCAGAAATAAAGCGTTCCGATATTTGGGTTAGCCGCTACAAACGATTGGCAAGAAATTGGCGATGGGTATGGGTTAGCTATGATATTATAACCGCTTGATGTACGTGTTACAGGTACGTTGTAAGTTCCGTTGTTTGGCACACCTACAAAAGTACCTGTCCAGTTTGTATTGGTACTTGGGTGATTGTTTGCTGAACGAATCATGTACCCACGACCTGCAACAAACGATGTTGTAGAAGGATCAACACTAACGAAATTGTTACTCGGCTCATCGAATCTGTAGAAACGGTTTGTAAGCGTCAACGGACTAAAATCAAGTAGGTTTTGACCTGCAACAGGTGCTCCCCAATAAATGTAATCTTGACGTTTTAATAAAGCTACGCGTTTTACGGTAATATTTCCGGCGTTAGCGTAGTTATTATTTTGTTGAATAAAGTTTGATCCGCTTTCGAAAACTACCGAACCTCCGTTTACAACTAAATCCTCAACCAAAGAGATAGTACCTAAGCCATTTGCAAGTACATCGCCAGAAGTAACAGTTAAGCTTTTCGCGCTAATGTCGCCATAAGTTGTCGTATTGTAATCACCGTCGATAATCGCTACTTTAGTTGCATTTGGCGCACCGTTTGTCCACGAAGCTCCGTTCCAAGTAGTGAATGTAGAAATGTAGAAGTTTCTGAAACGCGACGTGTTTGTACCTGCCGACATACGCACACGGACGAAGGCGGTAGAATTGATAAATGAATTAAAATCAATAGTTTGACGGAAGTTAACGTAGTTACTGCTCGTGTAGGTGATTGAACCAACAACGGTATAATCAATACCGTCTTCACTCGCTTCGAGTGTAAGCGTTTGTCCTGTATTTCCACCAAAAGTAGCCCCATCAAAACTTACCTCAACTAGACCAGCAGATACATCGATTGCTGGAGACGTAATCGTTCCGTTGATGCTCAACAAAGCATAACCGCCACCACCCGGGTTAAAGGCTGTAGCTGAGTATTGGAATCCTTGGAAACCTGCGTTATTGTACAAGGTTTGCGTGTTGAAAGCGTTGAAGTAAGGAACAGAAAAAGGTACGTAAACCGTTCCTGAAACGGTTACAAAAAATGAGCTTGTTCCGCCTCCAGAAATTTGTACTGAACCGCTGTAGTTGTTGGCACTTAAACCACTCGCCAAACGCACATAAACCGGAGCATTGGTAAGCGAGTTCCCTGTGTATGGCAATTGCACTGAAGGAGCAAAAGTGGTATTATCTATTGAAACCTCGAAGTTGGCTGGTGCAGTAATGGTTAGGAAATCATTTGCAGGCGTTAAATTCGTTGCATTAACCGTGATTGTCTGTGAAGACGATGGGCCATTTGCAACAGGGTAGTTCAAATTAGCAATGTTACCTGGAGTTGCATTTAAACTTGGGTTTGGTGTGTTTTCTACTGTACCAGTAAATACATAATTGTTCACACTTAAAGTAGCGGTAGATCCAGAAGTACCAAATCCGTATATTCTAAAGGTAATTTCGCTTGAAATATCTTGAATAGTACTGATATCAACCGTATTTATAAAACCTGGAGCTGCTGCTGCCGATAAAGTAGCAAATACAGTCGCAAAATTGTCGACACTAGTTCTGAATTGAATAGTTGTAGCGGAAGACTGCTGCAATTGCACTACAAAATTTGTAAAGTCGATTTGTTTACCCGTTCCCGGCGTAATTTTAAATTCGAAATATTTGTTTGGATCGAATGAAGGTACATTCCAAGTGTTAGCGTTGTAGCGATCGTTTGCGTTAGTTCCTACAATTGCACCTACTCCAGTACTTCTACCAACACCACTAGATGTTACATCTGCTGCTGTAACCATACCTGTTGTATATGGGTTAGAGTTATTTGGATTAGAACCCGTAATCGGATTTCCAACCAAAGTAGAAGCTACATCAAAAGCAGCACTGTTTGCACTTGTAACAGTACTATTTGCGGTAATTACTTGCCCCGTTCCTCCAAGAAGCATGGATACGTTAGCAAAAGTAGCTACACCGGCAACAGCGGCAGTTGACGTTGTCGAACCTGCTGCAAATCCTTGCGGAGTAGTTAATGAGATAGCATCAACAAAATCCAAATCTAAATTCGACAAAGCATCCACAGCACGTACAGTGAAGCTTGGTGTGATTGGCAACAAACTAAAACCTCCAAGTGGCTGTACGCCAAAAGCAAGTGTTGATGCTGTTACTTCAATTCTATTTTCGTCAAGCGTAGTTGAAGATGATGCGCCACCAGCGTTTCCAGCAGCAAAAAGTGAACCAGCTAAATCAGCAGTAGCAGAAGTAATAGTTACTTGTGGTCTCGTGTTATCAGTAACGCTAGCTTTGAACGTAATTAAAAGTGAAAACAATTTTGAAGAACCTGACGCTGCAACTAAATTTAAGCCTGTAAAATTTAGTGTTGCTGCAGCAGCTAATTCCTGAATTTCAGTTGTTCCGTCGTATAATGCAACACGCTCTACTTGTGCCGATTGTGTCATAGACAGCGTTAATGCTGTAAGTGTTGTAGCAAACCCGTCGTCTGGGCTGCCCGCGACGTCGTTTAATGAGAAACGTACCAACTCATAGCTTGCTGTTGTTACATCAGTCCCTTGAAATAATGCATAATTTACATTACTTGCTGGTGTGTAAGCGCCAGATACGGTAATCGTTGAAAGCGAATTCGTTGCGCTTTGAACAGGGCCTTGTCGTGGAGAGAAAGTTTCACTTCCATTTTGTGTTCCCTCAGTTGAGATTGGAGTTACTGAAAAGCGGATAAACTTTCCAATTTCATTATTAGTCAATGTATACGTTGAGCTGTTGGCACCGTTGATTGCAGCTTCATTCAAGCCCGACGCGTTGTCTGCGCGATACCATCTGAAAGTCGAAGCTCCTTCTGGATTATTCTCAACGTCATTGTACGTGTACGAACCTGTCAAAGTCTGACCAACAAACAAACTACCCGTAAAAGCCACATTTGTAGCAGATGGTGCATTGTTAGCAGCGGTAGCATTAGCTGTTATGCTCACGTTATCAACTGTTAATAGCGGTGCGTTACTTGTAGTAGAACCAGTACTTACCGAATATCTCCAAGCAAAGTAAAACGCTTGACCATTCGAAATAGGTGCAGCTGGAGTAAACACTTTATTACTTACCGAAGTAGTTGCTCCTGGAGCGACTGTATAACCCGTATTATCTGCATCTGCAGTAAAACTTGTTACAAAATCAGGCCCGCATGACGTCCAGCTTGTTCCATTGGTCGAATAAAACAACTCCATAGTAAAGTTTGCATTAGTGCCTCGACGATACTTTTCTACATCATATGTTATATTGAAAGATGCAATATTTGATGCACCAGTATTTGAGAGATGATAGTAAACTGAAACTGTTCTAGAAGCAGATCCAGAAGACAATCCTCCAATTGCACTTTCATTAGTTGCTCCATTAGCATTGCCGCGATAAATACCATTACCCGCAGTACCAGAGACGTTATTTCCTGCCGCAAGTTCAACCGCACTAACCGCTGTGGCAAAATTTACTATAGTCCGCTCATTGGCACTTTTTGAAACCCGCCAATTCGTTGGAAGAGCTGCGGTAGAGGATGCCCCCAAACCATTAAAATCTTGGGAAACCGTAGCTCCCGCAGAAATACTTTGTTGTGCTTGTACCGCTGGCGCAACAAAAAACGTCGCAACAAAAGCCAAAGTAGCAAAACACAATCTTTGTAATCTTGTTTTCATAAAGTTTTAAATTTTTTCGGTACAAAGTTAATTACAATTTATTTGCAGCAGAGTACTTTGTGTAACCAAATTGTTAAGGTTTTTTTTTAGATTGTTGATAACCGCTAGCAAATTCCCATTTTTACAGCCTACTAATTCGATATTTTTAAGAATTCTCTAAGCGCGTATTTAACGACTCTTTTAAATTATTTTCAGCGAAATCGGTTATCTTCGACACTTTCAAACGACCATGAAAAAAATTGTTATTCTTTTCCTCGTACTTTCAAGCTCATACAGCTCCTTTGCTGGTTTTTTGCTACTTCCCATGGACGAAGTGTCGCAGCAAAATCACCTGAAAGCCTATGGGGTTACCTACTGGGTGCTCGCTCAAAATTACAAAGCGAGTTGGCTGCTCAATTACCGCGGCGGCTCCTTCCTCCTACCCGATACCGCCGAAATCCGCAAAGAATGTCAGATTCGCGGTGTGAGTTTCGAAATACTTTCCGACAGCGAGGCCGCTCAAATTCAAGACGAAATTTCCTCGCCTTCGCAAAACATGGAAACGGTCATTCTCGAAAAAGCACCAAAAATTGCCGTCTATACACCTAAAGGCAAACAACCCTGGGACGACGCCGTGACGCTCGTACTTACCTACGCCGAAATTCCCTTCACTCCTATATACGATGAAGAAGTACTCGCCGACGGACTCCTACTGTACGACTGGCTGCACCTGCATCACGAAGATTTTACCGGACAATACGGTAAATTCTACGGTTCCTACAAAAATACACCTTGGTATATCGAGCAAAAACGCGATGCCGAACTCCTCGCCACCCAACTCGGCTTCAGTAAAGTGTCGCAAGCCAAATTAGCAGTCTCCAAAAAAATACGCGATTTTGTCATCGGCGGCGGATTCATGTTTGCCATGTGCTCGGCAACCGACAGCTTCGATATTGCACTCTCGGCAGAGGGCGTCGATATCTGTGAACCCATGTTCGATGGCGATCCGAGCGATGCGAATTACCAAAGTCAGATCGATTACAACCAAGCTTTTGCCTTCAAAAATTTCATTTTAGAACGAAATCCGAATGCGTACGAGTTTTCGGATATCGATACCACCAACAAGCGCGCCATGATTCCGATGGAGAAAGATTACTTTACGCTCATGGAATATTCGGCCAAGTGGGATCCGATTCCTACCATGTTGTGCCAAAACCACACGCAATTGGTGAAAGGATTTATGGGACAAACAACGGCTTTCGACCGCGAATTGGTGAAAAATAACGTATTGGTTATGGGCGAATGCCTAATCAACGGAGAAGCGCGTTACATTCACGGCGAGCGCGGAAAAGGCATGTTTACCTTTTTCGGCGGACACGACCCAGAAGATTACCGCCATCAAGTAGGCGATGCGCCCACAGTTCTCGATTTACACCCAAACTCACCCGGCTACCGACTCATCTTAAACAACGTTTTATTCCCGGCGGCACGCAAAAAGAAGCAAAAGACGTAGTAGTTTTTGGGCAGCACCCGCCGCACGTTTAGTGGAATCGGGTTGCGGCGGGCCGGGCATTTTGCTGCAATGGCGCTTGCTACAGCTGTTTTTGGTAGCGCTTTGTCGGCGCTTCTTTCAGTCGCACGCCAAACCGCACCAAAAATCAGCTTTAGCTTCACGGCATTTCCGCGTCATTCCCTGCTGCGGGGTGCGTGCTCGAAAGAATGCAACACGGAAAAATTAGTGTTTTAATAGCGATAAGGTCATTTTAAAAAAATACCACAAATTTGAATTAAGACCAGTTTGAATTAGGAGAGGCCTTTTATTTGAAAACAATTGTACTCGGGAGAAAGTGCATTCCATTTCGGCCGCTTTTACGACGGATTTCCTGAAGCTAGCAACTTTATTGTTCGATGTATTTCACAATCTTTGCAACCTCCTTTTTAAAGTTCTCATATTGTTGAGTGACTTTAAAATTCTTTTGATAACACTCGCAGTAATCTCTCCAAGCAGCCTCCTCTAATTCAATTGATTTATTGCTTGCTTTTTTGTCTGTCAAATCAGATGCTAAGTACTGTTCGTATTGTTCTTGTGAAATCGCGTACATGCTATCATAAACCGACATACATTCGCTTATTTCATTAATTGGTTTGTCGGGATTTTTTTGAACAATATAAATGTAATCTTCAGTAACTACGAAAACAAAAATGTTGTCTGGAGGAAATCGTCCAATATCTTGTCCAAGTAATCCAAGACAGGCATAGATTTGACTGCTTTTATCTGACGAAGAACTCTCTGAATAATAAACAGTTGCACTAGCATCAGAGATTAATGACGTAAAAATAGTGCTCAATTGCGCTTGTGAAAGATTATGGACAGAAGTAATTTTTTGGGATTTAAAGTAATCGAAAAAGAGTCCTTTAGAGGTTACAAATACTCTGGAAGATTTAGTGTTAAAAAAGAGACCGTCAAGATTTCCAAAACCTAATTCGGGTATTAAAGTTTCTAAGTTTATTTTTCCGAATTTGACAACGCTTTTAACGGGTGAATCTTTCAAAATTTCACGCAGCATTTTTTCCAATACCAGCAATGAGTCGCTGTCTTGCTTTAAAACTTCATCTGAAATGTTGGTGCTGCTTTCAAACTGCTTTTTGAAATATCGAGTAAAATTATTTCGAACGTTTAAATACTCTTGTTCCTTTTCTAGCAGTTTAACGTCATTTGAAATAGCGTCTTGATTGTTATCGTTCTTAGTCGAACAAGCAAAAAGAAGAGATAATGCTAGTACACAAAATAGATTTTTCATAGCTTTTTTTATTGTCTGGTCAAAAAACCAGAAAGCTGAGTTTATAGAATTAATTTCCGCTGATTCAAAAAAGAGCTCGAACTTGCAACTTACTTGGTATTAAACGCGGGAGTTTACGAGTTTTGCGTAAATGTTGGTTTAAATTTCGTCGTCGTCTTCATTTTCCATTTCAGCCGTAAAATCGATTTTTACCTTGCTTTCCGCTTTTATAGCCCACAACAAGGCAATAAACCATCCAAAGATAGTCCATCCAGTGAGTAAGTTAAAAAGAGCGATAAGCTTCCACTTTTTCTTATCGCGCGCAATTATCGTAGGAATAAAATAAATCGCTAAACCAACCAAGCTAGCAGTTACTTTTTCGACTGTAATTTCATTATTTTCAAACGGAAGACTACTAAGAAGTGGCTGCCCATAGCTAAAGTTTACACAAAACAATGAAGGGGCTACTTTTGGTTTTTGAAGTTTCATAAACAATTCGAATTAGCGAATTTTTTAATAGTTTCTAGTTTCTTTGGCTTGCTACCGACACACATTCAAGCTGTTTTTAAGTATGAAATGAGCTAACAAAAAACTTAAAACAAACTTACTAACTTCGAGAGAATTCATGTATGACGAGTTGCTTTTTGAAAACGCCTCTGAAGACCAAGCTTTATTTTTTGTGCTGGTTCCACCATGTCGTCAATTTGTTTATTCTTTCTGGATCTGTCTTGGCACAGCTTGTCAAGGCTGTTGGATACGAAATCTTATTTTTGAAAGCTTCGACAATGTCCATTACTTGTCCACCAATTGTCGAACTATCACCAATCGGCAAATAGGACGAGATAGATTGCACGACACATTTCGCGGGCTCTGTCGATCTAATCAAGGGCATTAAGTCATCTATTTCCTTTCCAGTAACCCAGTTTTCGGGTGCTTCCATACCAACAGAGAGGAAATTAATTTGTTTTAGATTTTGATTGTCGACCTTTAGGAGTTCGATAAATTGATATACTGTAATTTCGTTAAAATCGACAAAATAATTATCTAAACTGCTATCTAACAGTCTTTTAATTTCTTGAATGCCATCAAAAAGTGCTCTAAAATACGCCTCTGCTTTCAAACTTGGAATAAATATCTGGTCAATAATTTGCTTGGTTTGATAATCTGATATTTGTTCTGTAATCCCATTGCCATTTTGAATTCTAATAATTTTAAATCCTTTTGAAATAGCAATCAAAATTCCGTTAGCTTTCTCTGTTTTACCAAAATTCCAAGCATTAGCAAGCCGAAGTGTCAGCGCATCAAATCCTTCCTTAGATGTTGCACTTGCAGGAATAGTAACAATCGATATTTCTGTTGTGGTTTTCTTTTCATAGTCTACAATCAGACTATCCAAAGTTTTTTCTTCTTCATTTGTAAGAATGTCCTCAAAATCGTTGACCCAACCCACAGGTTTTGGCAGATTGTTCCAAAAATTGTCCGCTGAAGGTTGTCCATTAGTGATGAAAAAAATACTTAAGAGTACTGTTAAAATCATTATCTTTCTTAACATAGTTGCTCGTCTTAAAATTGGGTACTAACGGATGTGGATTTATAATGTTTCGCATTTGCGCCAAAGTTTGATGCCGAAAACTAAACGTTGATTATCGACTAAAGTACAAAAACCGTTTTTAGAAGTTAATTTTAAACTCCGGTTTTTAAACGCCGCATGCACGACTTAAAAAAACTAATCGATTTGTTTGGGCAGCTCCCGCCGCACGTTTAGTGGAATCGGGTTGCGGCGGGTCGGGCATTTTGCTGCAATGGCGCTTGCTCCCGCCGTTTTTGGTAGCAGCTTCGCGGCGCTTCTTGCAGTCGCACGCCAAGCCACACCAAAAATCGGCAGGCGCTTCACGGCATTTCCGCGTCATTCCCTGCTGCGAAGTGCGTGCACAGGTCAACGTTTTTTAAGATTTTGAGCTGGGCAAAGACAATCAAAACACCTTTAAAACGATTCAAAAAAAAACGTTTTTGGTAATTATTTTGAACTGGTAGTTTTTGAGTGGAGTTGTGCGGCGGTTGTGTTTGTTTGCAGCAGCTTTTTCAAATTTCCATTTCTTTTTTCCTTTTTCGAAACTTGCTATAATCGTAAATAGAAAATATGCAGCAAATAAACGACAGTACTAAAATCGAGTACTTCGAATCATCGAGCGTTCCTAAACTGTAAATTACCTTGTTTTCGATTTCTACTTGAGCTGGATTTGAATAAGTATAACCGCTCGTATAGATTATATATGTTTTTCCCACATTGCTCGAATCTCCAATTTCTTTCCAATAATTTTTGTATTGTTCGCTAAATGTCCATTCTCTGCCATTTTCCATTGAAATGATTAACTCAAAATCTTTTATGGTAGAAAAACCTTTTTGCCTTTCCGTAACATCTATTCTCGATTTTTTGAAAACTTCTACACTTTTATCGTAGTCGTTTAAGTCTTTAGATAAATCTGGTACCACAAAAATGATTGAAAAAACAAAAAAAAGTCCAGAGCCTATGTAGAATAGTTTACGTCTCGTTTTTAAATAGGAATTATGGTATTCTTCGTATCTCATTGACTTAAAAACTATTTCAAAATTGTAAATAACTTTTTTAAGAAGTGCGAATTTAGCGATTTCAAAGCACCATTTATCAAGAATACACCTATTCTTATTCGAAGTCGAAGAGTTTTTGCCACCACGAACGCCGCACTTTTGGGTAGCTGCAGTTAGCTGCTAGCTGTTTTGTTTCCATTTCATTCTTTGTTATAAAAACATTGACTTCCGATTGCACCACCACCATATTCTAAAACAACTTTTCTATTTACCATAATGTAGTTACAACTGTCATTATATCTTACCTTTAAGCTATCGGGTATTGGTTTGTCAAATACATTAAAAGAATACATTCCGAAACCACTTCTTTGAAAACTAATATTACAAGGCTCTCCGCTTGTAATGCCAATACAATTTGCCTTGTCTAGTTTATTTTTAAGTGTTTTTAAAGTTTCCTTTGTCCAGCCAAGTTTCTGTAATAAAGTGTCAGCTTTGCCTGACTCAATTTCTACGTCCCAATTACTTTCAAAATTGTCTCCCACTTTTAAGTGAAAAATCCCCAAAGTATTATCGTCTTCAAATTCTATGTGAACTAATTTGTTTGAAGGAACTATTTTGTTTATATATGCTTTAACTTCATAAATTTCAGTCCTTTTATTAGCAAAGTTCTCTTTTAATTCCGTTACAGAATAGTCTTTGTCAAAACCGCCAAGGGCAGAAAAAATCATTAATACATAGGCAATAAAAATTACGAGTCCAATTCCGCATAAAATCAAAAAGCCAAAAAATATTTTTTTTACCATTATCTATTCTGTTACTTGGTTTGTCAAGATTACCACTAACACTTTTGGAATTTGTGTACTGGCGCGTTTCGAAGCACTTCACTGCCAACAAAGCACCAACTTTGATACCAGCACAATCGCGATAGCTATCGAAATAATTTAACCACAGAATCGCCAATTTATTGTAGGTGCTGTTATACGTTGCAGATCGACACAAAATATTACATCTTGTTGGTTCCTTGTTTTCTAGTTTCTATTTCTTATTGAGTCATGTCGTACTTATCCAGGTCACGACCATAACCTGATTTTATGATTTCGGTTACAGTCATTCCCATTTTCTCATAAAATGAATAGGTGTGTTGACTTGTACCAAGTACCATAATGTGATTTGGGCATTCTTTTTCGATAATTTCCTTGCGGTAATTATAAAGTGCTGTTCCGTAACCTTGTTTGTGAAAATTAGCATGAATCATTCCCCAAGCTAATCGAGCTTCCTTTTTGTCTTTTTCTATATAAAACCCACCGCAGCCAACAATGCCAGACTCAGGCAGTTCAAGCACGTAATAAGCGTCTTTTTCCGAGTTAGTATAGGTCGGACTTTGGTATATCGCGCCCGTACCGCCCTGATGGTCTAACCAATTAACAAATAGGCTCAATTCACTTTTGTCGAAAAATTTAGGATAATTGCTTTGAAATATCGCAATGCACTGTTCTTTGTCCTCTGGTATATATTTTCGTAAAATCATCACTTTCTGGTTGCAGGTTTTTTGTGTAACTAAAATTCGTTTGGCCTTGTACTTTTAAGTTTTGGGCAGTAGCCGACTCTGCCTCACAAAGCGACCATTGCTATTTCTTACTAAGATAACTGTTTTTTGCTTCCTACCGTTCGGTACGCTTGAAGCGTGAAAGCAAAAGAAAGCGCTTTTAAAACGATTTAAGGAAGGGCGGTTTTGGTAGTTATTTTGAAGATGTGGTTTTTGAGTGGGGTGTGTAAGGGTTACGCTTGTTAGCGGTAGTTGCTATTTTATTTTTAGGTTGTCTGGGTTTTGTCTGTTGTCTCACAGTGTGTGAATTATAATTTGGTTTTGGTTAAATTCATAGAATAATATGAAGTTTTCAATGATTAATCCACGAACAGATTCTATTTCTGTTTTAATTCCGATTTCAGGTTGTTTTTTTAGAATTAAAATTTCTTCAATTAGTCTTTTGTATAGTTTAAGAGAATAGGCCTTGCTTTTATTTCTTTGAGTATAGAACTCCATAATGTCAAGGAGTTTATTAGTTGCATTTCTTGACTAAATTATTTTGCGCTTGCCCATTTTGCAACTTTCTTGTCTAGCGTTTTCTGGTCCATAAATAAACTTTCCTGCATTTCTTTCTTTGATTGCATAATTTCTTGTCTTTGGTCTTCGGTTAACATTAGCACTTCTGCGTCTGTTTTTGAGTCAAGAATTGTTTTAAGAGCCTTAAGAAATGAAACATCGTTAATCTCGGATATTCTATGCACTAATAGTTTTTTTAGTTGAATTGCTGTCATGTTTTCTATTTCTAGTTGCACGAATTTACAAAATATTTCCGGTCTTATGTGCTGTGCGGTGCAATTATTGCTAACGTTCCTTCGATAGCCTACTTTGGCGATACAACGAAACAATTATTCTCTCACTAAGATAAACGTTTTTTGCTTCGAAACGTTCGCTACGCTTGGAGCGTGAAAGCAAAACGCCTGCTTTGCAATTACCTGCCATAGCGGCTGTTACCAGCTGGCAAGTTTAAATGAAATCAGTGTCAGATAATATTAACCAATTATTACCTTCTCCATTAATGTCAATATGCCCAGAGCTTTGATGAAATTTCTTTATGGTTTTTTTGTCACACGGTGAATATATTATTTGAACGCTGTTTAATTTTCTGACGTTATAACCTGATTTCACGTTGAATATAAAAGTTATCTTTTCAACGCAATCCAATTCTTCACCACAACTAATCTCCACACTTTCGATTCCAATTGCATCTAACTTCTGTTGATACTCTTTTGTAACCTTTTTGGATAGTTCTGTTAAATTTGGTTTCTCTTTAGTACACAGATATTTTGAGTTTATATTCTTAATTAGTTCTTCAAATTGGCTCCTGTTTTCTGCAAACTCTTCAGAATTTTGCTTGAATAGTTTCTCATAATTTGGATTTGTCCAATCGTAAATAAACCACGCAATGATAATTCCCAATATTATGTAAGCTATGAAGACTACTTTCTGAATTTTCATTTTTTAGTTATGGTTGTGATTGCCTCCTGATGACGTTCTCTCGCCAACCAACTATGGCTCGCCTAGCGAACACGTTTATTTCTTCCTAAGATAAACATTTATTGAGTTGAAACGTTAGTGCCGCTTGAATCGTGAAAGCAAAATGCCAAACTAGCACATTCGAGTCATAGTGGCTAGCGTCTGTTAGCAAATGTAGCTATAGTTCAATTTGAATTTTCACTTTTCCACCCAAACCTTTTTCAACAATATCGTACAAGGTTTTTAGCGTTAAATTACTTCCGTTATTTTCAATTCTAGAAATATATTCTCTTTTTTTGTCAACTAAATCTCCAAGTTCTGTTTGAGTAAGCTGTTTCTCTTCACGAGCTTTTTTTAAGAGTAAACCAATTTTAAAACCTTGGAAATCTCTTTCAAGTTCATCACGCCTTTGGGTACCTTTTTCACCGTAAACATTGTTTTTAATTTCTTTCCAGCTTTTAGTTTCCATAGTTATTTAGCTTTTTTTTCTGCGTAATATTTAGTCATTAATTTCAGCGCTTTGTCCAGTTCATTTTTAGGTGTCTTTTGCGTTTTCTTTTGAAAACCATTGAGAAGAATCACAAGCTTTCCATGGTCAAAGAAGCAAAATACGCGCCAAATGTTTGAGCTGAGTTGAATTCTAGCTTCGTACAGTCCATTTGTTCCTTCAAGAGATTTCAAATAATTTGAAGGAACTCTTTCTAGGGTTTCAATTGCTTGAATAATCTTAAAAATCTTATCCTGAACTTTTGTTGGCTGTGCAAGGAGGAAATCTTCAAAATGATTCTCATAGGCTATGACTTCGCGCACTTTCATTTTTCAAAGGTAACTTAAAAGTTACATAAATTCCAAATGTTATCCAGATTACTATCAGGTTTTTTTGGAGGAAACGCTATATCTGCTAACGTTCTGCTACCATTCGACTGTTGCAAACTATGCGTGAGGCATTTCTTCCACTAAGATAAACGTTTTTTGCTTCGGACTGATTGCTTCTCTCGGGTCGTGAAAGCAAAACGCCATTTTTGTAAATTCGAGACACAGCAGCTAACGGCTGTACCTGTTGCACAACGTAAAAATAAACATACATCCTTGTAACCGATAGCTATCGGTTTTGCAGTAATCTTAGTATTTTTAGTCATGCAAGAAAAAAGAATTTTCAGCCGCAATTGTTTAGCTCGGGTTAACTTGATTGACCTTTTTTAACTGATGGCGAGTTTAATCTATAATCTCAAAAAATACCTGAACTTCATTATCAAAAAAACGTTGGTTCAAGTTGTTGTTGCATCTGAAAAAACAATGAAACAACGCGCTTCTTCGAAAACGGCAATTCACCGACTAAAAAGAAGCGTTTTTATGCCTTTCAAAATATAAGGGTTTGCTCCACGAGCTTCACACAACAACTGCTTTAAACGGCTAATTTGATGTCGTTTTAGCTGCACAAATCAACGTTTTTGAGCAGAAAGGGAGTTGTGCAACGGTTACGGCTGTTAAAGGCAGTACTTAGATTTTTCTACCACAACTTCCACAATATTCTGGTGCAACAGCAAAGGATTTAGTTAAAAAATCGCTTGAATTTATAATACGGTTAAATGTAAGATCTTTGTCAAGTGAATCTAAAATCTTTAAGGTTTTTTTATCATCTTCATCTTTGTAAAGTTTGTTTTCGATTTCTTTTTTGACTTGTTGCAATTTTAATGTAAGCATGATATTTAGTTTTTAAAGTGATTCAAATAATGATGTTGCTTTTTTTGTTAATTTTTGTCCAATAAGTTTTTCACTCAATCCTAGAAATACACCAAATATTATCGCCGTAAACGAATCTGTCGTTATAGACTTTGTCGATATTTTACCAATTTCAAGAACTATGGCTTCTTTGTAAAATAGCAAAGAAAACATTAAAGCCATTACGCCAACAAAAATTAGCCGAATAACTGGTTCTAGTCTGTCTTCTTCAATTGTTGTTAATTCTTCAAACGTCAGTACAGTCTTTCGGGCACCAAAGGATAACCAAACTCCAATCAAACTTGCACACCAAACAAATAGAAAATTTGAGAAAGTACTAAGATTGTTTATGATGTCGTAATTTTTAAAATAGTAGATTGTTTTTATAGTTAAAGCTACAATAAGAATTGGAAGTCCAAGATAGGCAGCTTTCAAACCTAATGTTTTGAAATAAGTGTTTTTAACTTCTCCAGACTTTTTATCAATTATTTCTGCTTTCAATTGTTGTAAAGCATTAAAAGAAATTGTGGGTTGAGCGTTCTCTTCTGGGACCAAACCTGCCTGAGCAAGTGTTAAAAGTTGAGAAAAATAATGTTGAAGTTCTATGGGTGTATTCTCAAATAGTTTTCTAACAACCACTAAAGTCTTTTCAATTTCTAAATGAAGTTTTTGCTGATTTTCACTTACTTGGCTTATACTTGGTTTTACCGAAAATATAATATCATTCGGAATCGCTTCATTCTTTACAACAATATAACAACCTTTTTCCATTTTACATGTTTTTACCGCAATTTGGGCAAGTACTACTTGCAACTGCAAATGATTCAAAAATCTTTTCTTGAAATATGTATCCCTCGAATGTATAGTTTTTTTCTACAAAATTCAATTCATTTAAAAGTTGTTTCTGTTTATCATCTAATTTAGGAAGATTTGACAAATGTTCTTTGATTGATTTTAATTGTTTAGGTAACATACAATTATTGATTTAGTTAATATTTTTCTGTGTTTACGTGTGTTGCAGCTGTATTGCCACTAGCGGTTCTCAGCTATACGCAGTCAGGGCATTTAACCACTGAACTTCCTATAAAAATCTGTACTTTATTCTTACCGCTTTCCAGTACTATGAAGCACGAAATCCATGCCTGCCTGAGATGATGTTGGGTGCTGGCTTTTTTGTCAAGTTGTCAGTTTTACTCCTCAATTATTTTCTTTATTTTTTTGTAAATCGATTTTTCATAACTGTCGAAACTATTAAAAATTTCCTTACTTGTGGCAATGTTGTTAGAATCATAGTAGTCAATTATTCTCTGCGGCACACCATAGTCACTTGCAATTCTTGCCTCTTCACTAAATGCGTTATACTCTAATTTAATGAGTAGTTTGTCAATGCCATTTACCTCTTCAAAATTAATGCCGTACGTATAAGAGAACCAAAACTTATACATCAAATTAAAAACACCTAAAAACTTTACCAACTGATATTTATAAGTGTTAAATATTAGTGTTGATGTCTTTCTCATTGCAGTATTCACTGCATTTTTATTTCCGGCGCTTCTTTCTGAATGCAAGTAAAACCGATAAACACCCTGAAATCCATATTTTACATAACTATTTAATGAAGCATACAAAATAGAGTATGAATTTGGAGAATAATTGTCTTTAAATTTATTTTCAATTAAAGCTCTTAGATTTTCATTTTCTACAAATTCAAATATCAGGTCTAATATTACTTGGAAACCATCTTTATCAATACTAAGGTTAGGAG
Source organism: Flavobacterium sp. (assembly GCF_027490375.1). GTDB lineage: Bacteria > Bacteroidota > Bacteroidia > Flavobacteriales > Flavobacteriaceae > Flavobacterium. The sequence goes on from NZ_JAIXYH010000069.1 coordinate 35,109, forward strand.
AGTTCAATCTCGAAATTAGTCTTCTGATTCGCACATGATAAACCTGTGGGAGGCCTCTAATTTTATCAAACATTTTAACTTTATCACGCCTACTTATTACTTTGAATTGAGAAATAATCTCGTCTGGAATGCCTCTTTCAATTTGAAGTGCCTTTATTTCTTCTAAACGCTGTTTGCTTCTGTCATCTAAAAATTGTGGTGGGGTCATTTCATCATCAATTTCTTTTCTGTTGTCAGAATTTTGATAATTTGTATGTTCAATTTGGTTGCCTGTTTTATTAATAACATCTAAGAATTCCTTGTCCAAAGAAATTACTCGACCTTTATAATGTTCCATAAATCGACCTGCTCTACCTGCAATATTTTTTGCATCAAATGTTAATAATGGTTTCCCATTTTTTCCTGCTCCTTTCTCGCTTTTGTAAACAATCATATTTTTTGCGGTGGTATTTACACCTTCGGTAATAGTAGTAGTGGAGGTTAGAATGTTAATTCCTGATTGAGGAGTATTAAAAAGGTTAACTATTTCCTTTTGGATATATTTTGGAACTACTCCGTGATGAACACCAATTCCTTTTTCAAGAGATTTTATTACAACCCAATCATTATCATATCTACTTTTCAAGTGTTCCAAAAAAGATGAAAAATAATTTGAGTCTATATTTACTCTTTCATATTCTGTTGCTACTTTTTCAGCATTTGCTTGTGTGTTGCAATAAACTATTACGTTTTCATCTTTTAGAAGAAGTCGATTAATAATTTCTTGTATTCTGGCCTTTTTAGTTGTTTTTCTACTAAAGTCAAATTCAATTCCATCAATGTTTATTTTCCCCTTTTCTGATTCAATTTCATTTTTACTGACCTTGACTATTTCGTATTGGTTTCTTAAAAGTTTAGTAATCTGAAAGTCAGACAAGAATAAGTCAAAAGAAGGATTGTAATTTGGGGATTCTGGCTCAAAAATTTCAATATATGGCCCCGCTAATAGCAAGTCTACATCTAAGAATCTTGACATTCCATAAAATATTGCCATTCTGTATGCAACATCTCTTTCGTTCTCTTTTGCCTCATTGTCAATTATATAACCGTTATCTATCTTATAAACTTCATCAACAAATATAAAATCAAGTGTTATGTTAAAATTCGGTTTGTCTAGAAATGATAGAAATCTTTCTGGTGTAAAAATGAAAATATTTGTCTCGCCATAATCATTGTCTATATCACTAAGAGTATGGATTTTATATTCTATTGGAAACTTTATTTTTCCCTCTTTGATTTTAGATAAATTCTCGGTCAACAAGGCTATACTAGGGAAAATGAGTGCAATATTTTTATACTGCATTTTCTTTATTACCTCATAAACTAGGTGTGTCTTGCCAAATGAAGTTGAAGCAGAAAGGAAAAATCTATTTTTTTGACCTTCAAAAAATAGATTAAGAATTTCCATTTGATACTGATGAAGTTTTGAGTTGTCATCTGTATATAATGAACATTCATACAACAAAGAGGAAAGTGTATTCAAACCAATATTCTCGTCATCTATAGATGAGTTGTATGCAGCATTGAATTTGTCAAGTATATCGTAGTAATGCGGAACCCCTGCTTTATTTGATAAATAAAGTAAAAACCGTTTGTCTGAATCATCAAGCTCTTCATCTTTGATAAAATCAAAAAAGTCACAAACTTTGTCAAGCAAATCGTGAGAAGCCAAATTTCCGTTATTGAAGGAGTTTAAAGCCTTTACAACATCAAGGGTTCTTTCTTGTCTATCCATTCAATAATTGTTTCTTTAGATTTTTTTACATCTTCAATTGGCATAAGAATGAAAAATATAGAATATTCAATGCTAATATTATCAAATTTCAAATGGCTGTAATTATCATTTATATGCTTAATCGCAGCTCTAATTGTCTCATTATAGTCGTTCTCAACGGTATTGAAAGTAACCAAAACAGGATAAACCAATTTAATTTGATTATCTCTTAATTCATCTTCTAATGATTCAATTATGCATTTATCCCATTTGTCGAGAATCTCAAATAACTTGGATTCTTTGTCAATTATATTTCCTTTCTTCTGTAGTATTGTTGTGAAATTAGTGTTCACTAAATAATCATCAGAGATAGCCTTCTCAATATTAATGAACACTTTGTCGATTGCGGCTATGCCATCTTCATAAAATTTGGTTTCGCCAAACCACAATTCGATTTCATTTCCTCTTTGTATTAATTGAAAAGAATCATAACCTGTCACTTCTGACTTTTTCTGGATATCATAAAAGTATCCACGAGATACTAAAGTATTTGCATTATATAATTGATGAAGAACTGCGTAAAGCAAAGATTCGCCATATATACCTAATCGTCTTTTTGCAAGGTCTGATGCAGAATGGTTGTACTTGAACTTAGTATTAAACGCTTTTACGAACATTTTTTGATGGTCACCATCCAAAAGTTGAAACTCATCATACGCATAGTAAAGAATACTTTCATAAATAATCCTGTTCAAATCTTCTGAATTTCCGCATTTGTAACAGTCATCATTTAAATCTTTATGTGTGATGCAGGTCTTATCGATTCCTAGATCTAAGTTAGACAACCTATATTCTAAGATGATTGTGTTGTTTATTAGTTGTCTTAAACTATCCTTCATTCACTTCATTTGTTATACGATTGTTGACTTTAAAGCTTACTGCTAACTCAACAATCGGTAAAGTCTCCACTCTCTTTCCAATTTTTACAAAAAACAAACATAAATTATTTATTAACAGTACGTTACATTAATAAATCTATGCGCATTTTGTCTATGCTAAATCGGGCACTTGTTTCGCCTCTTGCGCTACTAATTAAATTTGTACATCGCTAAATTACGGGATTCCCACTTCCCAAAACTACCTACTTATAGGTATTTTTTCACGAATTTTTGGTAACGTATTTCCTAGCCCGGATGGTAGCGGCAGCCCGTAAGAAAAATACGGTATTGTGAAACGGTTGGAGCGTGGTGACCCAAGAAACCGCGCGCAAACCGATTGAACAAACCGGATTTTTTGCGGACTATAGCGAACAGCCGGATTAGCTACTTACGGTTGTTCTTGATTTGATGTAGCCGTTTAGCAATACCGTGGCCAAAATTACCGCGGCGCCCACGTAAAAACCGAGACTCATTTGCTCGCTGTCGCCTAAAATAAAGTACGCTAAAAAAATGCCGTAAACCGGTTCCAAATTAGTGGTTAACATAACCGTGTACGGCGAGAGCTTTTTCATGATGTCGACCGAAGCCGTAAACGCATAAGCCGTGCAAATACTCGCCAAAATCAGCAAGTAAAACCAATCGCTGCCGGAAAGTTGAAGTAATTCGGCGGTAACTTCGCCCGTTGCCAACAAGTACACACTCACAGCTAGAAATCCGGCGAAAAATTCGTACACCGTTAAAATAGAAGCGGGATTGTTGCGCGTTAATTTTCCGTTACACAAGGTAAATAAAACGCCCATAATTAACGAAAACAGCGCACAAACAGCACCTTCGAGATACTGCACCTCGACTTGTATGATAAAACTGAGTCCGGCAACGATTATCAATCCAAAAAATACTTCGTACCACAGCATTTTACGCTTGAAAAAGAAGGGCTCGAGCAAAGCCGCAAAGAACGAACCCGTTGAAAATACCGCTAAGGTGATCGAAACATTCGAGATTTTAATGGCTTTGAAAAAGAAAATCCAATGTAAAGCAATTAGCAAACCTACGCCTGCCGTTTTGAGTAACAGCGCTCGAGAAATGGCCAAATTTACCTTCTGACTGCGTTGCCACAAATACAAAAAAACCGTAGCTAAACCCATGCGAAACCACACCAAACGGTATTCTTGTATGCTGATTAAATCGCCCAAAACAGCGGTAAAACCCCATATAAAAACGATGAGGTGCATTTTGAGATGTGCGCCGGTTTTATCGTTTAGCATTGCGAAGCAGGTAAATCGCTAAAGTACCGAAAAGTACGTTTGGTGTCCACACGGCCAACAAAGGCGGAATACTCGATTTTTCGGCCAAAACTCCAAAAATTTTATCGAAGAAGATATACGTAAATGCCAAAGCTATACCGATAGCCAAGTTAATTCCCATACCGCCGCGACGTTTCATAGACGAAACCGCCACCGCAATTATGGTTAGTATAAACGCCGAAACCGGAATACTGAATTTCTTGTAATACACCACCAAATACGAACTAATGTTACTCGAACCGCGGTTACGCTCCTTGTCGATAAAACTGCTCAACTCGTGTAAACTCAAGGTTTCAGCCACGTAAACGGTGGGCGTTAAATCTTCTAAATCGAACTGAAAAATCGTATCCATTTTTGGTTTCGACTCTAATTTATCCGACAGCGGTCCGATGGTGCGCTTTTTGTACCCGTACAGCGAAAAATTCTTCTTAATCGGATTGTATTTAATTCGATCGGCATTGATTTTAAACACCATTTTGTTATTGGCATCGAACTTCTCGTACGAAAAGTTGAACGCCATTTTGGCATCGTGATTAAAGGTACCTACGTGAATGAAATCGGTTTTATTAACTTGTCGGAATACGTTGCTGTTTTTCCGAATTTGCGCTTTTCCACTACTGCCTTTCAGATAGTTATACCGGAAATTATTAAAACCTTCGCTGGCTTTTGGAACGATAAAAATTCCCATCAGCAGCGAAAACAAAGAAACGATGGTGGCACCAAAAATGTAGGGTCGTAAAAATCGGGTAAACGATATTCCGCTGCTCAGTATGGCAATGATTTCGGTGTTGTTAGCCAACTTCGAGGTAAACCAAATTACGGAAAGGAACAGGAAAATCGGGAAAAGTAGGTTGGCGAAATAAATTGTAAAATCGAGGTAATAGAGTGCAATTTTACCGAAAGGTATTTTGTTTTCCATCATTCGATTGACCTTTTCGGCAACGTCGATCGTAATTCCGATGGGAATAAAAAGCATCAGCATCACCGAAAAGGTAGCTAAATACCGGTTCAGGATGTACTTATCGATTATCGTTAACTTCCCCATCTTTAGTTTTTGCATATTACAAACGCTGGTTCATTTGTTTTACCATCTTATTTTTCCATTCGGCGAAAGTGCCTGCAAGAATTTGTTTGCGTGCTTCGCGCACCAACCACATGTAAAACCCAAGGTTGTGAATGGTTGCAATTTGTTTGCCGAGATACTCGTTTGCTGCAAATAAATGGCGCAAATACGCTTTCGAATATTCGTGATCTACAAAGGTTGTTCCGTTTTCATCTAAAGGTGAAAAATCGGCTTCCCACTTTTTATTCTTGATGTTAATTGTGCCGTTTGCGGTAAACAACATGCCGTTACGGGCATTTCGCGTAGGCATCACACAGTCGAACATATCTATTCCCAACGCAATATTCTCCAAAATATTGATTGGCGTACCTACTCCCATCAAGTAACGCGGTTTATCTTGTGGCAGAATCTCAGTTACGACCTCGGTCATTGCGTACATTTCTTCGGCAGGTTCACCCACAGATAAGCCTCCGATGGCGTTACCTACTTGGTTGGAATTTGCTATGTATTCGGCTGATTGTCGGCGTAAATCCTTGTACGTACTTCCTTGAACAATCGGAAAAAATGCTTGCGAATAGCCGTATTTGTAGGGAACTTTTTCTAAATGAGCGATACAGCGATCGAGCCAGCGGTGTGTCATGTGCATGGAACGCTGTGCGTAGCGGTAATCGCACGGATACGGTGTACATTCGTCGAACGCCATGATGATATCGGCTCCGATGGTGCGCTGGATTTCCATCACATTTTCGGGTGTGAAGAAGTGATACGAACCATCGATATGCGACTTAAACTTAACGCCTTCTTCTTTTATTTTTCGATTGGCCGAAAGCGAATATACTTGATAACCGCCCGAATCGGTAAGTATGTTTCGGTCCCAATTCATGAACTTATGCAAACCTCCTGCCCGCTCTAAAATATCGAGCTGCGGACGCAAATACAGGTGATACGTATTTCCGAGGATGATGTCTGGATTAATTTCTTCGCGCAATTCGCGTTGGTGAACGCCTTTGACCGAAGCCACGGTTCCGACCGGCATAAAAATGGGCGTTTCGATGATTCCGTGATCTGTAGTAATTTTTCCGGCGCGCGCACGCGAATGCGGGTCGGTATGTAGCAGATTAAATTCCATAGTATTTTTAACGGCTGCAAAGATACACAAAGCCTCGGCATCGTCAGCATTTGTACCTGATCGCTAAACCACTTTTAATTTTCGTGTGAATTAATGTCTTTCAACAGTTTGCAAATTCTTAGACTTATGAAACAAAATCAATTTCCGAATACGCATGAATACTCTGTACAACCAGCTCTTTAAAAAATGTCTTGCTTCGGTTTATTTTAAATAATTGGCGTAAATAAGTCTATTTATAGAAATTGGCTTAAATAAACCTATTTTTAAAAATAGGCGTAAATAAACCTATTTTTTTTGTATTTTTGATGAAATAATACTTGGATATGTATGCAGTGATCACAGGCGATATTATTGCTTCAAGAAGTGTAGAACCAAACCGTTGGCAACTTTTGCTTGAGAAATTTCTACAGGAAAATGCCGAACCCGCTCACGATTACGCTATTTCGCGAGGCGACAGTTTTCAAATTCAGGTTGTGGCTTCTAGCTGTTTGGAAGTGGCCATACAACTTTCGGCTTTGCTGAGCGCCGAATCGGGCGTTGGTGTTCGTATGGGAATTGGCATTGGAATAACGGAATTGTCGGAAAAATCTATTTCAATGAAAATGAGTGATGCGCATATTTTTTCTGGTAAAGCATTCGACATGCTCAAAAACGACCGCCTTCGCATCAAAACTAAAAACCAAGAATTCGATGAAACGCTAAACGTAATTTGTAGCTTTATCGGAATTTTGATAAAAAACTGGAAACCCGCAACGGCTGCAACGATTTATCACGCTTTGAAACGAAACGACTTATCGCAAAAAGCCTTGTCGGCACTGCTGCAAAAACACGAAACCAGTGTTTCAAAAGCATTAAAACGCGGCGGATTTCACGAAATAGAACAAGCCATTAACTTGTTTAAAAAAATGCTCGAAACATGCTCGATTTAGCACTAAAAATACTGTTAGCCCATTTGTTGGGCGATTTCGTCTTGCAGTCGTCTCGGATGGCAGCAGCTATCGAAAATCGAGTGTTAAAATCGCCCATGCTTTACCTGCACACCGGCATTCACCTGTTCTTGTTGCTGCTGTTTACGCAATTTTCAAAAAACTTAATCTTGCCGTGTATTTTACTGGCTGCCAGTCATTTTTTAATCGATGCGTTCACAAAAACTGTATTAAAAAAACGGCTGAGCCCTATTGCTGTTTTTAGTTTCGATCAGTTGCTGCACTTTGGTGCTTTAGCGCTGTTTGTGGCCTATCATCAGACATACGAAATAGATTGGGAACGCATTTTCGGTACGAAAACCCTTTTGGCTGCAAACGCCGTTTTGGTTACTACCTTTTGTTCGGCTGTTGTGATGAAGAAATTGATGCAGTTTTTTCCGTACGAAGCGCCAAAAACGGGACTTGCAGAAGCCGGGTTTTACATTGGAATTCTGGAACGTTTGCTGATTTTCATTTTCATCACTTGCAATTTGTGGGAAGGCGTTGGCTTTTTACTTGCCGCGAAATCTATTTTCCGCTTTGGCGATTTGCGTGAAAACAAAGAAATAAAACTAACCGAATACATACTTATCGGAACGCTATTGAGCTTCACGCTTGCTATCGTAACCGCACTAATTTATCTAAAGATCCGAGTCACACTAAATTAAAAAGTTATGCAAACCGAATTTGAATCTGCCGAAGATTTTGCTGTTGACCAACTGCGAAAATTACGCGAAATTGTTTCTAAAACACTGGAAGAAGAGCAATTAATTACCGAAAATCTGTTGCATCCACCGCGCGAATACCTGACTCAAGGACAGAAAATTTCTGATAAAGTGGCACGTTTTGGCGGCAGCTGGTCGTTTATCATCAGCTTTTTTGTTTTGCTGGTCATATGGATTTTATTCAACAGCTTGGCATTAACGTCTGAGCGCTTTGATCCGTATCCGTTTATATTGATGAATCTCATCTTGTCGTGTATTGCTGCTTTGCAAGCGCCGATTATCATGATGAGTCAGAACCGACAAGAGGAAAAAGATCGGCAGCGTTCTGAAAACGATTATTTAGTAAATTTGAAATCCGAACTCGAAATTAGAAGTTTGCACCAGAAAATCGACTTAATCGCCGAAGAACAACTCAAAGCGATTTACGATTTAGAAGCCAAAATACTGACGAAATTAAACGATTCTAAAATTCAAGACTAGCTATTCGACACATGGCAACGAAAACTTGGCAACAAAAATTCGATCAACGCAAGGAAGCAGAAGTGAAGCGAATCGACAAACGTTTTGCCGACATTCCCGAAAACGCACTCATGCTTATTGCAACTCCACAAATTTTTGCCGATTACATTGCACAAATTCCTGCGGGAACTTTGGTATCTATGACTGATATCCGGAAAGATCTTGCACTCACCCACGGTGCAACGCATACCTGTCCGGTAACGACGGGCATTTTCCTACGGATTGTAGCCGAACTCAATTACGAAAAGTATCAAGCAGGAACACCCTTAAGCGAAATCACACCTTTTTGGCGGGCAATTGCTCCCACCGCTCCTCTGGCGAAAAAACTAAGCTTTGGAACCGATTTTCTTCAAAAAAACTTAGCCGCCGAACAAGAAGTTAACGCTTGAAACGCTTGGCCTTTCCTAAAATAACGCCCATTAAAGAACTGATTCGCTGGATCATTGCCCTGCTGCTCTTATCTAGCTGCGTTGGCTTGGTTTCGGGCGTGTTTTTGTATGTTTTGGACGGCGTTACGAATCTTCGTTTACAGGTTCCGTATCTCATATTCGGACTTCCTTTTGCGGGCTATTTCATGGTTTGGTATTATCAAAAATTCGCGCCCAGTTATCAAGCCGGAACAAAAATGTTGGTTGCAGCTTTACAGAACGGTAATCAAAACTGGAACTTCTTTTTAGCGCCGCTCATCTTCGTAACCACTTTACTTACGCACCTATTCGGGGGCAGTGCCGGACGCGAAGGAACCGCGGTACAAATGGCCGCCGGACTTGAATCGGCCATTAGTAAACTAGTTCCATTCGATGCAACAAAGCAGAAAACCTTTTTGCGTTGTGCGCTAGCCGCCGGATTTAGCGCTGTATTTGGCGTTCCCCTCGCAGGATTTGTCTTTGCTTTCGAAGTCGACAAAACTAAAAGCATCAATGCGTTTTCTGTGGCATCGGTGTGCTTTTGTGCCCTTGTGGCAAATGTCGTGGCTTTATTGCTTCCTATTTCGCATGCAACGTATAAAACGGCGGTTCTACCCGATTGGAGTTTTGGCTTATTCCTCGCTTTACTTGCATGCTCCTTGGCCTTCGGATTTACTGCCCGCTTGTTCATCGAATTACAAGAAAGAATAGGGATTGTCTTTCAGAAAATTACTGATAAAAAGCCGTTGCAAGCCTTCATCGGTGGCTGCATACTTATTGCACTAGTCTTTGTTTTACAAACCGACCGCTATCTCGGATTAGGTATTTCAGAAATTGAAAACGCTTTTCAACAACCCACCGACGGAACTGTATTTGGCTGGAAACTCTTATTTACCGCAATTACATTAGCAGCCGGATTTAAAGGTGGCGAAGTTACCCCGCTGTTTTTTATCGGTGCAACGCTTGGAAGTTTTCTCGCCTTGCAGCTTGGTTTACCTCTTGGTTTTGTTGCAGCACTAGGCTTTGTTGCCGTATTTGGCGCAGCTGCGGCACTACCATTAACCTGTGCCGTTATGTGCCTAGAACTATTTGGAATACCATACTTTTTGGTTGCGTTTCCGGTTTGCCTTATGGCTCGCATTTTTGCCGGTAAAAAAAGTATTTACACTTAGTGCACGCGAACCAAACGCAGCAGCGGAGCCATACGTGCTTTATTCAGCGAAAGCGTGTCGCCACGTAACGTAAAATTGTCTACAACTTCCAATTTTTGCAAGAATTCGCGTTCCAAACTCATGTCGTTACAAGCCATCATAGTGCTTCCCATTTTGCTGAACTTCAAACGAAAACTTCCGTCTGTTTCAAACGAACCAAAGAAATTATTGCAACTAGCGTTACCCGAAATACGACCCGCTTTCTCTATGGTAATCACCGGCGTTTTCAAGCCAGAAGTTACCGCTGCTGCTTTCCCGTTAAGTTCAATCAACTGCCATTTACTGTATAAACTAATCGGTTCGTTGTTTTTTGCATCCGACAAAACCGCGCGCTGCTGGCAAGCAGTAACTAAAATTACTGCTACTAATCCAACGCCTAACTTCAATAATTTGGTCGTTTTGCTGCTATCCATAATTCCATTTTTTTGAGATTTGAAAATACTAAAAATAAAAGCTGTTTCTGTTATTAACGTACTTTTACGGACAACTAACTACTAAAACTATGCCGTTAAAATTCCGTTATCTGTTGCTCTTTGCTTTTCTCTTGCAAGCAATAAACGCCCAAACCACACGCATCACCGATCGCAACGACATTGGCTGGTACAATTATTTCGGAACCTTCAAAGTGGCCAACAAGTGGAGCGTACACACCGAATACCAATGGCGCCGCGACCAAACCATTTCCAATCCGCAGCAAAGTTTACTTCGCCTCGGAGCAAACTATCAAGCAAGTCCGAAATTGCAACTGCGCTTGGGCTACGCTTGGATAGAAACCTATGCTTACGGCGATATTCCGTTAAACGGCTTCGGAAAAACATTTATTGAGCACCGCAGCTTTCAAATGGCAACGATAACCGATAAAATTTGGAATATCGATCTCTCGCACCGCTTCATGCTCGAGCAACGCTGGGTGGGTCGGTTCAACTCGGCAGCATCGACGTCCGAAGACGAATACCTGTTTTTAAATCGACTGCGCTACATGTTTCGCCTGCAAATTCCTTTGGCTAAAAATCCGAAACCTAAAACACCGTATCTAGCGGTTTACGACGAGATTTTCCTCGGATTTGGCGAAAATATCGGTGCCAATGTCTTTGATCAAAATCGCCTCGGACTCCTACTCGGCTGCAACCTCACTTCTAATTTAAAAATCGAAGCCGGCTACCTCAACCAAATCGTGCAGTTTGGCAGAAACATCAACAATCAGGACGTTTATCAATACAATAACGGTTTGATTGTCAACACTATATTCAATTTCGATTTCCAGAAAAACAAAGAAACCAAATAACCGATTTTCAACTTTATTTGGGCGTTCCCGCGAGAACGAAATCGCTTCATCTAAAATCGTAACTTCGCGGTCGGGCCTTTCGCTATAATCTGTTTAGCGCCTTAAGCGGCAGCGCAAAACAGGATTTCCGCTTCAGTCCCTAACGCAAAATCCGTAACCGAAAAATCGTTTTCAAAAGAATATGCTTACCGATTCGTTTCTTTCCGAACTTCAAAATATTCCAAACCTCGACTGCTACCGCGATACAGAAACGCTGTTGCATTACGGCCACGACGAAACCGAAGACCTGTCGTTTCCACCACATATCGTGGTCAAACCAGCTACCGTTGAACAAGTGTCGGCCGTTTTAAAAATCGCAAACCAGCATCAAATTCCCGTTGTGACCATCGGCGGACGCACCGGCTTAAGCGGCGGAGCATTAGCTGTTCATGGCGGCATTGGTCTATCGATGGAACGTTTCAATCAAATTCACGAAATCGATTTGAAAAACTTGCAGGTAACCACCGGAACGGCTGTCGTTACCCAAACCCTGCGCGATGCGGTGGCGCAACACGGCTTGTTTTATCCGGTCGATCCGAGCAGTCAAGGCAGTTGTTTCATCGGTGGCAACATCGCCGAAAATGCCGGTGGAGCACGTGCGTTAAAATACGGCGTTACCAAAGATTACGTACTTAATTTACAAGCGGTTTTGGCCGACGGGACAATTATCGAAACCGGCGCAAATACGCTAAAGAACGCTACCGGCTACAACCTGACGCAATTGTTGGTAGGCAGCGAAGGAACTTTAGCAGTTATTACCCGAGCTACGCTAAAACTCTTGCCCTTGCCTACTCAAAACGTTTTAATGCTCGTGCCGTTTCGAAACGAAGCCGAAGCTTGCGAAGCTGTTTCAGCCGTTTTTCGAGCCGGATTTGTTCCGTCGGCGCTCGAATTTATGGAACGTGATGCCATCGACTGGGCACTGCAATTTATTGACAACCTGAATGTTGTAGTTGCGCCAGACGTAAATGCACATTTGTTGGTAGAACTCGATGGCAACAACCTCGACCAACTGCTCGAAGAAGCCGAAAAATTGTGCAGCGTTTTCGAAGCTTACGACATAGACGATATTCTTTTCGCCGATTCTACCGAACAGAAAAATCAACTTTGGAAAATGCGACGCAGCATAGCCGAAGCGGTTAAAGCCAATTCGGTCTACAAAGAAGAAGATACTGTCGTTCCGCGCTATGCCCTACCCGAGTTGTTGCAAGGCATTAAGCGCATTGGTGCGAAGTACGGTTTTAAATCGGTTTGTTACGGACACGCCGGCGATGGAAACTTGCATGTAAACATCATTCGTGGCGCGCTCAGTGAACAGCAGTGGCAGGAAGATATTCCAAAAGGCATTACCGAAATTTTTGAGCTAACAGTGGCGCTTGGTGGCACACTTTCGGGCGAGCACGGCATTGGTTACGTGCAAAAAAATTACATGCCGATAAAATTCCCGACGCATCACATCGATTTAATGCGTGGAATCAAAAACGTCTTTGATCCAAACGGGATTTTGAATCCAGGGAAGATTTTTCCGGATTATTAAAGAATAATCAGAAATAGCACCTTAAAGTATTTCATGATAAAATGGAGATTTTTGGTATCTTTGATTTAGACACTAAATTTTTTCTTACTTCATAATGAATATCAAGAAAATAACAATCCAGAACTTTAGAAATATTTCTGAGGAAAGAACTTTTTACCTAGACCCCTCATTTACTGTATTTATAGGTGTAAATGGTAAGGGTAAGTCAACTATTTTACATGCTCTACGGATAGCAAGTGGCGCATTTTTTTTAGCGATACCTGAGGTTAAATCTAGACATATCGCAAAAGACGAAATTCGAATCTTAGACCAAGGAAAATTCTTACTTCAGCAATTTCCAGTAAAAGTTGAAGCTGTTGGTCGTTTTACTGGAAATTCTGAAGAAATTACTTGGCGAAGAAAATGGCTGGAAGGAAAAAGCGCATCAACATATAACAGTACAGATGTGGGTGAAATAAAAAAAATTGCAGCTGACAGACATAATCTGATGGTTAAGCATCATACAGATAGAATTGATTTACCAATCATTGCATTCTTTGGAATTTCAAGAGCTGTTGGTGCAGGAAGAATGTCGAAAAAAAGTAAGATTCAACGACTAGGACGACAAATTTTTAAGGAAGGATATCAAGACTGGGAGGAAATGAAGGCAGTCAAATTTCATTATCATGAATGGCTACAAACTTACGACACCTTAGTTCGGCTTGGCAAAGAATATAATGGAACTAAGGAAGCATTCTTTTCAGCAATTAGAACAGCAAATCCCTTTATTACTGAAATTGAGTTTATAAATGGCGAGCTTTGGTTAAAAATTAAGATTGACGATGAAGAAACTGGATTTTTACCGATAAGCTCTCATAGCGACGGTATTCATTATTTCACAGCTATGGTTGCAGAAATTGCCTACAGATGCATCGCCTTAAACGGCTACAGAATGCAAAATGCAATTACCGATACAAATGGAATAATTTTAATTGACGAAATAGATTTACATTTACATCCAAGGTGGCAAAGACATGTAGTGCAGGATTTAAAAAAAGCTTTCCCAAGAATTCAATTTGTCGTAACAACACATTCTCCTTTCATAGTTCAATCGCTTAATTCAAATGAACTTTACAACCTTGACGATGAGTATTCTGACGTAAACCCTACAGATTTATCTATTGGAGAAATAGCGCAGAAAGTTATGGGGACATCAAGCACAATGTCTGTTGAAAATGCTAAAAATGAACAGCTATCACTAGAGTATCTGCAAACCATAAAGAGTAAGCCCGTCAACGCTACGGAAATTCTAAACAAAATTGAAATTGAAGTCTCAGATCCCGGTGTAAGGGCATTATTAAAATTAAAACGACTTGAAAGTAAATTATAATATTTGAATGCGTCCTATATTTAAAGGAAATACACCTCAGTTAAATGGAGTTGACAAAATAGTTACCGATTACAAAGATTGGAGAAGCGATCTTATTGAAAGAATAGGTAACTACTGCTGCTATTGTAATATGATTTTGAACGATAGTCCTCAAGTTGAACATGTTGTTCCTAAAAACCCTCAAACAGATCAACCCGCAGGGGATTTGTTAGCATGGGAAAACATGCTACTCGCGTGCGGACCATGTAATAGAGAAAAAGGAAATAAGCCACATACGTCAGAAACTCATTACATGCCTGATAAAAACAACACACATTTGGTTTTTGAATATTTTGTAGTTTCCATACTAACAAACCGTGAGCAAAAGGCAGGTTTAGTTAGAGCTTTTAGTACTTTAGGATTTGACCAGCTAAACAAAGCAAATAACACAATTAGTCTGCTGGGTTTAAATACTATAAAAGTTAATCCTCGGGCAACCGATCTAAGATGGAAATACAGAGCTGAAGCATGGTTTTCCGCTAACGAAGTTTGGCGGACAGCCTGGAATAACGGATTAATAAGTGTATCAGACTTTACACCTTTACTCTTAGATGCAGCTAAAAGTAAAGGATTCTTCTCAATTTGGTTTAAGGCTTTTGATGATGTACCGCAAATAAAAATAGCTTTGATAAATGGGTTTAAAGGAACTGATTCAAATTCTTTTGAAAACATTGAACCTTTTAACCCAAAGAATCGAAATCCAGAAAATGTAGTTGACACTATTTGATTAACATTATACTTTTCAGTAATGCATTGCATATCAAACCCTTAATAAGTAAAAAAAACATGCCCATAAAATTCCCGACGCATCACCTCGATTTAATGCGCGGCATCAAGAACGTCTTTGATCCAAACGGGATTTTGAATCCAGGGAAGATTTTTCCGGATGCATAACTGCCCAAAAGGGAATTGACTCCATTGATTCACTGCGCGATCACGCAGTGAAAAATACGTCATTTGTAGTATTTCAGAAGATTAGCTCACAAAATAGTTTTGACTCATAACTAATAAACATTTAATTATGAGAAAATTACTATTTGTATTGGCTGCTCTTGCCGGAACTTTCGCTACACAAGCGCAAGAAACAAAATTTGGTGTTAAAGCAGGTGTTGATTTAGCGTCTACAAAAGTGGATCTTGGTCCGTTAGGCGAAGTAACTGGTTCGGAAACTGGTTTTTATTTGGGAGGATTTGCAACACTTGGCATTTCCGAAAAATTTGCAGTACAACCCGAATTGATGTATGTATTAATCAAGGACTTTAATTTCTTAAGCGTACCGATTTTGGCGAAGTACGAGTTAGCGGATAGTTTCCATGTAATGGCTGGACCAAGTTTAAACTACTTCACCGAATTGGAAGAAGAGAAGTTTAAAATTAACGTTGACTTTGGTGCGTCGTACGACATTTCGGAGGAGTTCGACGTAAACGCGAAATATTCGCTGGGCACAGGAGATGTGGCTATCAGCGGTATTTTCATTGGTGCAGGCTACAAGTTTTAGTCTGCCGATTTTTTGTTTTAGTTGGAGCGCCGAACGGGTTTTTCGTTCGGCGTATTTTTTTGGTAAAATCAGTAAGATCATATCGTGAAATAAAGGGTAAACTGACTAAAAATCACTAATGTGTTCATTTACTTGATTTCACGTCTTGTCAAATCTCGTGAAGTATGATGAATGGTAAGGATATCTACTTTGTTTTTATCAATTATCTTATAAATTATTCTATAATTACCTTCTATTAATTCTCTGATTGCCAAGTTTTCCTTCTCAGCCACCTTTTTACCTATAAAAGGTTTAGACTTTAAAATTAAGGTTCGTGTTTTTAATTTGAGCGTTTGAAGTTGTGCATACTTTTTAGAATCTTTCGCAATATAATCGAAGATACCTTTTAAATCCTCAACGGCAGTCCTTGTCCAATTTATTTGAACCATTTTTCGAGCTCTTGGTCTAATTCGGTTTCTGTAATGGTATTACCGACTTCCGATTCTCTTTCAGCTCTTTCTATTTTATCAAGCAAAATAAGTCTGTCAATCAAATCTTCTATAGAGAACTGTTCTGGAAGTTTATCTAGTGTTACTGCAAGTTGCTTTTTAGTAATCATGAGAAAGTGATTTAAACAGAAAAAGGTTTTCCACCTTAAAAGTACAAACTTTCGAGTGATTTTAGGTGCGTTCTAAAAAAAGTGTTCTTCTTCGTCATCATAAATTCTGTTGCACAGTACGTTTAAGCTAAGTGGAAAGTGTAAAACTCGCCCAGAAAAAAAGTTAACGCTTTCTTGCTCTCTTTTGGCTAAAACAAACTTATGGTTTAACCGCCAAATTGGTCGCTAAATGGCTTTTTAACGTTCACGGGCTTAAAATCAAAAAAAGTGAATTCACATTTTAAATGGCTTTTAAGCTGAGAATTTGTAAGGCTTTCTATTGCTCTAAGATTTGCGAATTTTAAATCGTAATATCGCAATATTACCCATTATAAAAAAATGATTATCAATATTTTAATTAGATTAAACACATGCATACTTTTAAGAAATAAGGTTCGAAATAATATAACGCTTTATTCGCACAATTGCTGGTAACGATTGCCGCGCCAACGATTACCTGCGGTCAGTTCGGCTGGTAGCCTCGGGTGAGCCGATACCCCACAGGCGGTGTAGCGCAGCGGAACTCGCCGAGGAGTAAAGGCGAAAGCGTGCCCGGGCGCCCAAAAAAAATCTGCCTTTTACAGCAGATTTCTTTGATTTATAAAGCAATTTTTGCGTTTCTCTTACGCTAAAACCCATTCGCCGGATTGCAATAACGACTCGGCTTTTTTGTACTTCATGGTTTCGGTTTTCCCACTCAAAACGTGTTTAATGGTAACCGTATCGTTTCGATTGATTTTCGGCGTTTCCCGAACTATCGTTTCAGTTACTTGTTTGGGTTGGGTTTGAGCTGCTTCACGATTTTGAGCTGCCGCCTGATCGCTATTCGGAATTTCATCTTTCGAAGTTTGGTAATTTTCTTTTTGCTTTACTTCGCGAGCTTCCTGTATTTGCGGTGCATTCTGCTGCGGTAAATCGCCTTTAAACAAGAACGAAATCACGTCGCGATTCACGCCATTCAACATATTGCTAAACAACTTAAACGCTTCAAATTTGTAAATCAACAACGGATCTTTTTGTTCGTGAACGGCCAATTGCACCGATTGCTTCAACTCATCCATTTTACGTAAATGCTTTTTCCAAGCCTCATCGACTATCGCCAACGTGATGTTCTTTTCGAAATCGGTAATCAGCTGCTTGCCGCGCGATTCGTAAGCTTTCTTTAAATCGGTTACCACGTTGAGCGTTTTCACTCCGTCTGTAAACGGAACTACAATGCGCTCAAATTTGTTTCCTTCGTTTTCGAAAACGCCCGCAATGATTGGAAATGCTTGCTCGGCGCTGTTTGCTGTTTTCGATTCGTAAAAATCTAAAACCGACTTATAAACGGTATTCGTTAAATCGTTAGCCGATTGTTTGTTGAAATCCGATTCAATTACGGGCGATTCGATCGAGAAATAACGGAACAATTCGAATTCGAAATTCTTGAAATCGCCTGCCGCTTTCGCTTGATCTACCAACAATTCACACGTATCGTAAATCATGTTTGCGATATCTACTTTCAATCGCTCGCCTTCTAAAGCGTGACGTCGGCGTTTGTAAACCACTTCGCGTTGTGCGTTCATAACGTCGTCGTATTCCAACAAACGTTTACGTACACCAAAGTTGTTTTCTTCTACTTTTTTCTGAGCGCGTTCAATCGATTTGGTCATCATCGAATGCTGAATTACTTCGCCTTCTTTCAATCCCATACGATCCATGATTTTCGCGACACGATCCGAACCAAACAAACGCATCAAGTTATCTTCGAGCGATACGTAAAATTGCGAACTTCCGACATCTCCCTGACGACCTGCACGACCGCGCAACTGACGGTCGACACGTCTTGAATCGTGACGTTCGGTACCAATAATCGCTAAACCACCAGCGGCTTTTACCTCTGGAGTTAACTTAATGTCGGTACCACGACCAGCCATGTTTGTAGCAATAGTTACCACACCTGGCTTACCCGCTTCTTCCACAATTTGCGCCTCCTGCTTGTGCATTTTCGCGTTCAAAACATTGTGATTCACACCACGCATCTTTAACATTCGCGAAAGCAATTCGGAAATTTCCACGGAAGTGGTACCAATAAGTACCGGACGACCCGCTTCGGAAAGTTTCGTTACATCTTCGATTACGGCATTGAATTTCTCACGCACCGAACGATAAATCAAATCTTCGTGATCGATACGTGCAATCGGACGGTTGGTAGGAATTTCCACCACATCTAATTTATAGATTTCGAAAAGCTCGCCCGCTTCAGTAACGGCAGTACCTGTCATACCAGCCAGTTTACTGTACATACGGAAGTAGTTTTGCAAGGTAATGGTTGCAAAAGTTTGCGTAGCTGCTTCGATTTTTACGTTTTCCTTAGCTTCGATCGCTTGGTGTAAACCATCGCTGTAACGACGACCGTCCATGATACGACCGGTTTGCTCATCTACAATCAAAATTTTATTGTCGATGATCACATATTCTACATCTTTCTCAAATAAGGTGTAGGCTTTCAGTAACTGCGTTAAGGTGTGAATACGCTCACTTTTCTGCGCAAATTCGTTGAAAAGCTTTTCTTTAGCTTCAATTTCTGCTTCTTTAGGCAATTTTGCCTGTTCGATTTTCGCGATTTCTGTTCCCATATCAGGAAGTACAAAGAAATCCGAATCGGTATCGCCAGAAAGTGCTTTGATGCCGCTTTCGGTCAATTCAACCGAATTATTCTTCTCTTCAATCACAAAATACAAAGCTTCGTCAACTTTGTGCATTTCGCGATTGTTGTCTTGCATGTACTGATTTTCCGTTTTCTGCAAAAGTTGTTTTACGCCGTCTTCACTCAAAAACTTAATCAATGCCTTGTTTTTAGGCATGGCACGGTGTGCGCGAAGTAAGTTGAATCCTCCGTCTTTGGTGTTTCCTTCTTTGATGAGTTTTTTCGCTTCAGCTAAGAAACCGTTTGAAATTTGTCGTTGTAAGTTAACGAGTTGCTCCACTTTTGGTTTTAGCTCATTAAATTCGTGACGATCGCCTTGCGGAACCGGACCGGAAATGATCAAGGGTGTACGTGCATCGTCGATCAATACCGAGTCAACCTCATCGACAATGGCGTAATTGTGTTTGCGTTGCACGAGTTCGGCAGGTGTGTGCGCCATGTTGTCGCGTAGGTAGTCGAAACCAAATTCGTTGTTCGTTCCGTAGGTGATGTCGGCTTCGTACGCTTTACGTCTACCGTCGGAGTTCGGTTGGTGGTTATCGATACAATCTACAGTTAGTCCGTGGAATTCAAACAAAGGCGCTTTCCATGAGCTGTCACGCTTGGCTAGGTAGTCGTTTACGGTTACCAAGTGTACGCCTTTTCCAGGAAGTGCGTTAAGATAGAGCGGCAAGGTTGCCACCAACGTTTTACCTTCACCGGTTTGCATTTCGGCAACTTTACCTTCGTGCAAAGCAACACCGCCAATGAGCTGTACATCGTAATGAATCATGTCCCAAGTAATTTGTTTACCGGCTGCATTCCACGAATTGGCGTAAATGGCTTTATCTCCTTCGAGTGTGATATAAGGTTTCACGGCTGCCAACTCGCGATCTTTCGCAGTAGCAGTAACTTCAATCGACGTGTTTTCTTTGAATCGGCGTGCGGTTTCTTTCACCACAGCAAAAGCTTCGGGAAGAATGGTAAGCAATACTTTTTCGGTAGCTTCATAGGCTTCTTTCTCGAGACGATCGATTTCCAGATAGAGCGATTCTTTTTTATCGATATCCGAAACGGCCTCAATTTCTTGGAGCAGTTTAGAAATTTTTTCGTCTTGCGCTTTGCGTCCTTCCTTTATGGTTTCTTTAAAGGCAGCAGTTTTGGCGCGCAGTTCGTCGTTCGATAAAGCTTGTAAAGCTGGTTCGAATGTCTTTATTTTAGTGATGTAAGGCTGTATGGCTTTGATATCTTTTTGAGATTTGTCGCCAACGAACGCCTTGAGAATACTACTGATAAGACTCATATATTTGATTCTTTAGTTGCTGAAAAATTGTGTGCAAATTTATGCAAAAAAAAAGCCTCTACTTGAGAGACTTTTATGCTTTTGAGTGATTTCTTTTTAATACTCATCCTCGTTCCAAAGATAATCTTCGTCGGTCGGATAGTCAGGCCAAATTTCCTCCATTGATTCGTAGATTTCACCTTCATCTTCGATTGATTGAAGGTTTTCTACGACCTCTAGCGGAGCTCCGGCACGAATCGCATAGTCAATCAACTCGTCTTTTGTTGCCGGCCATGGAGCATCGCTCAAATAGGAAGCAAGTTCTAACGTCCAGTACATTTTGTTGTCTAATTAGGTTTATGCAAAAATATATTTTTTACTAAAATTTCAAAGTAAAAAACACTTTAATTTCAATTTGATAAGAACATAGTGTTTACGCGCTATTATCGAAATAATTTTAAGAAAAAATGATTATTTTCTCGGAATCCACTTCACTTCAACCGCGTTTAGCTCCTTGGTCAACATCCGTGCCAAAACAAAGAGGTAGTCGGATAAACGATTTAAATACATGATCGCCATCGGTTCTATCGGCTCTTCATGACCTAAATGTACTGCCAAACGTTCTGCTCTACGACAAACGCAACGTGCAATATGACAAAATGACACCGTTTGATGGCCGCCTGGCAATACAAAATGCGTCATCGGTTCCAGACTATCTTCCATACGGTCGATTTCCTTCTCGAGAAAATCGATGTCTGTTTGCAGTAATCCCAAATTCTGTAATCGACGCTCGCCGTTTTTCAAAAATTCTTTATCCTGTGGCGTAGCTAAAATAGCGCCCACCGTAAACAAACGATCTTGAATTTCGATAAGCGTTTGTTTGTGAATCTCTGAAATATCTTGATCGCGAATTAAACCAATGTACGAATTCAACTCATCAACGGTACCGTAGCTGTCAATTCGAATGTGGTCTTTTGGAACACGTGTACCGCCAAAAAGCGCTGTAGTTCCGCCATCGCCGGTTTTTGTATATACTTTCATCTTATTATTTCTGATTGTCTGATTCAATTAAACCATCGCGCAAACGAATCACGCGGTGTGCGTAAGCGGCAATGTCTTCTTCATGCGTTACCAAAATTACGGTATTTCCGTTTTGGTGAATGTCATCGAAAAGCTTCATGATTTCGACACTGGTTTTGGAATCTAAATTTCCAGTTGGTTCGTCGGCTAAGATAATCGACGGCTTGTTCACCAAAGCTCGAGCAATGGCTACACGTTGCCTCTGACCACCCGATAACTGGTTGGGTTGGTGATCCATCCGATCGCCGAGATTCACTTGTTCCAACACTTCTTTGGCTCGAGCGCTGCGTTCGGCTTTTCCGTAACCGGCGTAAATCATCGGAAGCGCTACATTATCCAATGCTGTAGTTCGCGGCAGCAAGTTAAAAGTTTGAAATACGAAACCAATTTCTTTATTGCGTATCTCCGCTAATTCGTCGTCGCGCATCTTGCTCACGTCTTGTCCGTTCAAAATATACGAACCCGAAGTTGGCGTATCCAGGCAACCCAATAAGTTCATCAAGGTCGATTTCCCGGAACCCGACGGACCCATTAGTGCCACATATTCACCTTGATTTATCGTTAAATCGATTCCTTTTAGAACACGAATCGTTTCCGCGCCCAGCGCAAAATCTCGTTTAATCGACTTGAGTTTAATTAATTCTTTCAAAATCTCTTTTTAGGGTAAGTAGCAAAATAGCATGAGTTGTTACAGTTTGTCTGCGTGCTAATTGCGTAACAGTTGTTTCGAATCGCATAAGGCTCGCTGTATCGCAGCAAGATACCTTTACTAAATAAAATAAACAAGTTATGAAAAAATTTATCGTAGGATTTTTGGCCGTGCTCGCCATCACTTTAGGAAGTTGCAAAAGCAATACCGAAAAAGAGGCTGAAATAGCCGTTAAAGAATATGAAGATTATGCCGATTCGATCTCGAAATTAAGTTTCGACAACATCAAAACGAACTGGAAAACCATCGAAAACGAATTTGCTGCCAAAGGAAGTCGCGTTGACAGCACTTTAATTACCCACGAAAATCGCGTTGAAGCTACCGACCGTATCAATGTTGCCAAATCGAAATACAATGAAATTCTGGCAGAAATCGAAGCCGATTTAGACGAAGCAGCAAACCCAACCGACGGCAATACAAATCGCAGTAAACTGCTTCGCGAAGCGTATTTCAAAAACGCTAACGTAGGCGAAAACCTCGATTTCTCTTGGGTAAACAAAGACAATATTTTGAGTGTTTACCAAAATTTTGTTGCTGAATTCGACAGAAATAAAAACACCTACAGCCGCGAAGACTTCGACAAAATAAAAATGATGTACGAAGCGCTAGACACCCAAAAAAATCAGGTGGAAAAAGAAGGATTATCTTCGGAAGACAACCGTAAAATTGCTGCTTTGAAATTTAAATTCGGACCAACTTTCAAGTGGGAACGTATGGGAGCTAAATCCGACGAAAATACCGACGCCAAAGAATAAGGTAGTACAACCACTACCCTGCTCTCGATTGTAAAATCGGTTTTTGAAAATACAGTTGACTTACATCAACGTATCGAAAAAGAAAGGCGGACGAATAACAAAATCTTCTTTGTTCGGCCGAGGCTCAAAAAATAAAATTCCCCAACGAAAGGTGTCAACAGACAAGCTTACGTTGGGGTTTTTGCGTACGTATTCCCAGGCGCGTTGCATGTGGGCGCTGTAGTAAATGTCGTCGAAAATCCAAACCGATTTGTGATGAACGGTCTGCAAGAGCGTATTGAAATACGAAATCGTGGGTTCGTATTGGTGATTCCCGTCAAAGAAAATTAAATCGAATTTTTGGTCGTTTATCGTGGGGAGAATCGCTTCGAAGGTACCGTTTGTAAACTGAATGCGATCCGAATAATCGGCAAGTAAATCTTTCGCTACGGCTTGGGTATTCGCGCAACCTTCGATGGTTTGAATACGCACATTTACTGCTGCCAAAGCTACCGTGGCTTTTCCGACAGAAGTTCCGATTTCCAAGGCATTTTCGATGTTAAAATAGCGCGCCAATCGGTACAACAGTTGCTGACGGTAAGGCGTAATTCCAGCAACGGCGGCCATATCGCACACTCGTCGCTGTTTCGGATGCATGGTTTTCGATTGTGCGCCGTAATCGGTTACGCGAATAAGTTGTTTGTTGGCAGCTAATTGGCGGTTGGCGTCGGCTAAGGTTTCGTATGCTTCGTACGGCGCGCGATCGTTCAAACAATTTTCAACAAACTGATACACAAAAGGCGAATGCACGCCATGCCGATTCTTTGATCGAAGTAAAAATTGCAGGTACGCTTTGATTTGAAAAATCATGTGGCGAAGGTACGGAAAGACCAAATTAAACGTATTTTAGGATAGTGCATTTTTATTTGGGCGGCAAACCGGCTGTTCGTTTCAAGTTTGCCCAGCCAGCGCAGCTCAAAACACCAAACGGCAAGAACTCTCGTTGTCGCTTTGCCGTTTGGGTTTTCGCGGCGCTTTCTTAGGCAAAGCTTTCCACTGCCATCCGTGCCGCGGCGTATCGTTAAAAAAAAAACGTAAAAAAGTTAGTTTACCATTTTAATAAACCGAATACGCAGGCGTAATCAACCATATATTTAGTTTATAATCAACTTTTTCGACGACAGTATCTTATTATTTTCCTTCAATCGTAAAACATAGATGCCTTTCGACAAAGACCGAATGTCTATGGCATGTTGTTCATTCGAATGCTGTAACCGCTGTGATTTAACAATTCTGCCTGCAAAATCTACGAATTCAATTACCGCGCTCTTTGTTATAGCTTTATAGTTGATATTCAAAAAGTCAGATGTGGGATTGGGATAAATTTCAAAAGCATTATTTTGATCGTAACTAACAGTATTCAAATTAACTGGGCCAGCAAGCGGAGCTGAAAACATTAGAGTTGCGGTGTCTTGAAAATTGATAAAATCGCAGGACTGGCTATCATAATTGTAGTAATAAACGTTTACAACAAGAGTGTAATTCATTATAGAGATATTGTCCATGGAAATGTCAAAACTCTGTGTATCACACCAACCAGCTGGAAAAACTCCCATATTGTAACAAACACTCAAAGTAATTGTATTTCCATTAAAAGTGACGTTGTGTGTATTGAACTCGTAAGAGTAACCATCAAAAGTATCTAAAACAACTTGAATTTGATTTGAAGATGCTGGAATAACAGTCACATTCGTAATATCTAGAGCGAATACAGAGCTGCTAAAAAGAAAAGATAGAATAGTTAATTTAAATGCTTTCATTTTTCTACTGTTTTTATTAGTGTTTTTGTTCTATGTAGCACTTCGGTGCTTCCTTAGGCAAAGCTTTCCACTGCCATCCGCGGCGTATCGTGCAATAAATCAGTTAACATATTCAACCGACTTTAAAACGGTAGTACTCCGTAAGCTTTTAACAATCGCAACACCACAAGTGGCATTGGAAAATAATTCATCGGGCATAATTTTAGCATCGAGATTTTTGTTCAACAGAACTAAGTTTTTATAGACATTTTTTACTGTGTTTATTACAAATACCCCTATTGTATCATTTTTATATTCAATTTTAAAAGAGTGTTCAGCTACGGTGCGGTTGTATGAAACGCGTGGATAATACAAATCATAGGTTCCCTTCTTGTAGTTAATCTCGATCCTATATTTAAAGTTCTCATACGAATCCTTAAAAACTTCCTTAAAGATCTCTCTTGTAACTTTATCTCCTCTAACTACCTGAAAAATCGTTTTGTCTTTTACTTTATCGTACTCGCCTATGTACGTCTGGTTTTCATGATACAAAATACTTTTGAGTTTATTTAAGTGTTCAGCACTTAAACGGGTGAGCGGTAGGTAATATTCGGAACTACCATCTAGCTTAGGCGATCTGGACCATTTCAGCGTCGGAAAATCTACCTTAAGCAAGGTCGTATCTGCATAAACACGCTGGTTTTCAATCCTATAATTTGATGTAGTCTCGTAAACAAATTTGATTTTCTTAAAATCGGCTGGCCTTTCTTGTATTTGAGCGTAAGCAACAACGTTAAGAAAGAAGAGTGTAATGGCGAGTTTTAGCTTCATGGGGCTGTGGGAATTTAGATAAGATGCGAATAACCTAGGCTAGTCAATTGAAATGCTTGTATTTAAGCCTTAAAAAGAGTGGTTTGTGGCTCGGCTAAGCCTGTTAGGAGCCGCTTTTGTCTTCAAATAATGATTTGAAAACTTCTGTTTTTCTCTTTTTGAACAAGTCTTCTAAACTGGCCTTTCTTTTATTTGTAAATATGATTCTTTTTTTTCGCTCGATTTTATCGTAGGTATATCCGTAAAATTGGCCGTCATTATTTTTCTCAAGATAGTCGAACTGGTATTTCTGATGAAAAAAAATGTTTCCTTTTGAACTTTTTGAAACGTACAAGAGCACAGTTTCATACTTCGAAAAATTAGGAATTCCGTAATGGTCGTAGGCAACAAAATCAATGGTATCAATTTTCGGATTATTAAAGACGTTTTTTATTATTACGTATTTGCAACGAGAACCTGAGTCCATTATAATCGACTTTTGGATTATCGTATCACCTGTTTTTGCATCATAAACTTTTTCACCAAGTTGTTCTGCCTCTGCATCAAAACTAACCACAGCTATTTTTTTTCCAACAAAAGCAAATAAATTCACGTTTTTATCTTCGTTATAGAAATCATCGCTTAGCTGCTTTTGGGTTGAACAGCCAAATAATGCAATTAGAGCAATGTAGTAAAAGTAGTTTCGCATAAATGAAAAAATTTAGGATGACAGTCGGCGAGTTTTATATAAAATTATAAAAGCGATAAGTTAATTCTGTTGTTTAAGGATGTTGACGTTACCATTCAGTCTTCGAATTTTCAAACTTATAAAAATAGTACTTTCTATAAATATACTAATTTATTTCTTTTATCTAAACTATCAAGACTTTGACGAACTGCTGTTTCAAAGCCAAGCAATCGGAAATCGATCGGGAAAAATATATTCCAACGCTTATAATTCTTTATCTTTTCAAGTATCTGACTTTCAGTAGACATACAATTACTTATTCGTGTTGAATTTGTCACAAATATGCGGTAAAAACGTGACAGAAATTCAATCAAAAAGCAGTGCGTAAATGAAGGGTTAGAAAAGTAGTTAGGTATGGTTTATGTACCTTTTATTTTGGTGAATTTGGCTAAGATTATTTGAGGTTTAGAACAGAGGCGTGAAAATGACCGCGGTTATTGCTGTTTGCTACATTCTGTTACAAGTTATCAATTTCATCACAAAGCACTTGTACATGATCTAAACCATACAACAATGCGCTTTCATTAATATTCATCCATTGAAAAAGTTGTAAAATTAAACTGTAATGTTGTCTTGCATACGTAGTATCTTTTATTGGCTGTCCTGGTAAAAAACAAATAGGCTCGTGATGTGCTAAACGGTTCCTTATATCATTAAGTTGAGCCAATTGATTAAAGATATAATTGTTATTGTATTGTATGCCTGGCGCTGACGTTGGTTTCGATGGAAAAACACGCAATAATATTCGACCTGTGGCATTAAATTGATTTTGAGCGAACATAAAACGCCAAAAGCCAAAGCCTAATTCTGCAACTAGTTTATAATGACTGTATGTACGTAATTTACTTACCGCTTCGTTAATAATGTCTTTCGTTACACGGCATTTTGGCGTATCAAATACTCCTCCTGGAATAGCAGCGGCTCTCAACCAATAATTACCGAATGCGGGCGAAACAGTAGCATCTATGGAATTTCTCAATGCAACCTCAAAACAGCTAATTACCGTAAAAAGCTCCTGAGTAAGTTGCAAATTTTTTCTATAAAGTGTCATCGCCTTACGAGTATTACCTCCACAAGCTAACAAATAGCGGTTCATTCGAGCATTTGTCATTACACTAGCAAAGTCGCTATATCTCATTGCATTACTCTTTTTTTGAATTTCGAAAAATTTACATTACTTTTGTTTCATCTTATTCCCATTAGTCCCTGAAGCAATTCAAACTATTGGGTTTCGTTTTTTATAAAGATTCCATTCACTGCTGTTTAAATGACCAGCGAATTATTGAATACTTCTTCGTATCACGAAATTACTTAGTGTTTTCACACTATCGAAATACAGCCTTGTAAACAAGCGGTTTTATTTTTACTAAGATATAAGTTTTTACTACACACAACTGCGCCGCTGCAGTCATGAAAGCAAAATTGCGCCGAAAAAAAACCGTTTTTTGTAACTAACGGCTGTATCTTTTGAACGGTTTTTTGTTTTCAGAATAATTAATGCAATAAGGAGCTAACATCGGTTTTGTGTTTGCGAGATCGGCTCATTGTTCTAGTAAGATACCAATGAAACAGTTGCTTATGCTATGTTTGATCAACAACCTGAATAGTGTTTTTTCGCCACTATTGCAGTCCTAAAACAAGAAACGAACATGGCTTATATCAAAAACTTCTTTTGAGAGCTTATAATCTTGTTGGCCAGCATTAAAAATTTTGAAGCGATGAATCAGAACTAAAAAATTCCTTTAAATTGGGTTGAAACAGGATACTTTTTTGTTATTATTTTGAAGAAGTAGTTTTTTAGTGAGGTTATGGGGCAGTTGCGGCTGTTAACCGTTCGGTTTTTATACTTTTCTCAATTCAATTTCAAGAATGCGATTACTCTCATTTCTAGTTGTGTTAATAATCACATACTTTTTTGAACCATAATTATTTTCGAACAATAAAAACAATTGTCCTTTTTCTTCAATAATTTGGTACTTGTAAAATGTTTTAGCAGTAGTTACATAACAGTTTGAAGGTTCTCTACAAAATTGACAGTCGTGAAAAGAAACCATTTTTTTTGGATAGAAATCCATCTCAATCGTTCTACATATATCTTTCTTATCTGGAGCAAATCTATTTGTGTAAAGAGTGATTTTTTCAGATCTGTAAAAAATGCTATCAGTATTGTCAGCAATTAGTTGTAGTTCACTAAACTCTTTGTTTTTATTAATCTGTATCAACTCTGATATGATTGATTTTAGCTCTCTTTTAGTTATTGGTTGACAAAAACATTCAAGAGAAATAAGAAAAAAAAGTATATAAAGATTCTTCATCGCGATTTTTTAAGCTTGCTGTTAACGTTGGGGGCTCGGCAATATGGGAATTTTGAAAAAAATAACTATCAACCAAGCTCCAAATTTGCTAAAAGCAAAAGCTTCATCAAACTACTGAAAACCAATATTGGGATAAGTGCTTTCATGAGCTGCCATGCTATACTGCTTGTTCATACCTGCTAATTTGTCCTGCTCGTAAGGTCAGCAGTATAAATGTAAAAAATAAATTAACTAGAATTGAAAAATGGTCACCGTCAACTACAAAACCCAAAAAACAGAATAAATTTAAAAGTAACCAAAATCCAAAGAATATTTCCCATAAGATAGTCTCCATTTTGTACTTCGCTGGCTTGATAAAAATTCTGGCAGGTAAGTTAGTTTTGACAGTAGTTAAGAGCATAAATAGGTTGAGCGGTATGAGCAAAAACAATAAGAAAGGTATTTGTGTCATTATCGGAATTGCGACACTGTCTGCAAATGGTGGATAATCCCCGCGGGCGCCACGAAAGACATAAAAGCAATAAGTTCCGGGCAACAGTAAGAGCCAAACGAGATTTGCCCAGAGAAAAGTTGCCGTTTTTGTAAGTGTCTTTTTAGTTTTTAAATCTTCAAATGTCTTGACATTGTTGAAAAGCAAATACAACAAAATTGTCGCCGAAGCAATAGAAAGCCCAGAACCCAAGTCCATAAAAGCTACTTTATCTGTTCTTAGTTCTGCTTCTTTTTTATAATACTCAGACTTTTCGATGCTGTGTGAATTGCCGATTAACCCATCTGCCAACTTTTGGTCTTTGTAATAGGGCAAAGTCAGGGAATATAAAAAAAGTCCGATACCGATTAAAAGTACAAGTATTGTTATTAGTCGAGGTGTCATTTACTTTATCTTTTTTGTTTAAATGTTTAGATCGATTTCGCAATTTAGAAAAGGAAAACAAAAAATAACCTCGCCTAAATCAACTTAAATGAGGTGCCGATTATTGCAACTATCTTGATTAATTTTTCTTTGGAGGATTGTGCAACAGCTACCTGTGTTGGCGGTAGTTATGTTATTCATTCCGCCATGTTGCAACTTCTTTCCAATTATTAGGAAAACCCATTAGTGAAGTGTCAGTATTGTGTTCCGCAATAATTTCTTCGATTTTAACTATGAACGAATTTTTTGGATTGAATGAAGATAAAAGTCTTTGATTATAGAAATTATCCCATACATCGTGATGTGGAAATCAGGTGTAACCTCACCTTTAAACTTGTATTTTTCACGACTAGGAATTAAAGGTTGGTCTGCAGTCACTCGTTTATTCCAAAGTCTTGCATGATGGGCACAAATATTTCGAACGTTTGTCAAATAAATTATCCATGAAGTTAAAATGTTTGAAGGCAAATTAAAATCCCTTGCGATTTGCATTTTTTCTTCATCATTTTTCAACCCCTTATAGAGCCTACTTATCTTACCCATAGTTAAGGTTTCTAAAGCCATGTTTGACGGAGGAAATGGTTCAGATATATACTTTCTTTTAAAAGATTTTAAGTAGCTTTCTTGAGGATCAACAAAGGTTTCTGTTATTTCATCAATAACAGTTTGATAAATACGTAAGTCAGCAAATAAGTCTTTTTTTGTCAGCCAGAAAAAACCATGATTTAGACTAAAATAATTTGTCAACTTTGCACGCATTGCAACTTCAATGCGTTCTAGGTATTCATTAACAATCACGCGAAGTTTTTTATCGAATTGATATAGACTGATTATATCATCAAAAGAAACTTTTCCTTTGAACTGGTGGCTTCCGTCGTTTTCTTGTAAGTGATACATATAACCGGTTAAGCGAAAATAGCCTACCGTATTTAAATATTTTATTGCTCTTTCAGTATCGGGAATGTCTAATCCTCTTGCTTTTAGAATCTCAAGATGATCTTCACAACTAAAGGGTTCTTTCTCGTATTTCATTTAAGAAAGGTATAAAAATAAAAAAGCCCCGCAAGTTGCGCATGTAAACAGAGGCTTGCGAGGAATTGATGTTGCAAAAGTAAGTATGTTTTTATCGTCAAGCAAATATTTGCGCGAACATTTGCTAAAGAGCTCATTATTATTATCCACAACTCAACAATTAGTGAAGTCTCATTCCCCTTATCAATGTCCAAAAACGTCCGTAAACATTTAATAACAAGATAGTGCATCAAAAAATTCATGGGTATTTTGTGTATATTAAATTAAACACTTGCTTCGCCTTTTTTTGCCTTGCTAATCTACGTTTTTACCTTACCCAAACCTACCTACTTATAGGTATTTTTTTACTAACGCTCGCTTTTTTTAAACTTCTCGTTTTTTACGCACGTTCTTCGCGCAAGGGATTGAAACGGAAAGCCGCACTGCAGCAAAGCGATTGAAACCGCTGGCGTGGTGGCGACCATAGAAGCCGCAACAACAGCTGGTTGAAACGCTTGGAAACAGTGCGACTTATAGTGAAAAGCCCGACCTGCCGTTGCACTTACTTCCACCAACGTTTGCGGCAGGATGCGCCCAAAAACAACGACCTTTCAATAATAAATCTATCTTTACAAGCTAATTTACTGACTGTGAAAAAGATTTACCTGTTTTTACTGCTCGCTCCGCTACTTTCCCTAGCCCAAATACAATTTACTACCAACATGTTAACCGACCAAAACTCCGGTTTTCAAGGCGCCGATGGCTTTGAACTTATCGATGTAGATAACGACGGCGATAAAGATATTTTTGCCTACAAAGGCAGCAGCTTGGTTGTATTTGAACGCCTGGCCAACGGTCAGTTTAGCAAACCCCAAACAATCAACACGCCTTTTCAAACCTCGTTTACTGCGAAAATGGGCGACCTTAACGGCGATAACCTGCCCGACTTGGTAATTATTACTTCAAATTCCATCAGTTGGATGCCTAACACCGGCTCGTTTACCAATTTTACCGTCATTAACCTTATTTCGACCAACAATGTTCCGAACAGCGTACAAATTATTGACCGCGATGCCGATGGCGACATTGATATTTTTTTCTACGACACCTTTAATTCGGGCTGGTTTATAAACAATAACAACGCCACAAGCTTTACCTACTCCAGCTATTTTGGCAGCAGCGTTTTCGATATTTTAGTACAAGACGTAAATGGCGACAACGCAGCCGACTTTATCTCGAAAGCCTCCGACGGAGAAAATGATTTACGATTTACCGTGTACGACGCTACAGCTACTAATTCGTACGATTTTATTGAAACGATTGACGGTTTTGCGGTGGGTGGTTATCCAGCACTCGGCGATTTAGACGGCGATGGCGACAACGATCTTGCCTATGCTTTTTTAAACGGCCAGACCCGACAATTGGTGTGGTATCAGTATAACAGCACCACCGGGCTTTTTGGCCCTAAAACGGTGATTGCAAGTTTAACTACCGATCCGTCGGGAGTTTATGTAGGAAATGTAAACTCGAATGGCGCTGCCGATATTGTGCTCACCTACAACGATCCGGATAAAATTTCGTGGGTACGTTCTAACGGAAATGGCTCCTTTGCTGCAGAACAAACCATTACGACAGCTGCCGATTTAGTTCGGCAGGTACTCATTGCCGACGCGGATGGCGATACTTTTAACGACATTTTTTTTATCTCATACTACGACTCGAAATTGAGTTATCTGAAAACTAACGGCGCTGTAAATCCGACTTTTACCGAAGTACGTTTAAACAATGCCACCTTTGGCGCGTTTAGCATCGAAGCAGGTGATCTGGATAACGACGGCGATCGCGACATCGTGCAAGCCTCGTTAATAGAACGAAAAATAAGCTGGTTTAAAAACGAGAATGGCGCTTTTAGTAGCAACCAGAACATTATTCAAGAGTTTGAAACCTACGCGCCGTACAACTTACGTGTAACTGATATTGACAACGACGGAGATAAAGATATCTTGTATTTCTCGACCTGGGAACCCAATTTGTCGAATGCCAGCGAATTGGTATTGTTAAAGAACAGCAACAACGGAACTACGTTTACCAAATCGATTGTCTATTCGGTTAACGAAGAAATAACCTCGTACGAACTTCTTGACGTGGATACGGATGGTGATAAGGACCTTGTTGTGGGAAACAACGGCAATTTAATGTATCTCTTTAAAAACAACGGAAACGGAACCTTTGCAACGCCAACGCAGTTCTCGGAGTTCTTATTCAACCGCGCACCTGGATTATTTGCAGTTGCTGATTTCGACAACGATGGCGATACCGACATTGCAACCGGACGGAGCGATGGCGAAGTATCGTGGTTTGTGAATCAAGGTGGGAACTTTACACAAAAGAACATCGTACTTGCGCCTAATAATTTAAACTACAGCATTAAAGCTGCCGACATTGATAACGACGGTGATCAAGATTTGATTTACGAAAACTACAATCCGAATCGGATTGGCGTTTTCAAAAATCAAGGATTAGGCGTTTTTGCCGCTCCGGTGGTGATTGACAATTCTATTTTTCGACCACGCGGACTAAACGCAGTTGATTTAGAGTTAGACGGCGATTTAGATTTGGTTTGTGGAAGTGAAAATTCGATAATCGTAGCCTACCTAAACGATGGCAATGGCAACTTTGGCAACGAAATTACCATTAGCAACGAACCCGCTGCGACACGCGATATTACTACAACCGACTTTACCGGCGACGGTTTGCCGGATTTTGCCATAGCTTCCTACAACGACGACAGTATTATTTGGCTCGAAAATCGCGGACTTGCCACACGACAAATCAACGGAAAAGTGCAATACGACGCCGATTCGAACGGCTGTACCACCCAAGATTACGGCGTGGAAACCAAACTCGTGCAGGCAACCGATGGCAATTTCTCGTTAGCGGCATTTACCTCGGCAACCGGAAACTACCAACTTAACTTAAGCGACGGAAATTACACGCTGAATTTGCCAAACACCGCTACACATTTTGGCGTATCGCCTGTTGAAGCGACCGTACAACTAAACGATGCGTTACCGGTTATCGAGAGTAATTTCTGCATCACTCCGGCCATTGCCACAGAAGATTTGGAGATTAGCCTCTACCCGACCAACAGCGTTCGTGCTGGTTTTGATCATCAGGTTAAAATGATTGTCAAAAACGTAGGAAGTGTCGAAAAAAATGCCACGATAAAACTTTATCATCCTGCGAACAAATTGTTGTTTCAATCGGCTGAACCCCAAGCAAACGCAAGTACAGCGGGCGTTTTAGAATTTACGATTAATAATTTACAGCCACTAACCGAGCGTTTACTCACCGTGAATTTTACTGTAGCTGTTATTCCGATTGTGAATTTGGATGAAATTGTCAATATCGGTGTGGAAATCGACGATAGCGAAGGCGACGCAACGCCTGATAACAACGGTGCGTCGGTAAATCAATCGGTTATTGCATCGTATGATCCGAACGACATAACCGTATTTGAAGGCGCAACCGTACCTATTGAAAACGCCAACAATTACTTGCACTACCGCATTCGATTTGAAAATACCGGTAATACCTACGCCGATCGCGTGGTGATAAAAACAACTTTAGATTCGAATTTAGATTGGAGCACGTTGCAACCCGAAGGCGCGAGTCACCGTTATTTTACCACGATTAAAAACGGCAACGAGATCACTTTTACGTTCAACGCCATTTATTTACCGGCAGCATCGCAAGATTTAGAAGGTGCGCAAGGCTATGTATTGTTTAAAATTAAGCCTAAAAATACAGTTGTGGTAGGAACTCAAGTAAACGCGAGTGCAGCCATTTATTTTGATTTCAATCCGCCTATTCTCACCAATACGGCTACAACGACCTTTGTAAATATCGCTTTAGACGTTGATCCAGTTGAGGTTGAAAAAATGGTTTTGTACCCAAATCCGGTTGATACGCTGTTACGCGTAAACCCAACCACCAATTGGCAAGAAATTGAATTGATTGACGTAACCGGAAAAACGGTGATTCGCACAAAAGCGTTTCCGATTAACACCGAAAATCTGGCGCCGGGCATATATATTTTAAAAGCTAGGACAACTAGCGGACAAACTTTGATACGAAAAGTGGTGAAACGAGACTAAATCATTCTTGTTTTTAAGATTTAGTTATAAATGTATCAAAAGAACTTAGTTAGCATTTATAATATGAGTCTTTAGATTTCTAGCTCAAAATTTTTCGAAATACAGCTCAAAACCGATGATTTTGAGCTGTATTTTCAGTTTTCGTGAGCTGTATTTTGTTCTAAATCCAATTTCAGATTCGAATGGTTAGCTCCAGTTGCCCGCCAAAACCCAATTCGA
Organism: Flavobacterium sp.; assembly: GCF_027490375.1. Taxonomy (GTDB): domain Bacteria; phylum Bacteroidota; class Bacteroidia; order Flavobacteriales; family Flavobacteriaceae; genus Flavobacterium. The sequence goes on from NZ_JAIXYH010000069.1 coordinate 69,972, forward strand.
TGATTTTTTGGAGTGTTGAGATGCGTGCTTCTTTCAAATTGTTCTCAATCTTAGAGATATACGATTTAGACGTACCCACTTTTTCGGCAAGTTGCTCTTGTGTCATTCCAAGTTCGATACGTGTGTCGTGAATTAACGCTCCTATTTTGAAAGCTTCGTAACCTGCTTCGAGTTCGTCTCGTTCTTTTGTTCCGCGTTTACCGTAGTTTTTTTCTTTGAACTCTTCGAGCGTCATTGAATTTTTATGATTCGCTTTCATATGCTGCTTTTATTTTAAGGGCTATTTCTATTTCTTTTTTAGGTGTTTTTTGGGTTTTCTTTTGAAAACCATTTGCTAGAACGACTAACTTTCCGTTACAAAAAAAAACAGAAAATTCTAAAAATGTCGCTGCTTACCTGAACTCTAATTTCATAAAGACCGTCAGTATTTTCAATATGTTTGAGATACGTCTCCGGAACTTTTTGTATTTCTTCAATCAAATCAAAAGTCCAAACTATCTTCGCCTTCACTTTTTTATTTTGCTTGTCAAAAAAGTCTTGAAAATAGTTTTTATAAAAAATGATTTTTCTATGTCTGTTTGAAGCATTCACGACCCAAATTTACAAAAGTTTCTCTAAAGTGAAACATTTAATAACAATAACATAGCGAGCGAAATAAAAAATTCTTCACCTTTCCCAGCGCACTTTCCCCGCGTTAGGTGGCGGCGCGAAAATTGCTACCAAACCGTGGCGTGTGATGCGCTTTGCGAAACGGCGACTAACAGAAGCCCGTTTAGCAAGCCGCAGAACCGCAAACGGTTGGAAGCTATTGCAGCAAGCAACCGACGGCCTTGCTTTAGAACGGCTGTTTTACTCGAACGACACCCAAGGCCGGAACGCCCAAAAAAATCGGTAAGTTTCAAATCCAAAAACTATCTTTACACTCAAAATTTTATGCATGAATTCTTTACAATCCATCATCGAAGAAGCTTGGGAAAACCGCGCGTTGCTTAGCGAAGAGCGCGTAACTTCGGCTATTCGAAACGTTATTGAACAACTCGACAACGGCTCGCTGCGTGTGGCGCAACCTACCGAAAATGGCTGGCAGGTGAACGAATGGGTGAAAAAAGCCGTAGTGCTGTACTTCCCGATTCAAAAAATGGAAACGCTCGAAGCCGGTATTTTCGAGTATCACGATAAAATGCCTCTCAAACGCAATTACGCCGAAAAAGGCATTCGCGTGGTGCCCAATGCGGTGGCGCGACACGGTGCGTACATTTCGAAAGGCGTTATTTTAATGCCGTCGTACGTAAATATTGGCGCGTACGTCGACGAAGGTACTATGGTTGATACGTGGGCAACTGTGGGAAGCTGTGCGCAAATTGGCAAAAATGTACATTTATCGGGCGGTGTAGGTATAGGCGGCGTTCTCGAACCGTTGCAAGCAGCTCCGGTAATTATCGAAGACGGCGCGTTTATTGGTTCGCGCTGCATTGTTGTCGAAGGTGTTCGCGTTGAAAAAGAGGCGGTTTTGGGAGCTAATGTGTGCTTAACGGCATCGACAAAAATTATAGATGTTACGGGTGAAAATCCGATTGAATACAAGGGCGTGGTTCCGGCGCAATCGGTAGTCATTCCCGGCAGTTACACCAAACAATTCGCCGCCGGCAGCTACCAAGTTCCGTGCGCGCTTATCATTGGAAAACGCAAACCATCGACCGATTTAAAAACAAGTTTAAACGACGCCTTGCGCGAATATGAAGTAGCTGTTTAGTAGCTAATCCTGCTTTCACTGCAAGTACGCTTTTACCGCGCTCCTTTTTTACGCCTTTAGTCTAGCTTCCGCTGGTCGCTGCCTAAAAGCTCAAAAAGCAAACGCGGTAAAATGCGCGCTTTCCGTTCAATCAGGGCTAGGGCAATCGTTACCGAAAATACATATGAAAAAAATTTTGGTGATTCAACAAAAGATGATCGGCGATGTGCTGGCAAGTAGCATCTTGTGCAATAACTTGAGACAAATTTATCCCAAGGCGCAAATTCATTACATGGTATATCCGTTCACCAAACCCGTTATCGAAAACAATCCGAATATCGATAAAATCATTAGGTACGACGACAACTTAAAACGCAACAAAATCAAGCTGCTGCGCTTTTTATGGCACTTGCGCAAAGAGCGTTACAACATCTTGATAGACGCGTACAACAAACCGGAAAGTTTTTTAGCCACGTTGTTTTCGGGTGCCGATTTAAAAATTGGGTTCTACAAAAAGTACACAAAATTCCTGTACCACTACAACATCGAATTACTTCCACAACCGCGCACCAATGCAGGGACAGCAATAGAAAACCGAATGAACCTATTGGAACCTATTGCGCCAAATTTTGCCTTCGACAACCGTCCGAAAATATTTATCACCGAAACCGAAAAACAGCAGGCGCTCGAAAACTTGCAAGCGCATGGCATTTCCGAATCGGATCCGTACCTGCTAATTAGCGTTTTGGGAAGCGAAGACCGGAAATCGTATCCAGCGGCTTACATGGCAAAAACGCTCGACTTAATTGCAGCGGAATTGGGCTACAAACTAATTTTTAACTTCATGCCAAAACAGGCAGCACAAGCGAAAGCGATATACGACCTGTGCCATCCGGCGACACAATCCCTAATTGTAACCGATTTAGTTGCCAAAGACATTCGTGCCTTTTTAGCTCTTACACACTTTTCAAAAGCACTTATCGGCAATGAAGGTGGTGCTGTAAACATGGCCAAAGCATTGTACAAACCAACATTTACTATTTTTTCGACCTGGATAAAAAAAGAAGCTTGGAGCTCGTTCGACAACGGAACAACCCATGTATCGGTTCATTTAAAAGATTTTAAACCCGAATTGTACGGCGGTAAATCGCCTAAAGAAATGAAAGATAAAGCTATGGAACTATACCAAGCTTTCTTACCGGAATTGCTACAACCCGAATTGCAGCGATTCATGAATCAGGTCAAAAAAACATAGTTAAGCAGCATCAAACAAGAAGTGTGTATTCGTTTGTTGTCGAATTACTTACACGTACAGCAAAAAAGAAATATACGCAGCCTATTTGTAACCCTCGTAAAAAGAAAAGCAGCTAAACGACGGAACCCGAACTTAACTTAACGAGTATTACTTCACGATTCCGAAAGGTGTCCACTTGATTTTCTTATCGCGAACTTCCTTTCTGATGGCGAGATTTGCTGCAAGCGATTCAGGTGTTTTGTAACCGCGGGCGTGGTCGAGGTGCAAAACAATTGCATTATGTCGGATTTGTAAACCTTTTACACCATAATTCTCTAAGCGTTCACCGAATTCGCGGTCTGGACCACCGTATTTCATGCGTTCGTCGTAGCCATTTATCGCAATCATATCCGCTTTAAACGCCGAAGAATTACAATTATTGAAAGACGCGTTAGTTGGCGTGATTAAGTCGGCTATATTAGCAACTAATGAATTTGCAGCTAACTTTAAATAATTGGAAAAATTAAGTTTTTCGATCTTAGAAAGCCAAGAGGTTTTAAAGCAATTGCCGTTTAAAATATCGGCTTTTGCGATGGCTTTACTCGATTTCATTGGAAGTTTGCAATATCCTCCCGAGAGAAACCGACCTTTTTGCGCGTATTTTGCGTGTACTTCCACAAAGTCGGCACGTGGAATACAATCGCCATCGGTCATTATAATATAATCTCCAGCTGCTTCGACGATAGCTACATTAAGGATTTCCTGCCGGCGATACCCTAAGTCTTCGTGCCACAAATGACGCACCGGAACAGGATAAGAAGCTGCATAAGAGTCGATAAGCTCCTTGGTTTGTTCTCGAGAACCGTCGTCGGCAACAATTAACTCAAAGTCTTTGTACGTTTGCACACTGTAGCCAATGAGTACCTTTTCAAGCCATTCTTCAGCATTGTAAGTACTAACAACAACGGATATTTTCATAAATTTTGTGGCTGAGAGTTGGCAAAAATACTAATTAATTTATATTTGTTTCATATTTAAAGTTGCATGCAAGGTAGCTCTCAGCGGAACATTTCGGTATTAATCATCACGCTCAACGAGGAGCAACACATGCAAGAACTCTTATCCGACCTTGATTTTGCTGATGAAGTCATTGTTGTTGATTCCTTCAGTAAGGATCGTACCAAAGAGATTTGCCTTTCGTTTCCGAACGTAAAATTCATTGAACATAAATTCGAGAATTACACTTCTCAACGAAACTTCGCATTGGATCAGGCACGCAATAATTGGGTGCTTTTTATCGATGCCGATGAGCGCCTAACTCCTGAGTTAAAGCAAGAAATTATCGAGAAGATTTCGACCAATACCGATGTTAATGCATACCTCTTTTACCGAAAGTTCTTTTTCAAAAGAAACGTACTTCGGTTTAGTGGTTGGCAAACCGATCGTATTTTTCGATTGTTTAAAAAAGACAAAGCGCGATATACCGCAAAGCGACTCGTTCACGAAAAGTTGGACGTTGAAGGACGCATTGGAGTTTTTCAAAACAAACTCATTCACTACAGTTACGCCGATTACGAATCGTACAAAGCCAAGATGATTACCTACGGAAAATTGAAAGCTATGGAAAAATTTAGAGTCGGTTTCAAACCTACTTTTTTCCACTATCACGGACATGCTTTATACAATTTCTTGTATCAATACTTAGTTCGATTGGGAATTCTTGACGGCAAACGAGGAATCATCATTTGTTATTTAAACGCACTTAGTGTCGTTTATCGTTACAAAGAGCTCAAGCGATTATACGCCGCCGATAAAAATTAGTTTCGCATGGGATTACAATCTTTTTTTGGAAAAGCGTTGTCGCACTTCAATCGAAAGTCGATCAAACGCGAAACATTGCGCAGCATCATTGATTCCGAACAAGAAAATTCCGGAGTAGTTAATATTCATAGATACGATCCGAGTAATATCGGCGATTTCTACTGCGGGCCACATCATTACTTTCCACAACTAAAAGACAAATACTTAGATATTTTCGATTACAAACGCGAAAATACCGAGCAACGTGCCCACTTTATTTCAACAGTGGTTGCCAACAGTTTAATAATTGGCGGTGGTGGTTTGCTAAATCGAGAAGGTTTTAATCTTCAATTAGACGCATTCGCAGAATTAAGTCGAAAAGGAAAAAAAACGGTATTATGGGGCGTTGGGCATAATGCAAAAGAACGCAGCACCTTTGGTAAGTCGCTCAATTATAACATTGACACCGAAAAATTTGGCTTAGTTGGTGTTCGCGATTACGGACGTAAAGAACTTTGGGTGCCTTGCGTGAGCTGTTTGCATCCAACATTTCAACAAACCGATGCCGTAGTAAACGAACTAGGCGTTATTTTCCATAAAAAAACACTCAAAAACAAAAAGCTTACCGCTAAATTCGACGGCATACCTTCGACCTCAAACGATAGCGATTTCGACGAAGTGGTGCGCTTCATAAAACAAACCGATACCATTGTTACCGATAGCTACCACGCAATGTATTGGTCGATTTTACTAGAAAAAAAAGTGCTTGTAATCCCTAATTCGTCGAAATTCTACGACTTCAAATACAAGCCAGTAATTACTAACTTTGAATCTTTTAAAACCGACCTAAATAAAGCAAATCGATACACTGGCGTATTGGCGGAATGCTGCGAAGTGAATACCCATTTTGGAGAAAAGGTTTTTGATTATCTAAATCTATGAGCAACTTTATCCATTTTCTGATCACCCGATTTAACCTGAAAAATCCGAATTGGGACGTAACTAAGAATAACGAAGCTTTATTAACCTCAACGTGGATGGAAGAACGGTTGTGGTTTTTTGAAAACTTTTGCTTCCCATCGGTTACGCAGCAAAGCAACAAAAATTTTAAATGGCTATTGTTTTTCGACGAAACGACTTCCGAGGAAGACCGAATTAAAATTGATCGTATTTGTGGCAAGCATCCACAAATTGAATTGTTCTACATTGCAGGAATGCCGGCATTTCATTCCGAAATAACGCGAATTGTTGCCGAGAAATCGAAAGGGTTTTCACACGTAATAACCTCTAGAATAGACAACGACGACGCCATTCACAAAGATTTTATCAATACCATTCAACAGCAATTTAAAGGACAAGATTACCGGGTCATTGATGTGATAAGCGGTTACTCATTACAAATCAAACCAACAGTAATGCTGGGCAAGAAAGAGCATATCTTCAACCCATTTGTAAGCTTGATTGAAAAAAACGACAATCCAACAACTATTTGGCACAACGACCATCATATTTGGAAAAAAGAAACTCGTATCGACAGAATCGAAGGTAATCGATTATGGATTGCAATCATTCACGAGAAAAACAAAGTGAATAACTTTAATGGTTACGGACTTGTAAATTGGCGCGATATTCAAGCTAATTTTAATTTGCCTGAACCCATAAATGAAATGATTGTTAACGAAATGCAAGCTTTTTCATCGTGGTGGCGACTCAATCTCTACAATGCAATCGTAGTGAACTACAAGGTTTTAAGCAAAAAATTCAAAAAAATGCTTGGCATTTACAAGGTGAAGTGATGCAAGACGTCGAAAGAATAGAAATACACAATGCCTTTGAAGCCTTGGCAAAAGGTGGCATCATTTTATATCCGACCGACACTGTTTGGGGTTTAGGTTGCGATGCAACAAACGAAACTGCTGTAAAGCGACTTTTTGAATTGAAAAAAAGAGCTGCCGACCACAGTATGATTGTACTGGTAAACGGCGATCGACTCATTCACCGCATTTTCAAAGAAGTGCCAGAAGCCGCTTGGCAGATTTTAGAACTGTCTGAAAAACCCACAACTCTAGTGCTCGACGATCCGAAAAACGTAGCGCCGCAACTTATTGCCAACGATAATTCACTCGGAATCCGAATCGTCAAAGACCCATTTTGCAATAAATTGATCGAGCGACTAAAAAATCCGCTGGTTTCTACTTCCGCAAATTTCTCCGGCGCGCCCACGCCAACAAGTTTCGCCGAAATAGCGCCCGAGTTAATCCAACAAGTTGATTACGTAGTGAATTTACATCGCGATAAAAAAACTACGAAATCGTCGGCAATCATCAAACTTACGCGCGATGCTCAAGTAAAAATCATTCGCAGTTAAGTAATTCGCAAAAAACGTATTGCATTTCGCAGAACAGCTAGGTCAATTCACCTAGTAAGGTAAACTCGTTTCCCATGCGAAATTGATTTTCGAACCGATTTTAAGAAAAACTTAGAATGATTTTTGAATTGTTCGCATATCATCCGTCAGGTATGTTGTAAATTTGCCACGCAATAAAAAATCGCGAATGTCGGCGTGAATTACGATTAATCACACGGTTTTCGCCGCTTAATTTCTTCAGTACGGTGTCAACGCAAAATCACGCAGCTGCCCTTCAGCATCCTATTTTTTCGTACGTAGCCAAAACTGCTGCGCAAACTGGCGTTCAAGCCTATGTCGTTGGCGGCTTTGTTCGCGATTATCTACTAAATCGCAGCGGAAAACCAGACATCGATTTTGTTGTTGTTGGAAACGGAATTGCTTTTGCAGAAGCCGTAGCAACCCACTTACCTACCCGACCCAAAGTGCAGTTCTTCAAGAATTTTGGAACGGCCATGTTGCAATTTGCAGAAACCGATATCGAATTTGTGGGTGCTCGTCGCGAATCATACGCCAGAGATAGCCGAAAACCTATCGTAGAATCCGGTACGCTGCAAGACGATCAATTGCGACGTGATTTCACAATAAATGCACTAGCCATCTCACTTAACGAAGCCGATTTCGGTGCGTTGGTTGACCCGTTTGACGGTATTGCCGATTTATCCTCGAAGATCATTCGAACACCAACCGATCCGGATATTACGTTTTCCGACGATCCGTTGCGCATGCTCCGAGCCATTCGATTTGCCGCTCAACTGCAATTTCAAATTGATTCAAGCTGTTTTGATTCCATAAAACGAAACGCGCACCGAATTGAAATCATTTCCAGAGAACGCATCATAGGCGAACTGAACAAAATTCTTGAAACCGAAAAACCATCCCTAGGCTTATCGCTTCTGTACGATGCGAAGCTGCTCGAACTCATTTTACCCGAACTCACGGCCTTAAATCAAGTTGAAGAAATAGAAGGACAAACGCATAAAAACAACTTTTACCATACGTTGGAAGTTGTAGACAATATTTCACGAAACACCAACGACGTTTGGCTGCGGTGGGCTGCCTTGTTGCACGATATCGGGAAAGCACCAACCAAAAAATTTCAGAAAAAGCAAGGTTGGACGTTTCACGGGCATGAATATGTGGGCAGTAAAATGGTCAAAAAGATTTTCATTCGGCTAAACATGCCATTGAATCAAAAAATGAAATTTGTCCAGAAAATGGTGCTTATGAGTTCTAGACCCATTGTTTTGGCACAAGACATCGTGACAGATTCGGCAGTGCGACGACTGATTTTCGAGGCAGGAGAAGATGTGGAATCGCTTATGACTTTATGCGAAGCCGACATCACCACAAAAAACAAAATTAAGTTCAAAAAATACCATCAGAATTTCGAATTGGTGCGTCAGAAGATTGTTGAAGTTGAAGAACGCGATCAAGTTCGAAATTTTCAGCCGCCCATTACAGGCGAATTTATTATGGAAACCTTTGGTATTGGTCCGTCGCGCGAAATTGGTGTCATTAAAGAGTACATCAAAGAAGCCATTCTGGAAGGAAAAATTGCCAACGATTTCGAACAAGCAAAAGAACTTCTCTTCAAAAAGGCGGAAGAATTAGGACTCAAACAACATACAAATGGATAACTATTACAGAAAGTCGATCGGTGCTTCTTTGGTTTTGGTGTATTTGGTTATTGTAGCCGGCGCCTTGGTGCGTATGACCGGCAGTGGCATGGGCTGTCCGGATTGGCCAAAGTGTTTTGGATACTACATTCCGCCCACAGAAATTAGCGAATTGCAATTTCAAGAAAATCGACACTATGAAAGCGGACAAGTTATTATCGTCGATGAAAAACTATTTGTAGCAGCAAAAGATTTCACCTCATCAGCTTCATTCCGCGAAAGCGATTGGAAACCGTACACCAAACACGATTACGCCATTTTTAATCCGGTGCATACTTGGATCGAATATCTAAATCGCTTACTTGGCGCACTTTCGGGCTTGGCGGTTTTAATGATGACGGTTTTTAGCTTTTTAAGTCGCCGACAAGTAAAAGAGAAGCTACTTACTGTGGTCACACTTTTTTTAATGGGTTTTCAAGCGTGGATTGGCGCAACAGTAGTGTATTCGGTCTTGAATCCGATTAAAATTACCATCCACATGTTGGTAGCGCTACTCATTGTTGGCCTGTTGTTTACCTTATACCACCGTGCTCAAGAACAACGAACTTTTTCAGTTTCCGTTCCAAAATGGATTACCGGCTTGGCTCTGGCACTAACGCTCCTGCAAATTGCGATGGGTACGCAAGTTCGTCAGTTCGTCGATGAACAAGTTAAAGGATTGGGTATCGAGCCGGTAAGTCAGCTTTTACACGACGGTCCGAACATCGTTTTAATTCACCGTTCCTTTTCCATTCTGGTATTTGCACTAGCAATTTACCTGTTTGTAAAGCTCAAAAATACAGGTCTAAAAAATCTGGCTGTTTGGCAGTTATTTATTGTTGGTGCCGAAGTTTTCACAGGAATTTTAATGTATTATGTCGATTTCCCTTTCGGAAGTCAGACCTTACATTTGGTGTTTGCTGCCTTGCTTTTTGGCTGCTATTACCTAATAACCTTGCGCGCCAAAGCAGTTACTCCAACCATTTCTTAAAGTCGGCTACTTTCTCGCGACTCACAATTACCTCATCTGCCTTGTACGTTGCAGGAATAATTTTTAAACGCGAGTTGCTGTATGCCGTAATTTCCTTAACGGAAGTAAGCGGCACGAGGAATTTTCTGCTTACGCGGAAGAATTGAGCCGGATCGAGTTCTTGCTCGACTTCGTCCATGGTTTGATCGATTAGATAATCGCGATTGTCAATCGTATGAATGTAAGTTCCGCGATTTTCACTGAAAATAAGTTCTATATCTTTCAATTCGATGATGCGGAGTTGCGCGCCAATTTTCACGGTAAAGCGTGTTTTATACGCCTTCGCAGAAGAAGGCGCAAACAATTGTTTTAATTGTTCGAGATTGAAATCGGGCTGGTCGTTTTTCTCGAATCGCTTTCTGAATTTCAATACTGCCGCTTCCAAATCGTCTTCATCGATTGGCTTTAGCAAATAGTCTATGCTATTCAATTTAAATGCTTTCAGGGCATACTCGTCGTAAGCCGTTGTGAAGATTACGGCGCTGCTGATTTCTACTTGCGAAAAAATCTCGAACGACAAACCGTCGCTTAATTGAATATCCAAAAACAATAAATCCGGTGCCGCATTACTGCGAAAGTACGATACGGCTTCTTCAACCGAATGCAGCATTTGCACCACTTCAATCGATAACTTTTCTAACTTCCGCGACAGCAAACGCGCCGCAGGCTTTTCGTCTTCAACAATAATAGCTCTAATTTTCATGCTTTAATTTTGCGTGTTTTCGCGACCAAACTGTAATTAAAATACTTCCCACAACCGACGGCGCCAACCAAGCAACAACCGCTGGTAAAAATGAATTGTTTACCACTAAAAAAGCGGTGAATGCGGCGATATAAGCACCCGTCATTCGTTGAATGTGCAGTAAATAGTACGGATTTGCAAGCTTAGTTCTGCCGAAGAACATCATAAAATCTTGTACACACATCACCAAACTACCTGCTCCAAAGGCCAAGATCACCACATTAAACTCGTTAACAACACCAAAGTAAATTAATCCCAAGGAAAACAAAACCATGGTAGCCGAGATAATTAAAATCAGTGCCGACTTTATAATCTTACCTTTCACTAACGCCATGCCTTGCAAACCCGTGGTGAGCATAAAAATAGTGAAAACCGATATGCACAGTAAAAACACCGAATCGTGTAAAACCGACATTACAAAGCCAGCTACAGCACAAACGTACATGTTTATGGCAAAGATTTTTCCGTTGATGACATGCCTGCGATTCCCTTTGCGTGCAGCCATGAGGTAACTTCCAATCAACAAAGCAATACCACCGCTGACGATGTGAATAACCAGAATAGTAATAAAAAGCGGATCCACTACTTTCGGTTTGAATTTTTCATAAACTCTTCAATTTTGCGGCGTTCCCATGCTTCATTAAAGAACAAATTGGCTCCAAAAACACTTACTGCGTGCGCCACCAATCCAAATCCCCACCAAATGGCCAAATTAAAAAGGCCCAAGGAAAGTGGCGAACCATCAGCAAGTTCTGAAATAACAACAATAGCATTAACAATCAGGTAGGCAATTAAATGTCCGTAGAAGCCGCGTAACTTTTTAATCTTCTTCTCTACTTCATATTTGATTTCGGCTTGCTGTACCGCTGTAAGTTCTGCCGAAATACCCAAACCTTGCGTGTATTTCTGCATTTGAGCTGCTTCGATATCGCGCATCAGTCGGGGCATTCTCTGAAATGCTTCCAGATAGTGAAAAAACAAGCCTATTCCCCACCCGATCAATGAAAACCAAAACCACTGAAACTCGGGCATCAACCATAAATTTACGGCAATTAACGTAGGAATCACAATACAAAATGCGGTAAGATGTCCGTAAAAACCTTTAATGTTTTTCAATTGCTTTTGTACGTTTTCCGGAATGTGTTGCTGCGGCTCCATATTAACGATACTTGTTTTGTTTCTCTTTCTCTAATAACTCTTGTACTTTTCTCTTCTCCCAATCGGCACCAAAAAACGGCATAAAATTGAAAACCGACATCGCGTGAAATAATACGCCGATTCCCCAACCCAAAAGCGGCCAGAAAAACCACAGTTTATCGGGAGTAGTAAGTAAATTAAGTGTAATTAAACCCAAATTCACTAAAACATACGACATTAAATTGCCGTAAAATCCTTTGATGTCTTCGACGCGCTTGCGAGCATCGATATACGCTTGTTGCGATTGTGTATCAGTTTGTTCCATGATTTCTATAACTTCTGTTAGGATCGGAATAGCAACGGCAAAAGTGGTTTCACTTTCAAGTATTTGCACCGATCGTTTGGTTAATATGCTGTATCTATTTACGATATTCTGTAAGCCAACGCCTTCGCGATCTTTAAGAACTTCCTTGCGCTGTAGGTCGTTTTCCACAACCAAATTATTGTCTTTTATGTAAATCCGCACTTTTAAAGGTTTCTGCGGACTCACCACATTATGCTTAATCGTATTTTCTAAAAGTAATTGTAAACTCAACGGTACTACTTTCGATTCGTCGTATTCCTGAATTTCAGGAAGTTCGTACTGCAAACTGCCTTCAAAACGCATTTGCAACAAATTCAGATAGGTTTTGGCGAATTTTAACTCTTCTTCCAAAGGAACCAATTCCTTGTCTTTTTGCTCCAAAACGTAGCGGTAAATCTTCGACAATGAAGTGGTAAACTTCTGCGCATTATCCGGATTTTCCTCAATCAACGAACTCAACACATTTAAACTGTTGAACAAAAAATGTGGATCGATTTGATTCTTCAACGTTTCAAAACGCGCCGACGCATTTCCTGCAATTATCTTCTGTTCCTTCACCTTCACTTCCTGCATTTGCTTGTAGAAGTAGATAGCGTGGAACAATAAAGAAATAACCAACGTTAGCAAGATCGAAAACAGGTAACTGCGCACCGTTTGCTGGGCTAAAAAAACAGGTAGAGGCATTTGGTTTAGCAGAACATCGGTAACATAGCGAATGATAAAAATACCAATCGTGGTGAGAACAACACTTCCAACAACACCAACCACAAAGCGAAATTGCTTATACTTTTTCCACGGACGGAAGTTGATGTAATTAAAAAAAGTGCTGTTAATGAGCGTAAGAACGGTACCGTATAAAAAGTAAATTCCGATTTCTCTAAAAAGCTCGTTGTTCAATTCAAAATCGCGCCCCAATAACATTTCAATAAAAAATGCCGTTGCAGTAATGCCAAAGCTCACAACAATACCTGTGATAACAGCCTTGAAAATGATTTGGATGGTTTTTTGAATAATCGACATACGGCGGCGTTTTAAAAAATTTAAAATACGAATTTAACTACAGTTGTTGCGATGAAAACGATCAAGATAAACATAATGATTTTGAAAAAGCTGCGAATTGTATTTTGAATAACTAACATGATTTATTGAATTTAAAATTATTTACCACACGAAGCCAAAACTTGTTCTGCACGTTCTTTTCCCCAAGTTGGTGCAAAAGGCGTAGCGGGTTTTTCATTTTCGAACATGGCAATCGATCGCGCTACTTGTTCACACATCGGCTTGGTATCTTTTCCCCAAAATTTAGCTCCTCCAATTTCAAAGTCGGCTTTACTGAAAACCACACGCGGATTCTCCGGAGCTAATTTTTCTGCTTTAGCATATAATCCCATGATAATCGGACTGTATTTTTGGCCATTTGTCATCGGATCTTGAACAATGTAAGCCGTATAAATCAAGGCTTGCACTACCAACAGTTCGGCGTTTTCGGCATTTTTCGCCATTTCAATGTCTAATGCGTTCTGCGCCTGGGTAAGTAAAGCCGTAATTTGCGTTTTGTCTTTAATGTAAAATGCCGAGGTGGTGTTTACCAACGCAACGTAATAATTCGGCAACCATTCGTTTGGTTCTGCGGCAGCAATGCGCTCAAATAAAGCGGATGCTTCAGTGGTTTTTCCCGAATTCCACAATTCCATTCCTTTCTTCATGCCGGTTTCAAATTTCGATTGAGCGAACACTGCTGTCGATAAAAGTAAACTGAAAATTAATGCTTTAGTTCTCATTTTTTTTTTAGATGTTTAAGTTTGATGATGTAAAAGTATTTTAGTGATTCTGCTATTTAAAATAAGTTCTACTGAACTGTAAAATTTGTGTACTGAATTGTAATTTTTCGTTTTTTGGGCGCATCCCGGCGGTATTTAGTGGAAATCTCGTGCGCCGCCGCGTCCCGCTTTCGCTCATAGTCCTCGCTGCGTTGCCCTCTTGCATCGGGCCTTGCTGCGGGCTAATCCGCTCAATCGGTTGCGCAAAATCGTGCACAAACGATCAAAATCTAACCTGAACTAGATTTAAAAATTAAAGTCAGAAAACATAGAAATGGTTGATTAATACCAATTGGATTTATAAAATAGGCTGGAGAAAAAAGGTTGTTTTTGAGACAGAACAATGCAAAAAAATGTTGCATAGCAGCGCTACGGAAGATTTTTTTAAAGCAGTTATGACTTAAAAACATTTTTTTATCGGACTGTTTTATA
>NZ_JAIXYH010000067.1 GCF_027490375.1 Flavobacterium sp.
CTAGCTTCTATCCCGATAGCCATCGGGACTAGCTTCTCCAAAACGATACGTTAAGTGGTGAACGTCGCGTAGTCTTAATACTCAAATCTTAATACAAAAATCTCCATTAGCCTTCGACAAGCTCAGGCACCGACGGTGCGTTCCCTGTTAATGAAATCGGTAATTCTATTTGGAATACTATCTTTACCAAAAAAACGCTTTGAAGAAGTTTGTTTGCTTACTCGTTTGCTTTAGCAGCGCATTATGGGCGCAAAGACCTGAAAAACTGAATGCTGCCGATATTTACCAAGGCCTTCAAAAATTGTCGAAAACGACCACCGTGCTTTACGTTGCGGCACATCCCGACGACGAAAATACCCGTCTGATTAGCTATTTTGCGAACGCGAAACACTACCGAACGGCATATCTTTCCCTCACTCGCGGCGACGGTGGGCAAAACTTAATCGGTTCGCAACTGCGCGATCAACTTGGCATGATTCGCACACAAGAACTGCTCGAAGCTCGCAAAATCGACGGCGGTGAACAGTACTTTACCCGTGCTAACGACTTCGGATTCTCGAAAAACCCGACCGAAACCCTCGCCAAATGGAACGAACAAGGCGTGCTTTCTGATATGGTGTGGATTATCCGAAAACTACAACCGGAAATCATTATCAATCGCTTTGACCATCGAACACCTGGAACCACTCACGGACACCACACCGCTTCTGCACAATTAAGCCTGAAAGCATTTGATTTGGCTGCCGACCCAGCGGCCTTTCCCGAACAATTGCAATACGTGGGCGTTTGGCAAGCTAAACAGCTGTTTTTTAACACATCGTGGTGGTTTTACGGCAGTCAGGAAAAATTTGCCGCAGCAGATAAATCGAATTTAACCGAGATTGATCTCGGAACATTTCTTCCACTCGAAGGAAAATCTATTCAAGAAATTGCGGCCTTGAGCAGAAGTTGCCACAAATCGCAAGGTTTTGGTTCGTCGGGCTCGCGCGGCAGCGAAAAAGAATACCTCGAGTTCATTAAAGGCGATAAAGCATTTCAAATTAACGATTGGAACGGCGTTTCCGAACGAGATAACATTCTAAAAATTTGCAACGACCTTATCGCACAATTCGATTTTAAAAATCCGTCGGCGAGCGTACCAAAATTACTCGAACTGCGCAGCCGATTCAACACATTACCCGAATCAGGGTTTCGCACGTACAAACTCCAAGAACTCGACAAACTCATTTTGGCTAGTTGCGGTTTTTATATGGAAGTTGTCACGAACAGCGCCCGAATGTCGCCCGGAACCGCATTCGAAGCTTCGCTGGAAGTAATTAACCGCAGTGAGATACCTGTTGTTTTGAATACTATTTCGGTAGAATCGCAACTGGTGACAAAACTAGATTTTCTGCTGAAACCAAATGTCGGCTACAAAGAAAAACTAAAGCTCCGTTTGGAGAAAGATTTACCGTACACCACGCCCTATTACATAAACGCCAACAAAACCGATGGCATGTTTGCTGTTGGGAATCAGCTTGACCGCGGACTTCCAGAAAAAAACCCAGCAGTAATCGTAAATGTGACTCTTGGAATCGAAAATCAGACAATTAGCATCAAAACGCCAGTAGTATTTAAAACTACCGACGATGTGAAAGGTGAGATTTTCCAACCTTTATTGGTGAGTCCGCAGCTTGATGTTGCCTTTGCACAAACATCACTTTTAGTAAAAGCAGGCAAAAAACAACGCATAGAATTAGCTGTTATACCCAGCAGCGATCTCTCGGAAACAACCGTGCGCTTGCAAGCACCTGAAAATTGGAAAGTTACTCCCGAATTTATTGCTTTGCGCGATTTGAAAACCGGACAAAAACAAACGGTTTTTTTCGAAGTTACACCACAAAAAACGGCCGATACAGTTTTGCTGACCGCAGTTGTGGGCGACAACAACGAAACGGCTTTGCACCGAACCGCTTTAGAATTCGACCACATTTACCACCAACAACTCATTGCACCAGCGCATTGCAAGTTGGTTGTAGCCGATATTGATATTTCAGCCAAGAAAATAGGCTACATTCCCGGTGCTGGCGATGAAGTAGCCGAATATCTAAAACAATTACAAACAGAAATTGTCGTATTAGATCCTAAGAAAATTACCAAAGAATCGCTTAGTACTTTCGATGCGATCATTACGGGAATTCGCGCCTACAATGTGAATAAAGATTTGGTAGGTATTCATACGCTTTTGCTCGATTTCGTCCAATCGGGAAAAACCCTTTTGGTGCAATACAACACGCTCGACGATTTGGTTTTGAAAGATTTTACACCTTACCCGCTTACCATAGGAAGAGAGCGAGTTACCGAAGAAGATTCGGCAGTGAGTTTTATCGATCCGCAGGCAAAAGCGCTCAACAAACCTAATAAACTCACGCAGAACGATTTCTTGAATTGGAAGCAAGAACGCGGCCTCTATTTTCCTTCAAAATGGGATGAAAAATACCAAACCGTTTTGAGTATGGCCGATACAGGAGAAACACAAAAAACATCCGGTTTGTTAATTGCACCCTACGGTAAAGGTCATTACATTTACTGCGGAATAAGTTTTTTCCGACAATTACCAGAAGGCGTAACCGGCGCTTACAAACTTTTGGCTAATTTACTTTCGGTTTCAAAGTAGCAAATTATGGAATGGAAAAAGAAATATACCTGGATGTTATTGGCGAATGTTTGCTACTTCGCTTTGTTTTATATGCTCATGGAATTGTATAAGTAATGCAGCAACTCGATTGGATTATACTCATCGTTACGCTTTTCTTCATTGTGGTTTATGGAGTGTGGAAAACGCGTGGCACAAAAAGTGTTGAAGACTACATTCTAGGCAACAATGAAACCCCTTGGTACACTGTGGGAGTTTCGGTTATGGCCACGCAAGCGAGCGCAATTACTTTTCTCTCCACACCCGGTCAAGCCTTTAACGACGGAATGGGGTTTGTGCAATTTTACTTTGGACTACCGCTGGCCATGGTAATCATCTGCTACACCTTCATCCCACTCTACCACAAACTTAAAGTTTACACCGCTTACGAATTTCTTGAAAAACGATTCGACCAAAAGACACGTTCTTTAGCGGCTATCCTATTTTTAGTGCAACGCGGCTTAGGTACCGGAATTACGATCTACGCACCAGCAATTATTCTGAGCACTATTCTCGGTTGGAACGTGACGCAACTCAACATAATCATCGGTTTATTAGTAATCATATATACGGTAACTGGCGGAACAAAAGCACTAAACGTTACACACAAGCAGCAAATGTTCATTATCATGTCGGGGATGTTTGTGGCTTTCTACCTGATCATCGACGGTTTACCTAAAGACATTAGTTTTTCAAATGCACTTGAAATTGCCGGTGCCAATCACAAAATGGAGATCATCGACTTTTCGGTAGATCCTAAAAATCGATACACTTTCTGGAGCGGCGTTACTGGCGGTTTGTTTTTAATGCTTGCCTATTTCGGGACCGACCAGTCGCAAGTAGGACGTTATTTGAGTGGAAAATCGGTTCGCGAAAGTCAGATGGGCTTAATCATGAACGGCTTTTTAAAAGTACCGATGCAGTTTTTTATTCTGTTAACGGGCGTCATGGTTTTCGTGTTTTTTCAGTTTAAAGAAATTCCGCTGAACTTCAATCCACACAACAAAGAAGTTGTTGCAGCAAGTTCGTACAACAAAGACTACGAAAAGCTGGAAGCCGATTTAAAAACGGTGGAAGCCGAACGTTTGCAAGTGACGCTCGATTACAACAATCAGTTAAATAACGGTAACAGCAATCCAATTCTGCGAAAGCAAATTTTTGTACTCACCGAAAAAGAAAACGCGTTGCGCGACTCGGCGAAAAGCTTGATTAAAAAAGCCGATGAGAAGGCAATTACGAACGACTCCGATTATATTTTTATCTACTTTGTTCTTAACTACCTACCAATCGGTTTCATCGGATTACTGTTGGCGGTAATTCTATGTGCGGCCATGTCGTCGACCGCATCTGGTCTCAGTGCTTTGGCTTCAACAACGGTAATCGATATTTATAAAAGAAACGTAAAAGGCGAAAAATCCGAAAAGCACTACGTAACTATGAGTCGGTTTTTCACGCTATTATGGGGTGTTTTTTCGATAGCCATTGCCTGCGTAGGGAATTTATTTGAGAACTTAATTCAGCTGGTAAATATCATTGGATCTATATTTTACGGAACGGTTTTGGGCATATTTCTAGTTGGTTTTTACATCAAATACGTAAAAGCACAAGCAGTTTTTGTAGCCGCTGTTGTTTCGCAGTGTACTATTTTCGTAATTTACTACTATACGATACACATTTACCCGAGCGGAAAAGAACTACTGGGGTATTTGTGGTTGAACTTCATCGGTGCTGCGTTAACTATTCTACTTTCAATAGCTTGGCAGTTTTTCAAGAAAGCGGAACCCAGTGAAATAGTCCAAGCTTAATGTTATGAATTAGTTACAAAATTTAGACCATTAAAAAACAGGAGGAATCAACACTACTTTTCCAAGAAAAAGCTTACATTGCCTAAAAAATTGCCAATGCCGATTCATATTGCCGTGATTGGTAAACACCAAGAAATAAAAGCAGTACTGATGCGTCTGATTAACCAAAATGAGGCGTTTACGGGAACTGCTGCCGATACCTTCGACGAGCTCGTTGACGATAACCGAATCGATCAGGTTAACTTGGTGTTACTTTCCGCTGGCTTAACCGCTGAAGAAGAACTTAAAATCAAAGAACGGATTTTAAGTGAATATCCGCACATCAAAGTAATTCCGCATTACGGCGGTGGTAGCGGCTTGTTGATGAACGAAATCAACGAAGCACTCAGCTAAATCACTCCCATGAAGAAAGCGAGCGTCAATGAAAATCGCTATGCAGAAATCGATGCGTTCCTGCAGCGTTGCATGCCTTTTTCTGAAGAAGAATTAGAAATCTTTCATAGCTTTCTCAACTATCAAAAGTTCAAAAAGAAATCGATTTTACTCCAACAAGGCGAAATATGTAAACACGAATCGTACATCATCAAAGGCTGTGCGCGAACGTTCTATACCGACGCCAACGGACACGACATTACGCTACTCTTTGCCGTTGAAGATTACTGGCTGGGCGACATTGCGAGCTTCTACAAAAAAACACCCTCGCGATTTAACATCCAGCTCATCGAAGATACCGAACTGTTGCAAATCGATTACGAAGCCAAAGAAGCACTACTAGAGCAACTTCCAAAATTCGAGCGCGTTTTCCGAATTATGGTACAAAACCATTTGGCTTCCACTCAAAACCGACTCGTAAACAACATTGCTTTTACCGCTGCCGAAAATTACGCCGCTTTTCTAAGACAGTTTCCCAACATTCCACAGCGCGTACCGCAACATTACATCGCTTCCTACCTCGGAATTTCTCCCGAGTTTCTCTCTAAAATCCGAAACGACAAGAAAGCAAATTAGACTAAATTGTCTTTGATAAAATTCTAGATAAAGAGAATTGCCGGATTTGTATTTTTCATTTTGTAATATTGCAATATTACCAATTGTAATTTACTGTAAATAAAATATTTAGACCATTATAACCTCGAGTAAATTTCACCAACAAAATCCCATAAATCACTAACTCCCATACGCTGTTTTAGCCTTGAAAAACCAGGAATATTGCAGACAATCTAATTCCCTGTTTAATTCAAATTTTTCAGTTTTAAAATCTTGCAAAAGACGATTCTCGGATTTGTATTTTTTCATTTGTAATATTGCAATATTACCCAAACTAATATATTCACTATCATTTATTTAAGTAAGTATTTCCCTCCATCAAAACCACAACAAAAAATCAAAAAAAACCCTAACTCCCCTACTCCTTTTCCACACGCGAATACCAAAACTCCCCCATTCCATTAACGCCATTTTAACGTGATTTCTTAATCTAGGTCAATGCTTTTGGCTTGTGTGCCAACGTAACTTTGCTTCGTTAATTAAAAGATTACAACACAGATGAACCGAAAAGATTTCCTCAAAAAAAGTATTCTCGGCTCGATACTAATCGGAGCGGCCGGAAGTACAACTGCAAAAGTTGCAAGCAAACCCGAAACCACTCCGGTTGGATTCAATCATCTGCCTCACACTAATTCAAAAATTATGACAAACTCCGTTTTACACAAAGCAAACACCAGAGGTGGCGCTAACCACGGCTGGCTAAACGCAAAACACACCTTTAGTTTTGCCAACTATTACAATCCCGATCGCATGAACTTCGGCGTACTCCGAGTTTTGAATGATGACACCATCGCTGGCGGAACCGGCTTCGGAACACACCCGCACGACAATATGGAAATCATTACCATTCCGCTCGAAGGCGCCCTGCGTCACAAAGATTCGCTTGGAAATACCGCTGTCATCGAAAACGGCGAAATTCAGGTAATGAGTGCCGGAACAGGTGTTTTCCACAGCGAACACAACGACAAGCAAAAAGAAGAAACCAAACTGCTTCAAATTTGGGTGTATCCAAACAAACGAAACGTAGAACCGCGTTACGACCAGATAAAAATCTCCGATAACGCCGAACACAATGCGTTCCAACAAGTGCTATCACCCGATCCGAACGACGCCGGCGTGTGGATTCACCAAGACGCCTGGTTTCACCTAGGTACGTTCGATGCCAACCAAAAAACAACATACAACCTCAAATTAAAAGGAAACGGCGTGTACGTTTTTATCATCAATGGCCGAGCTAAAGTAAACGAGCAAGAACTCGAAACCCGCGACGGTTACGGGATCTGGGACATCGATAGTTTTGAAATTACAACTACCGAAAACGATACCCAAATTTTATTGATGGAAGTTCCAATGCAATTAAACAGCTAAATAAATAAGTTATGAGTACTACAAAATGGACGATTGATCCAACGCATTCTGAAGTAGGTTTCAAAGTGAAACACATGATGGTTACTAATGTTTCCGGACGTTTTAAAGATATTTCTGCAAGTATCGAAAACGCTACAGAAGATTTCGAAACAGCCCACATCAGCTTCAGCGCACAAATCGAAAGCATAGATACCGGAAATACCGATCGCGATGCACACTTAAAAGGAGCCGATTTCTTCGACGCCGCACAATTTCCAAGCTTAAATTTCACGTCAACTGCCATCAAAGCATTGTCCGACGAAAATTATATCGTAAGCGGAAAACTCGAAATTAAAGGCACAAGCAAAGAAATCGACCTGCAAGTCGAAATCAGCGAAGAAATGAAAGACCCATGGGGCAATACCAAAATTGGTTTGGCCATTCACGGGGTCATCAACCGCAAAGACTTCGGCCTCACCTGGAACGCCGCCCTCGAAACCGGTGGTGTTTTGGTTAGCGAAGAGGTAAAACTAATTGCCGAAGTACAGTTTGTAAAAAACTAAATTTCAACCTGAGTTCGATTTAAAAATTGCGGTCAGAAAACAGATAAATACTTGATTACAAGGCGGATTTCTTTTGGGATACTGTAGTATCGCAAAAAAATCTAACGAAGTAGGCAGCTGTTTATCTGTTTAGCGTGAAAGCGATTCCTTTTCATTGCTATTTGATTTCACAATTCGCAAATTTCAAGCGATCTGACAAAGATTTTTAATCGAACTCAGGTTTTCAACTATTTGGGCGCTCCCGCGGCTCCTAAAATCACTAAGCCTGACGATCGCTTACTAGCCGCCGTCAGGCTTTTCGTTTCAACCCGCTCGTTCGTTGGCGTTTGCGGAGCGTCGGTATGGGCTTCTTTTAGTCGCCAATACCAACTGCCGCGCACAGCCAACAAACTTCACGGGGTTTCCACTGCAATCCTTAGCGCGGGCAATCGTTACCGAAAATCGTGCACAAATATCCGTTCAATAAAGACATTTACGAATTGCTATTTGGCAATCGAATACGTACTTTTGTGCGCAACAACACAACCGCTTTATGATTCACTTCTTCCGAAACGCGAATGAACAACTATTCGCTGTTGACGCGCCTTTTCAAGAACTTTCTGCAACCGACATCTCAAAACTCAACTGGCTTTTCGGCAACGCACAACGCATCGATTCCGACACCGTATTGGGCACTTTCGTGGGTCCACGCGCATCCATGGTAACGCCCTGGAGCACCAACGCCGTCGAAATCACACAAAACATGCAAATCAGCGGCATTCAACGCATCGAAATGTTTAGTCCGTTTACTGCCAACCAGAGTTTCGACCCGATGCTGTCGCAAAAGTTCGAAAACCTCACGCAAGAAATCTTCCAAAGCAAAATCGAACCCGAAGCTATTCAAAACATCAGCGATATCGAGGATTACAACAAACAAGAAGGCTTGGCACTAAGCGATGATGAAGTGCAATACCTCGAAAATCTATCCACAAAATTAGGTCGGCCACTAACCGACTCCGAGATATTCGGCTTTTCACAAGTAAACTCCGAACACTGCCGCCACAAAATATTTAACGGTACTTTTGTAATCGACGGGCAAGAACAACCGGAAAGCTTGTTCAAACTCATCAAAAAAACCTCGGCAGCAAATCCGAATAAAATTGTTTCGGCATACAAAGACAACGTGGCATTTACCGCAGGTCCGGTCGTAGAACAATTCGCGCCGAAAAGTCCAGACAAGCCCGACTTTTACACCAAATCCGAATTCGAAAGCGTTTTGTCTATCAAAGCCGAAACGCACAATTTCCCGACCACGGTCGAACCGTTTAACGGCGCAGCAACCGGATCAGGCGGCGAAATTCGCGACCGTTTAGCCGGCGGACAAGGAGCTATTCCGTTAACAGGAAGTGCCGTTTACATGACCGCTTATCCACGCCTCGAACGCGAAAATTACTTTAACGATAATGCATTTCCAGCGCGTAAATGGCTGTATCAAACGCCAGTAGATATCTTGATAAAAGCTTCAAACGGCGCATCCGATTTCGGTAATAAATTCGGACAACCGCTCATCAACGGTTCGTTATTTACTTTCGAACACAGCGAGCAAAACACCCGTTTAGGTTACGACAAAGTAATCATGCAAGCCGGCGGCGTTGGCTACGGAAAACGCGCGCAAGCCTTGAAAAAACAACCCGAAAACGGCGATGCCATTGTGGTTTTAGGCGGCGATAACTACCGAATCGGTATGGGCGGTGCAGCCGTTTCCTCAGCCGATACGGGCGCATTTAGCAGCGGTATCGAACTCAATGCCATTCAACGCTCGAATCCCGAGATGCAAAAACGTGCGGCAAACGCCATTCGTGCACTAGTGGAAACAGATGAAAATCCGATTGTTTCTATTCACGACCACGGAGCCGGCGGACACTTGAACTGCTTGTCGGAACTCATCGAAGCTACCGGCGGACACATAAATTTAGATGCTTTACCTGTTGGCGATCCGTCGCTTTCTGCAAAAGAAATAATTGGTAACGAATCCCAAGAACGAATGGGATTGGTGATCAAACAAAACGATAAAGCGCTATTACAACGTGTTTCCGAACGCGAACGTGCACCGTTTTACGAAGTCGGTAGAGTTACTAACGACCACAAATTTGTGATCGAATCGAAAAAAACCGGCGAAAAACCCATGGATTTCGATTTGCACGATATGTTTGGTAGCGCACCAAAAACCGTATTAACCGACGAGCGCAAACCAGCAAATTTTGCCGAAATCACCTACGATAATAAGGAGGTTGAAAACTACATCAAGCAAGTTATTCAACTCGAAGCCGTTGCGTCAAAAGATTGGTTAACGAATAAAGTCGACCGTTGCGTTGGCGGACGTGTAGCCAAACAACAATGCGTTGGTGAATTGCAACTGCCGTTGAGTAATCTCGGAATTTCGGCACTCGATTTCCAAGGAACGCACGGTATCGCAAACAGTATTGGCCACGCTCCTATCCCGGCTTTAATCGATGCCGCAAAAGGCAGCCGACTCGCCATTGCCGAAGCTTTAACCAATTTAGTTTGGGCACCATTAAAAGACGGAATTCAAAGCGTATCACTGAGTGCCAATTGGATGTGGCCGTGCAAAAATCCGAGTGAAGACGCACGGTTATACGATGCGGTAGCCGCTTGTTCAGAGTTTGCGATTGCACTAGGCATCAACATTCCAACGGGAAAAGACAGCTTGTCGATGAAGCAAAAATATGCGGACGGCGACGTACTTTCTCCAGGAACCGTTATTATTTCTGCAGCAGCACACACCGACGATTTTACCAAAACCATCGATCCGGTTTTTAAAGCCGGAAAAGGCAGTGTGTATTATATAAACTTGTCGGCTTCAAACTTACAACTCGGTGGTTCGGCGTTTGCGCAAACACGAAATGCCATCGGAACTACGGCACCCGACGTTGCCGATGCAGCGTATTTCAAAAGTGCATTTACTGCCTTACAAGAAGCAATCCGCGCAGAAGCAGTTTGCGCCGGACACGACGTCAGCGGCGGCGGTTTGGTAACAACCTTACTCGAACTCTGCTTTGCCAGCACAAACATAGGCGCCACAATCGATTTAACTAAAATCGACCCACAAGCCGATTTCACCACCAAACTATTTGCAGAAAATGCCGCTGTTGTGGTACAAGCAACCAACGATACGGCCTTAGAATACATCCTTCAAAAGCACCACATTTCATTTGAACGTATTGGCGAGGTTATAAACTCTGAATCATTGATTATAAATGATTTGAAATTAGATGTAAAATCGTATCGCAAGTTATGGAACAACACTTCGTACTTGTTTGATCGTTTGCAAACAGCCAATGGAATGGCCGAGGTTCGTGCGGAACAATTCGACAAACAAGCGTTGAAATACTGTTTTCCAAACTCGTACACGCAAGCATCCGATGTGCAGGTAAGCAACCGACCGAAAGCAGCAGTAATTCGGGAGCAAGGTTCGAATTCGGAACGCGAAATGGCACATGCGATGTACTTGGCCGGTTTCGATGTAATCGACATTCACATGACGGATTTAATTACGGGTCGGATCGATTTATCAGACGTTCAATTCATTGGAGCTGTGGGCGGTTTCTCAAACTCAGATGTTTTGGGAAGCGCAAAAGGTTGGGCTGGCTCGTTTAAATACAACGAAAAGGCGCAAAAAGCCCTGTCTGATTTTTATGCACGTCCAGACACGCTTTCGGTAGGCATTTGCAATGGGTGTCAGCTTTTAATGGAATTGGAAGTAATACATCCGGAGCTTCCGGTTCACGGAAAGATGAAGCACAACGTATCGCGCAAACACGAAAGCATATTTACGTCGGTAGAAATACTGCCGAACAACAGCGTGATGTTAGGCAGCTTAGCGGGAAGTACCTTGGGCGTTTGGGTTTCGCACGGCGAAGGTAGGTTTGAACTTCCGGGCGACGAATCGCAGTACCACATTGTTTCGAAATATGCTTATGCGGAGTATCCGGCAAATCCGAATGGTTCCGACTTTAATACGGCCATGTTAGCGAGTAAAGACGGCAGACATTTGGTTATGATGCCCCACATTGAACGTTCGATTTTTGGTTGGAACTGGGCGCATTATCCGAACGATCCAAAAGAAGCGACGCCGTGGTTAGAAGCGTTTGTAAACGCACGGAAATGGATTGAAAACAGGTAAATAAGGCTTTTTTTGTAGATCCAATAAAAGAGTTTATCTCTTAGAGTTTGAATGATTTCTCCCTAAAGCATGCATAAAATTGCAATTTGTACAAGCATTAATATGTGTAAATCTGGAACTGAATTCCGAATTTACATACGTTTTAGATCAAAAAAATGTGTATTTTCGGAATTGAATTCCGAATTTGCACAAATTAAGATAGAATTATAGTGTGTATTTTAGGAATTAAATTCCGAAAATACATACTTTTGCTTTATGGAATTTGAACGAAAAATAGAAGAAAAGCTTAAAAAAACAGCTCAAATGTTTCGGGCAGTTGCGGTTATGGGTGTTAGACAAAGTGGGAAAACGACACTTTGCAAATCGTTTTTTTCAGACTATCAATACTACAATTTCGAAAATATTGGGTTATATCAGTTGGTTAAAAGTGATCCTACAGCGTTTTTAACCAAAGATAATAAGGGTGTAATTTATGACGAGTTGCAACGTATGCCAGAATTATTCAATTATTTACAAGAAATTTTAGACAATACTTCGGCAAAAGGCAAATACGTGATTTCCGGAAGTAGCAATTTTTTACTTAACGAAAAAATTACCCAAAGTTTAGCTGGGCGAATTGGCTACATTAACATGTACCCACTAAGTTATGACGAAATTCCAAACTTTAAAAATTTTACGGTTTGGGAACATATTTTTAAGGGTGGTTTTGCAGAAGTTTGGAAAGACACGCCTATTGATCCTGTTTTATTTTACCAAAGTTACATTCAAAGTGTGATTGAAAAAGATATCAGGCAATTGGTAAACATTAGAGATATTAACTTATTTCAAAATTTTATAAAGCTCATTGCGTCAAGAGTTGGCCAAGAATTTAACGCTTTGAAATGGGCAAACGAACTAGACATTGATTCGAAAACATTGAAAAGTTGGGTAAGTTATTTGGAAGTCGCAGGAGTTATTTATTTACTGCCACCGTATTATGCTAATTTCGGTAAACGAATTACTAAAAAACCGAAACTTTATCTGGTTGATACGGGCATCATTTGCAGTTTGCTTGACATAAACACGCTAAATCAACTCGAAAATCATCCGTTAAAAGGCGCGATTTTTGAAAATTTTATAATCAGCCAATGTGTAAAGTTTAATAGTTATCGGTTGAAGCCTTACAAATTGTTCTATTGGCGTTCGCAAGCGGGTGTTGAGATTGATTTGTTAATTGAGAAAGGACTCAACCTTTTTCCGATCGAAATTAAATCGGGTCAAACTTTTCAAGAAAATTGGTTTAGGAACTTGAATTTGTTTAAAAGCTACTCGAAAGAAACGAGTCCGCTAACTATTGTGTACGGCGGAGAGAATTTTAGTTTCACTAACAACAACAAATTAGTGAACACGTTCTCGCTGGCCGAACTGTTTGAGTGATGGTTCGTTAGATGAATATTGCTTGAGAATTTCGCTCTATTGCATTCCCAGTTTTTTTGCTCTAGAAATTCATAAACGACTTTTTTGGTATTGAATCCGAGAAGTAGGTTTTTTTGTGAAGTCGATTTCCGTGTGAGCGGGCGCAACGGCATCCTTTTAGGCGTTACGGAATTTCCAGTACCGTTTCGCCTAAAAGATACAGTGGAGCACGCGACGGCGCTGCTTTGATACCCTCAACGATTGTTTTGCGGAGCAGTTACGAATTGAAGGTTAAAGTACGTTGGCGCCAGCACACCCAAAAAACACAACTTTTTCGGAATAGAATCCTTAAAAAAAGTAACTTTTTTGGAATAGAATCCAAAAAAAGCATTACTTTTTTGGAATAGAATCCAAAAAAAGCATTACTTTTTTGGAATTGAATCCGAAAAAGAACTACTTTTGACTGCAGCGAACTTTACTTTACGTTATGATAGCCAGAGAATTAACTGCGGTGATTTCAAAATTCCTCAACAAAGGAAAAGTATTGATTTTACTTGGCGCTCGACAAACCGGAAAAACGACTTTGCTTAAGGAATTAAGTAGCAGTTACGAGAGTGCGCTGTGGCTTAATGCCGACGAATACGACATTCAACAGATTTTTGAAAAGCCTACTTCAACGCAAATCAAAAGTATATTGGGAGCTTCGAAGTTTGTTGTGATAGACGAAGCACAACGGATTGCGAATATTGGTATTGGATTAAAACTAATTCACGAAAACTATCCTGAGGTTAAACTCATTGCTACGGGATCATCGGCTTTTGACTTACAAAATAAAACGTATGAATCGTTGACCGGACGCAAGATTGAGTGTCAGCTTTTTCCGCTCGCGTTCAACGAACTTAGAAATCATCACGGCATTTTAGAAGAGAAACGAATGCTTCAAAACAGATTGATCTACGGCTGTTATCCCGAAGTAGTTTCTAACACCGACGACCAACGTTTGGTGTTGAAACAATTGGCCGACAGCTACTTATTTAAAGATGTTTTGATGATTGATTCGTTGAAAAAGCCCGAGAAATTGGTAAAACTCTTGCAGGCATTGGCTTTGCAAATCGGTTCAGAAGTGTCGTATAACGAATTGGGAAAGCTCGTTGGATTAGACAGCAAAACGGTCGAAACGTATATTGGATTACTAGAAAAAACGTTCATTGTTTTCAGGTTACCTTCTTTTGCGCGAAATGCCCGAAATGAATTAAAACTTTCGAAAAAGATTTACTTCTACGACAACGGCATTCGAAATGCGGTGATTAACAATTTCCAGTTGGCCGTAAACCGCGCCGACATTGGAGCCTTGTTTGAAAACTACTTTATTGCCGAGCGCAAGAAATACAATGCTTACCAAAACAATTTTGTTTCACCGTATTTCTGGCGCACAAAAGAACAACAAGAAATCGACTACATTGAGGAAGCCGACGGACTAATTACGGCATTTGAAATCAAATGGAATTCAAATAAAAAGGTGCGTTTTCCGAAAAATTTCACCTCGTCGTATCCGAATCATGAGTTGGTGGTGGTCACGCCGGAGAATTATGATACGTATTTGAGTAACTGATGTTCGGTCAACGATTTTCGTGTGAGCGGGCGCAACGACATCCTTTTAGGCGTTACGGAATTTCCAGTACCGTTTCGCCTAAAAGATACAGTGGAGCACGCGACGGCGCTGCTTTGATACGCTCAACGATTGTTTAGCGGAGCCGTTACGAATTGAAGGTTAAAGTACGTTGGCGCCGGCACACCCAAAAAATCAAAAAACTCAGGTAAAAACTGATTCTGAATTGGCTTTAATTTATAGAATTTCGCCCAATCCCTCCCAATTTTCGATCCATAATGCGCTGCATGTAATCTTGAATTAAGGCTTTGCAACGGCGCTCGATCTGGTTCATGGTAGCGTTTCGCTGGGCAATCAGGTTTTGGGTTAAACCACGGTCGGTATCTTTATAAAAACCTACAGCTTTTCGTCCGTCGAAAATACAAATGTAGCCGTCGGCAAACAGCATGTAGTTGTTGCTGCTGTAACGAATAACGAAAGGCGAAATCTCGTTATCGCTCAACAAACTGCGTCCCCAGCTGCGAAACGGCTTGTCGTATCCAATTAAATCGAGTATTGTTGGGTAAATATCAATTTGCTGCGCCCACCGATTGTCGGCACCTTTCAAATTGTACTTTGGCGCGTAAAACAGCAACGCTACTGCATTTTTGTTTGCTTCCTTTTTGTATTCGTCGTAAAAAATGGTGTTTCCGTGATCGCCAACCAAAACAAAAATAGTGTTCTCAAACCACGGTTGCTTTTTGGCTTGCGCGAAGAATTGCTTCAAGGCATAATCGGTGTAGCCCATACATTGATGCATGTTAACGTTGCCTTTCGGAAATTTCCCTTCATATTTTTCTGGAACTTTATACGGTTCGTGCGAGGAAACGGAAAACAAAGTCGTAAAAAACGGCTGTTTAAATTGGCTTATGGTTTTATTGAAATACTGGAAAAACGGTTCGTCCCAAATTCCCCAAACACCATCGAAATCGGCGTCGTTATTGTATTCGTTCTTTCCGTAATAGGCATCGAAACCCAAAATATTTCCGTAGCCCAGAAATCCCATAGAACCGTTTGGAGCGCCGTGGAAAAACGACGTGTTGTAACCGAGCGATTCCAAAACCGAGACTAGCGACTCGGTGGGCTGTTTCGGATAAGGCGAAGATGTAAACGCATCTTTAAACGACGGAATTCCCGCCAAAACCGACGACATAGCGTGGATACTCTTATAACCGTTGGCGTACGCATTCGTGTAAATGCGACTGTGCTGCGCGAGCGAATCCACAAAGGGCGTATAACTTATGTGATTTTTAATGCCCATTTCTTTGTTGAAAGAACCAAAATACTCTTTTCCGTTACTTTCTAATATTAGGATCACGATGTTCGGACGCGTTTTGGGATTGTTTTTGTACTGCTTGTAAGGCTTTACTAACGAATCGATTTCACTTTTCGAAACAAAGTTTACCTTTTTAAAACTATTCGCAAACAAAGTTCTAAAAACGGCGAAAGGCGTGTTAAGCACGATATCGGCTTGAGCAGCAACACGCACGTAGCGGTTAGCATCAACCAAATTTATGGGTCGCGTACTTTTCTTGAAATCGCCGCGAATACCTCCTATGGCTAGAATAACAATCGCAAGCATCGACAGCAATGAAAACACAAAATAAGGCACCGTAAAGCGCAGCTTGTCGAATGGCAAACGAAAAATACCGTATAGTTTGATCCAAATTAGCAACAGAGCAGTAAACAGTATAAAAACGTGCCAATAGTTCAAAGCGAAATTGGCAAACAGCAATAATTTATTGGATTCGTGCGCAATGGAATCGGTTATAGCGCTTGTTGATCGTCCGAAATTGAAACGATAATAGATAAAATCAATGCAATTTAGCGCCAAACCTACTCCGTTTGTGACAAAATAGAGGATTTTTAGCACTTTTTGATATGTTAAAGTTCTAGTTTGCGGCAACGGCAAAACGGCGAGTAAAATAAATAATCCGTTTAAGTATAAAATTGCTGTAGTATCGAAAGCTAAACCGTGATATGCCAGATGAAAATATTCGGAAACACCGCTAACTTCAATTAAATCAGCATTATATATATAAAAGAATAGTCGGCACACTTGGTACATGACAAAAGCCAATCCGATTCGATAAAACAAAACTGCGTATTCATCGCCTCGAAAACGACTCCAATTCTTATTTTTCCACATTGTTAAAAAATCTGCTGCAAAACTAATTCAATTGAAATTTAGGCGCATATTTTTTTAGCAATATTGCGAAAAAGTATTTTAATAGTTAATTTGCCGCATAAAGCACAAAACATGACGTCGATTACACGTTTATTTGATTTCCCCTACCACCAACTCGAAAAATTACCTATTTCAGACGCACTAGTGTCTAAGAAAAACGGTAAGTGGATTAAAACCAGCACTCAGGAATACGTGGATTTAGCCAATCAGGCGTCACGTGCCCTACTCGCTTTAGGTGTAAAACCCAACGATAAAATAGCCGTGATAAGTTCAACGAATCGAACGGAGTGGCATATTTTAGATATTGGTGTTTTGCAAATCGCTGCGCAAAACGTTCCTGTGTATCCAACAATTGGCGAGGAAGACTACGAATACATCCTAAACCACAGCGAAGCGACGCATTGCTTTGTTTCGGATCAGGTGGTGTACGACAAACTGATGAAGGTGCGTGATCAAATTCCGAATTTGAAGGAAATTTACAGCTTCGATACGATATCAGGTTGCCATACTTGGGAACAATTTTTGGCTTTAGGCGCTAGCACTGAGCTACAGGCGGAAGTAGAAATCCGCAAAAACTCGGTAAAAACCGACGATCTGGCTACAATCATTTACACCTCGGGAACAACCGGAAAACCAAAAGGTGTAATGCTCTCGCATCGCAATATTGCGTCGAACGTACTCGATTCCGAAAAGCGTATTCCGTTCGCAGCCGGCAAATCGCGCGCACTCTCGTTTTTACCCATTTGCCACATTTACGAGCGTATGGTGGTGTACATCTACCAATATTACAGCGTGAGTATTTATTTTGCGGAATCAATCGAGCAACTGAGCGCCAATTTAAAAGAAGTACAACCTACGGTAATGACGGCAGTACCGCGACTCATCGAAAAAGTGTACGACTCGATTTACGCCAAAGGTTCGGAACTCACTGGCATCAAGAAAAAACTCTTCTTTTGGGCAAT
This sequence comes from Flavobacterium sp., assembly GCF_027490375.1. GTDB lineage: Bacteria > Bacteroidota > Bacteroidia > Flavobacteriales > Flavobacteriaceae > Flavobacterium. The sequence continues at coordinate 17,813 of NZ_JAIXYH010000067.1, forward strand.
CGATTTAGGCTTGCGTTACGAACCGTACGGAAAAAACGGCGCCTGGTACGAGTTTCAATTAAGCATTGCCCGCAAACTGATTTTCAGTAAATGGAAGGCAGGTTTAGGCGGCAATTTGGAACTGATTGTCTCGGGAAGTGCAGCCTTGCAACCGCGTTTAGCACGTGTTTTTGCAGCTGCGCAAATACCCGTTATGGAAGGCTACGGCTTATCGGAAACTTCGCCAGTAATTGCGGTAAACGACCAACGTAACGGCGGTTTTAGAATTGGAACGGTCGGACGTGTCATCGATAACGTGGAGGTGAAAATTGCCGAAGATGGCGAAATTTTGTGCAAGGGTCCGAACATCATGCTCGGCTACTATAAAGATCCGGAAAAGACAGCGGAGGTTTTGAAAGACGGCTATTTCCACACAGGCGACATCGGAATGATAGATGCCGATGGCTTCCTGAAAATCACCGACCGCAAGAAGGAAATGTTTAAAACCAGTGGCGGAAAATATATCGCGCCGCAGTTGTTGGAAAACGCCATGAAACAGTCGCGTTTCATCGAAAACATTATGGTAATTGGCGACGGCGAGAAAATGCCCGCAGCTTTTGTACAACCCAATTTTGTTTTCGTCCGCGAATGGGCAAAATTGCACCAGATCGAACTCTCCGAGGACAATAAGGAACTCATTAAAAACGAGAAAGTTATTGCCCGCATCGACCAGGAAATCGAAGGTATCAACGAGCGTTTTGGCAATTGGGAAAAAATCAAACGTTTTGAGCTCACGCCAGAAGTATGGAGCATCGACGGCGGACACTTAACACCCACGATGAAACTCAAAAGAAAAGCGGTGCTAGAACTCTACCGCGATTTATACGACAAAATCTACCGTTCGTAAGAACAAGAAAACAGCCAAATAAAGAGCTGCTTATTTATGATTTTTAGAAGCTAATCCGGCTGTTCGCTGTAGTCCGCAAAAAATACGGTTTGTTCAATCGGCAGGCATCGGGCTTCTGGGGTCGCCCTCACCAACCGTTTCACAATACCGTATTTTTCTTACGGGCTGCCGCTTCCATCCGTGCTAGGACAAGACGTTCTAAAAGAAAAAAATCAACCTACTCTTCAAGAGTTTAAAACTCTTGAAGAGTAGGTTTTAGGTTATTTCCCTTCAGTTCATGTATAAGTCTTGCAAACAAAGTTCTTTAACTTTTAGATTGCCACTACAGCACGTTTCAGTCAAGCTGCTTTTTGTTTGAGCTGCCGCTGCCATCCGCGCGACGAAAATCGTTGCTAACGTTTGGTGGAAATAACGTATTTTAATTTTACGTAAAAGAAAATTGGTTTGTAACGCCTTAACTTCAAACAATATGCGGGAAATCAAAAATCGAATAGCGGAGTGATTAATGGTAACAAAACTAAAACCTGATTGTAAACATTTGAGAGCAAAAAATACACCCATGTTTGGTGCTCGGAATTTCGTAAATTTACTAAAGCTAAATGCATCTGTTATGACTACAACTGCGATTAAAAAGCAAGTAGAAGACTATCATCCAATGCTGTCAACGAAACAGCAAGCTCTTGTTCTTGAAATGATTAAGAGCTTAATACAAGTTGATAATGAACCTAAAAGAATGAGCAGAAAGCAATATAACAAAGAACTTAATGAAGCTGTTACAAGAATTGATAACGGCAATGCTGTATCCCATAAAGAAGCTTTGAAAGAAATTGCTAAATGGTAAAAGCAGGCTCTCTAAAAGTTGTTTGGGATATTTAAGCATTAAAGCAATTTAAAGAAATATTATCCTATTTAGAACAACAAAGCAAGCAGGCGCCCAAAATTGTAAAAAAAGCAATTCTTGAACGAATAAATCAAATCAAACAGAATCCGCTAACTTGTGAATCGGATAAATTAAAATGGCCGCTTGATGATAACTTTAGAGCCGTTATTGTATTTAGCTACAGAGTAAGTTAGCAAATAAATCTAGAAAAAAAGGAAATTAGAATTCTTCGAATACGCCATACCAGCCGAGAACCTCTTGGCTACTAAACAAATTTAATTCCATTCTGATCGTTGAGCACGAACTGAAAATGCTTACAATTTCATTAAGCCCGCAAAAAACTGGTGCTTTATCTTGTTTATAGCAAAACATCGTCTCCTTCGTGGAAAACTTCGTAGAACATTGTATTGCTTTTTAAGCTAATTGCGATAGCTATCTGAATTGATGAGTTCAACACATTACGTATCGTTGGTACCTGAGCGAGTGGTCAGCTTAACCGCAAAGAACGCGAAGATGTCCGCAAAGGACGCAAAGAAGAAACTTTTTCATTTTCATTTTTTCCATTTTTTCACTTCCAATAGCTATCGGAATTCGCTTTCTACAACATATTTTCGGTGGACCCACATAGGCACAGAGGTAACAAAGAGTTTTTATATCTTTTTTACTTCTTTTGATTCTTTCAATTTTTTTCAATTTTTTCCATTTTTTCACTTCCAATAGCTATACGGATTCACTTTTTTCGCTTATTACAACATAATTTCGGTGGACCACATAGGCACAGAGTTCACAAAGGTTTTACTCCAATTCCACATGGAGGGATTTTTTCACTTCTTTCGCTTCCGATAGCTATCGGAATTCGCATCTTTCACTTTTTTTATCCTAATTCGGCAGACCACATAGGCACAGAGTTCACAAAGGTTTTACTCCAATTCCACATGGAGGGATTTTTTCACTTCTTTCGCTTCCGATAGCTA
>NZ_JAIXYH010000078.1 GCF_027490375.1 Flavobacterium sp.
AAATCGTTTCGGATAAATTCCGTACTGTCAGATAAGTGGTAGTTGACGACGGTTTTCTACGGTTCACCACAAGCAGCCAAAAACGGCCACAACCGACCACAAACCAAGGCAGACTGCGGTTTTCTACAACGAATCGCCGTCGATACTGGTTCATTCCCACGCTTGAAAACCCAAATATTCACCTCGCGTTTTCGCTACCGAAATTTTCCTCAAAATTTACGGAAAACCCGTAAAATCGTTTCGGATAAATTCCGTACTGTCAGATAAGTGGTAGTTGACGACGGTTTTCTACGGTTCACCACAAGCAGCCACAACACATTACGTCGAGCCACAACCTGAGGAACACCGCGGTTCTCTACAACGAAGTGTAGTCGTCACTCCTTGAAAAGCCAGATAACTAGCACGCAAGGAAGGTTTTCTACCGTTCTAAACAACTCAGCAGCAGAGATCACAATCAGCCAGAAGCAATCGCAACACCCACAACCGACCACAAACCAAGGCAGACTGCGGTTTTCTACAACGAATCGCCGTCGACAATGGTTCATTCCCACGCTTGAAAACCCAAATATCCACCTCGCGTTTTCGCTACCGAAATTTTCCTCAAAATTTACGGAAAACCCGTAAAATCGTTTCGGTTAAATTCCGTATTGTCAGATAAGTGGTAGCTGACGACGGTTTTCTACGGTTCACCACAAGCAGCCACAAACGTCCACAACCGACCACAAAACAAGGCAGACTGCGGTTCTCTAAATCGAATCGCCGTCGACACTGGTTCATTCCCGCGCTTGAAAACTCAAATTTCCACCTCGCGTTTTCATTGCCGAAATTTTCCTCAAAATTTACGGAAAACCCGTAACCTAGTTCTCAAGCGTTTCGTAATTTAGTAAGCGTTAAAAACGCTAAACAGGTATTCTTAATTAAGAAAAATAAGCCAATAAGAATATCCCGTGAATTTGGCATTACTTTTTTTATTTTTTTACAATAATGAGATGTATTCTTAATCGATAATCACTACGTTAGCATTCAGAAAATAATAACCATGAAAAAAATCACAACACTTGCAGCAGCTTGGATTTTAGGTCTCATGTTCTTGAACGGCGGCTTAAACAAATTCTTAGAATACATGCCCATGCCCGAACAAATGAATCCTGAAATGCAAAAGGATTTTGCCGCATTTGTCGAAATTTCTTGGTTGATGCCCTTAGTCGGTATCGGCGAAATTCTCGGCGGTCTTTTACTTCTTTTTCCTCGTTTTCGAGCCTTAGGTGCAATCGTTTCGTTTCCAATTTTGATCGGAATCAATGCCTTTTGCGCAAGCGTTGAACCAAGCGGATTAGCACTCGCGATACCGCTTTTACTTATGGATCTTTACATTTTAATCACCGACCGCGAGAAAATCAAACCGCTTTTTTAAACTATGAGACACCTTTTTTCTTTTAAAACACTTTTTGCAGTCGGTTTTCTTTTCCTGACGCAATTCAGCAACGCGCAACTTGTTTTGGCTGAAAACGAAGAAGCTATTTTACGTTTCAAAGCAAAAACCGGCGAAGAAATTATACTTCTTAAAGATAAAACCGATTACTATTTACAGTTTCGATTTGTAAATCCACTAGAAGATAAAATTGAATTTCCTAAACCAAAACCTAACAGTTGGAAACAATTTAAATATTCCCATAGAATAGCTTTCCTAAACAACGGAAAACAAGTTGATGTTGAGTTGGTCCGATTTAAAATTGGTGACGACCAGTACGTCATTTACGAACAACACGATCGCGGTTCGGGATCAACTTCCGCGGGTTTGAAAATTTCAAATAGCAGTACAAACCAAATAAAGCTTTATTCAGCTATTTCGACTACTATTCAAGGCGATTTGAGTCGCGTTATCGAAGGTAATAATATCGAAGTAGTCGAACATTTAGATTAGTTTTTCCTCTTTAATAATCCGCTAAGTGATGTCGAATACTTTGACCGTGTTTAAAAAAGAAATTATTCTTTAAACGCAATCATCGATATTTCGACATCTACGCCCTTTGGTAATCCTTGCACAGCTACAGTTTCTCGAGCAGGCGCTACCGATTCGTCGAAGTACTTTTCGTAAACCGAATTCACCGTAGCAAAATCGTTCATGTCCGTTAAGAAAATACTCGTTTTTATTACATCCGAAAATTGAAAACCAGCCGCTTCTAAAACCGCGCGTAAGTTCTCCATGACCTGTTCTGTTTGCTCGGCCACATTCTTTAACTTTAAATGTCCTGTAGTTGGATCGATAGCAATCTGCCCACTCGTATATAATTGATTTCCAAATTGTACGGCTTGGTTGTACGGTCCAATAGGTGCAGGTGCATGAGCTGTGTAAATGATTTTTTTCATAATTCTAAAAGTACGATTTTTTTGCAGTAAGAACTAAAAAGCTGCGGTCGACTAAAAATCATTGTCGGAACGCTTAAGATGAACAACTTCCCAACTAAACACAAGAATTGCTGCCTACTTCGTAAGATTACTCCATCCCAAAACAAATCTATTTTGTAATCAACTAGTTATCTATTTTCTGACCGCAATTTTTAAATCGAACTCAGGTTTATAAATTAACGTCGTCCGCCGTCGGGTAAACTCTGACGTTCCCACTTAATATCACTCAACATACCGCTCTTGATACCGATAAAGAACCCCCATGATTTGTATACATCAATCGGAACCCAAGTAAAATCCATTCGCCAACTTAATAAATCCCGTTCAAATCGAAGTTGTGTATACGTAATACCGTTTTGAACAAAATCATAACCTGTTGATGCACCAATTTTCCACTTCGGCGTTAATGTTAAGTTTCCAGAAGCCATTATACTATTGCCCGTGATTTCGCTTTGCCTTCTATCGTTAGAATACGTAAGCGAATAGGCCAAAGTTAAATCCCACGGTATGTCGGCGGCGTATAATTCCAAAGGTTTGGTATCTTCATCATCTTCATCAAACTGCGATTTCCGTCGATCCCCAAAATCCGTTGCAGTTCCAAATAAATCGTCTTCCCGACCGCCGTTTCGCTGGTTTTCTTCGCCCGCAGCATTGTTTTTCTTATTCCCGAAATTACTGTCAAACGAATAGTTCATAGTAACGTTAGCGCTAGTAAGTCGGAATAAAGAACCGCCATTATCAATGTTAAAGGTGTTAATACGTCGCCCAGCAGCATTTACGGCATACGGATCAAAAGTTGCAGCTAAGTTAACGTTCATCTTCTCTTTAAATAGCAAGGTACTTCCACTAACGCGCATAGGCGACCAACGCAGCGAATCAGCACTTATATCATAACCCGTTTGAAAATTTAAATTGTTGAGCAACATTATTTTCTTGTACTCCGTTTTAGTAGAATCTTTGTCAGTTACTTTCGCCTCAAAAGTGTTCGATAACTGAAAGCCAAGCACATTACTGTAATTTCTTTGAGGCGCACCGTAGATTCCCTCTTCAAATCGCGTGTATTCTTTACGCATGTTACCGCTAGCGTCGGTTGCATACGTGTCGTAATACCGGTCGAAACTCGGTGTGTAATTGTACGATACTGCTGGACGCATCACATGTCGAATTGCTTTAACCTTTCCCTTGTCTCCAAAATCGTAAGTTCCGTAAATTGTAGTTCCAAGTCCAGTACTGAAATTATAGGTTCTAAACGAATCGAATCCACCTACCTCGCGATCAACTACTTGATTCAATTCAGAATCAAATTTTCGGTTTATCGTTTTGATGTACCAAACTTCATTATAATTAACATTAAAAGGTACACTAAAATACTTGAACAATTTAATGTTGGTATTTATTGGAATACTATGTCGCATTCCCGCCTGCGCATTCCGGAACATCTCAGGTTTGAAAAACAATGAATCGGTAGTAGTTATTCGATTTTCACCAAGAACATTGTATTGGAAGTTTATATTTTGAAAAAATCCTTTCTTGATTCCTTCTTTCGGAGCGAACGGAAAAACGCGGTCCATACTGGCATTGAACGTTGGCAAAGTCATGTTTATAACTTGCGACTGCGTATTCTGCGAATGCGTTGCCGATAAAGTGATGTTTACCTGAGGTTCCCAATTAAACGTTTTAGAATAGGATACCGACGACGCTAACGTATTATTTAAACGAGATGCAGCCGCCAATTGATTAAATGAACTTTGGAAAAACTGCGAGCTTCCCAAATTCACCGAAGCTGAAAATCGAGAATTCGGATTGGATTTTCCGTCTTGCGCATGACTCCACTGTATGTTGTATAGCGTTGTTCTACTGTAATCTGGGAAACCTCGCTCGCTAAACACTTGGTTTTCATACCTGAAATTTAAAGTTCCTCGAAATTTATAGCGCAAAGCATAATTTGTCTCGGCTCGAATTCCATAACTGCCGTTCGTGAAATAATCGCCAGTCAACTTCAAATCCAAATAATCGCTGATGGCAAAATAGTAACCTCCATTTTGTAAAGAATAGCCGCGATTGTTTGTGTCGTTAAAAGTAGGAATCAACACACCCGACTGACTTTTAGTAGTCATTGGAAAAAAGGCAAAAGGCAAGGCAATAGGCGTCGGAACGTCGGCAATGTACATATTCGTAAACCCTACGACTACTTTCTTTTTAGGAACAAATTTTGCCTTTCGTGCCAAAAAGTAATATTCCGGATTGTCGATATCTTCCGAGGTGGTAAACTTCGTTCTCGATAAAAAGTACACCGAGTCGTTTTCGCGTTTAGCTATTTCAGAAATAAAATTAAGTTCTCCCTGTTGCGAACGCGAATTGTAAATAATTACTTTTTTAGTTTTCGTATTGAAACGGATCGAATCGGGTTCAACCACATTTGCACCTTGTTTTAAGACAGGCCGCTGCGTTAATGTACCTGTAGAATCTTTAATTCTTCCCGCCGAAACTTCATTGGTTTCGTAATTCATTACAATTATTCCTGCGGTAAGTTCCACGTCTTGGTAGTACAATTCAGCTTGGTCGTACAGCGTTAACTGCTTTGTTTTCTGATTCATCCGCTCGTAACCTTTTGCCTTACGGCGAACGATGTCTTCTAAGACGGGTTTCTTAGGTTCAACACTACCTTTCTTTGATGTATCGACGGTTGTGGTCGGTAGTGATTCTGTCAGAGTATTCTTTTGGGTACGTGAAACGTTAAGTGATTTTGCAGGCAATTCCTGCGCCTGAACTTTTCCGCAACAGATTGTTAAAAACGTTGCTAAAAAAACGATATGAAGTAAGTTTGAACGCAAATGTATTAATACTACTTTTGTGAAAAGTGGCGCACTTTTTGGTGGGTCAAACTTACATATAATTTTTCAGCTATATAAGCCGGAAGTAATTTTAACGAAGCATTTAAATCCACAAAAAACAAGCCTGAAAGATGAACTTCAAACGCAAATCTTTACAATTCATTTCATTAAGTATACTTTTTTTTACGCAAGTCGTTTCAGCTCAGTCAAATACATTTAAAGTAGCTCTCGATGCAGGTCACGGTGGTAAAGACTTTGGCGCCTCGTATCACGGATACTTAGAGAAACGAATCGCCCTAGAAGTAGTGCTTCGCGTTGGTAAAATTTTAGAAAAACAGCCCGATATCGACGTGGTTTATACTCGTAAAACCGACGTTTTTATCGAACTTATCGAACGTGCAAACATCGCCAATCGCGCCGACGCCAACATTTTCGTATCGATACACTGCAACGCAAACGCGAACCTCTCTGCCGATGGAACCGAAACCTATGTTATGGGTCCGGGTAAAAACGCGAGCAACCTCGAAGCGGCAAAACGCGAAAATGCCGTAATCACCATGGAGAAAGACTATAAAATTAAATACGAGGGATTTGATCCGAATTCTCCAGAAAAAATGATCGGGATGACCATGCTCCAAGAAGAGTACATGGACAACAGTATCGCTCTAGCCAGTAAAATCCAAAATAACTTTACCGATATGCTCGGCCGGAAGAGTCGTGGCGTAAAACAAGCCTTATTTATGGTTTTACATAAAGCGTATATGCCTCGCGTACTTATCGAAATGGGTTTTATCTCTAATGCAAAAGAAGGAGCTTTTCTGAATTCAGACGAAGGACAAGATAAAATGGCAGAGGCAATCGCAAAAGCCATCATTAGTTACAAAAAGGAATATTTTGGTGGGGAAGGGCAAATTTCCGAAAAGCCGTCGGAAAAATTAGCTCCTGAAGATCGCGTAGCACCCGCAAAACCCGTAACAGAAACTCCTCGAAATCAAGAACCACAACAGCAAACCAATCCCGTAGATTCGGGCATTGTCTTCAAAGTACAAATCAGTGCCAGCGGCAAAAAATTGGAACCAACGCCAGCAAATTTTAAAGGATTAACCGACATCAGTGTAGCAACCGATAACGGTACCCTCTACAAATACATGTATGGAAATACTTCCGATTACGCCAAAGCGAAAGAACTCCTCGCAACAGCAAAATCAAAAGGCTACGATTCAGCGTACATCATTGCTTTCAAAGACGGAAAAAAAATCAGTGTACAAGAAGCGATTAAGCAATAAGCTTCTATAATTTAGTTTAAATTTGCGCAAAAACTTGCACCTTGAAACTAAGCAGAGAGCTCAAAACCGCCATACTCGTCGTTTCATCCATTCTCTTATTCATTTGGGGATATAATTTCCTCAAAGGGAGCGACTTATTTGATTCATCTAAAATCGTTTACGTTAAATATAAAAACGTCGAGGGTCTTTTGCCGTCGGCAGCAGTAACCATTAATGGTCTCGCCGTAGGAAAGGTACAATCCATTACTCTCGATCCGAAAGACGCTTCATTACTCGTTGAGTTAAAAATCACAGGCGATTTCCCTATCTCCAAGTCCTCCAAAGCAAATCTGTACGAGCCCGGATTAATCGGTGGCAAACAAGTACAAATCATTCCAAACCTGCAAGACACCAACCTGATCGAAAACGGAACCTATTTGCAAGGTGAAGTAATCTCGGGAATCACTGCACAAGTGACCGAAACATTAAAACCGCTGCAAGAAAAAATTTCGACGATACTTTCGTCGGTTAACGTATTACTCAACGGAATCAACAATACACTCGATACCAAAACACAAAATCATCTCAAAAATTCAATTGCCGAACTTGAGAAAACAATGGCCGAATTCAAGTCGCTCGCTGCAAATGCAAACGACTTAATCGCCGACAACAAAGGAAAACTAAATAGCACCATCGCTAATTTTGATAAAACTTCCGGAAACTTCGCTAAAATATCCGATTCGTTAGCCAAAGTAAATATTGGACAAACGGTCAAAAAGCTAGAATCAACGCTTGCTAGCATGGATAAAATTATCGCCGATCTCCAAAGCGGAAAAGGTACCGCCGGAAAAATCCTGAAAGACGAAGCCATGTACAACAACTTCAATAAAACAGCGAAAGAATTGGAGTTACTCTTGCAAGATTTACGCCTAAATCCAACGCGCTACATCAACGTATCGCTCTTTGGAAAAAAGAATAAACCATACAAAGCGCCCGAAACTAACGCCGAACCAAAACCTTAAAACAGATGCAATACATTGATAACATACTGTTTCTTATTGTCCTAGCTCTTGGAATTGCCTTCTTTGCAAAAAGTGCCAAGAAAATCATTCGCAATATCAAACTCGGTCAAGAAGTTGATCGCAGCGACCGCAGTTCCGAACGTTGGAAAAATATGGCGCTCATCGCACTCGGTCAAAAGAAAATGATCACCAGACCAATCAGCGGATTGCTACACATCATCGTGTACGTTGGTTTTGTAATAATCAATATCGAAGTTCTCGAAATTATAATCGACGGCCTTTTCGGGACACACCGCATTTTCAGTTTCTTAGGAACAACGTACAATGTGCTAATCGCCTCATTCGAAATTCTGGCCTTGCTCGTTCTCGTGGCTGTCTTTGCCTTTTTCGCCAGACGAAACATCATTAAACTAAAACGCTTCATCCACAACGACTTGACCGGCTGGCCTAAATCAGACGCGAATTATATTTTGTATTTTGAAGTTGTGCTGATGTCGCTCTTTTTAATAATGAATGCAGCCGATCGTCATCTGCAACTTATTGGGTACACGCACTATCCCGAAGCCGGCGCTTTTCCCGTTTCGTCGTTCCTATTGCCCATTTTCGAAGGCATGAGTCCAGGCGTGGTGGCATTAGTAGAGCGCGCTGCTTGGTGGTTACACATCATCGGAATCTTGATTTTCCTTAACTATCTGTATTTCAGTAAGCATTTACATATTTTACTCGCATTTCCAAATACGTACTTTGCTGACTTAGACGCGAAAGGGAAGTTTACTAATCTGGAATCGGTTACACGTGAAGTGAAATTGATGCTCGATCCAAACGCCGATCCTTATGCGGCAGCTCCAGCCGACGCTCCAGCAACGAAATTTGGCGCCGCCGACGTAACCGATCTCAACCGCGTACAATTGCTTAATGCCTACACGTGTACCGAATGCGGACGCTGTACTTCGGCTTGTCCGGCAAATCAAACGGGTAAAAAATTATCTCCAAGACGCATCATGATGGCCACGCGCGATCGCATGGTAGAGTTGGGTGATGAAATAGATAAGAACAACGGACAAATGCCGCAAAGCACCAAAACCTTGCTAAACGACTACATAACGCCTGAGGAGTTATGGGCTTGTACGTCGTGTAACGCCTGTGTCGAGGAATGTCCAGTAAATATAAATCCGCTTTCAATTATTCTCGATTTGCGCCGCTTCCTCGTAATGGAACAAAGCGCCGCACCTATGTCGCTTAACGCTATGATGAGCAACATCGAAAATAACGGAGCACCATGGCAATACAGCCAGCAAGATCGATTGAATTGGAAAAATGAATAAGGATTTGGGCATTCCCACCCTCCGTACCTCCGGGCGGTCGGGCTTTCCGTTCCAATCTGCCTTTTGTCAAAGGCAGGATTTCCACTGCAATCCCTAATGCGGGCACCAATACCAAAAAACGGATCTTATATGTGAGCGTAAGGCTGTTTTTAATCTGATTAACAACAAATTAAAAACAAAACGAAAATGAAACTTGAAGATGTAGAAAAACAACTTATCGGCGCAACGGAAAACGGCAAAACCATCAGCCCAATCCTACCTGAAGGCATCAAGAATTACTTGATTGATATCGACGGCACTGTTTGCGACGATATTCCAAACGAAGAGCCTGAACGCATGCTAACCGCAGCAGTATATCCAGATGCACTAGCAACATTAAATAAGTGGTACGATGAAGGACACATCATTTTCTTCTTCACCTCACGCACCGAAGCCCACCGCGAGTACACGGAAATATGGCTTAAAAAACACGGTTTCAAATACCACGGCATGGTTATGGGTAAACCACGGGGCGGAAATTACCACTGGATCGATAATCACTTGGTGAAAGCAACTCGTTACCGAGGTAAATTCACCGATTTAATTGAAAAAGAAGTCACCATCCAAGTTTTCGACGATGGTAAACACGAATAAAAACTTATAACTATGGCAGAGCAACTTTCAGTTCCAACAATGGCAGAAATGCTAGCAACCGGCGAACAACCCGAAGTTCTTTTTTGGGTTGGCTGCGCAGGTAGTTTCGACGATCGAGCCAAAAAAATCACGAAAGCCCTCGTGAAAATTCTCAATAAAGCACAAGTAAAATTTGCCGTGCTCGGAACCGAAGAAAGTTGCACCGGCGATCCCGCAAAACGTGCCGGAAACGAATTCGTATTCCAAATGCAAGCCATGATGAATATCGAAGTGCTAAACGCATACGAAGCGAAAAAAATCGTTACGGCTTGCCCGCACTGCTTCAATACACTAAAAAACGAGTATCCAGAACTCGGCGGAAACTACGAAGTCATTCACCACACCGAATTCTTAAAATCGTTGCTCGATTCCGGCCGACTCACCATTCAAGGAGGTCAGTTTAAAGGAAAGCGAATCACTTTCCACGATCCGTGCTACCTCGGTCGTGCCAACAACATCTATGAAGCTCCGCGCGAGTTAATGGAAAAACTCGATGTGGCACTTGTTGAAATGAAACGCTCAAAAGCAAACGGACTCTGCTGTGGCGCCGGTGGTGCACAAATGTTTAAAGACGCAGAGCCGGGAAATAAAGAAGTAAACATCCTCAGAACCGAAGACGCGCTCGAAACGCAACCCGATATCATAGCCGCTGCTTGCCCGTTTTGTAACACTATGATGACCGACGGTGTGAAAAACAAAGAAAAAGAAGCCAGCGTAAAAGTGATGGACATTGCCGAATTGATCGCTAATGCAGAAGACTTATAAAAATGTACGTACCTTTTGAAGAATTACCCGAAGAGTCGCGCGTTTGGATTTACCAAAGCAACCGACGCTTACAACCTGAAGAACTAAGCCAAATTGAAACCGCTCTGCAACAATTTGTTGAAAATTGGGCAGCACACGGAAAACCATTGCAAGCTTCTTTTGAAATTCGCTACGACCGGTTTATCGTTCTAGCTGTTGATCAGGAGTTTAATGCTGCAACGGGCTGTTCGATTGATGTATCCGTACATTTCATACAAGAATTGGAGAAACAATTCAATATCGTTTTGCTCGATAAAATGAATGTAACATATCGTCTGGGAGACCATATCGCACATAAGTCATTGATCGATTTTAAAAAAATGGTCAAAGATCGCGCCGTATCGCCTCATACGATCGTTTTCAATAATTTGGTAAACACCATCGAGGAATATCAAAACGACTGGGAAGTTGAAGCCTCGCAAAGCTGGCACAGCAGGTTTTTTTAATATGAAGATATCTGCTCGTTTTCAACTCGGTGTCGTCTTAGTATCAATCGCTTTAGGAATCGCGGCCTGTAAATCTGCGGAAGCAAAAAAAGCCGAGCAACATCGTGCCGAAGAGCTTTCCCATGCCAAGAGTCACCATAATCCAATCGATTCGTTGCCTCCCGTTTCGTTCGCTTGGATGAAGGAATCTAATGCAGAAAAACGTTGGGTCGACAGCGTGTACAACAACATGAACCTGACCGAACGAATCGGGCAACTATTCATGGTGGCGGCCTATTCCAACAAAGACAGCGTGCACGTAAATTCGGTTAAGAAACTCATTCGCGATTATAAAATTGGTGGTCTGATTTTCTTTCAAGGCGGTCCGATGCGTCAAGCAAAACTGACCAACCAATATCAAGCACTTTCGAAACTTCCTTTGTTTATTGGTATCGATGCCGAGTGGGGACTAAACATGCGTCTCGATTCTACGTTCAAGTTTCCCTTTAACATGACATTGGGTGCCGTTCGCAACAAAAAGTTATTGGAAAGCATGGGAATTCAAATGGCAAAAGAAAGCAAACGTTTAGGCGTGCATTTCAATTTTGCTCCAGTTCTCGATGTGAATACCAATCCCAAAAATCCGATTATTGGTTTCCGTTCCTTCGGCGAAAGCAAAGAAAACGTGACCCAATCGGCATTAGCGTTGATGACTGGCATTCAAGAAAGCGGAATTTACGCCACTGGAAAACACTTTCCAGGCCACGGAGATACCGGGACCGACTCGCATTATGCGCTTCCGGTAATTCCTTTTTCAAAAGAACGAATCGATAGTTTGGAACTCTATCCATATAAAAAGTTGTTTAAAAACGGACTCTCATCGGTAATGGTGGCGCACCTAAACGTTCCCGCTATCGAACCGCAGGCAGATATTCCGTCTTCCGTTTCTAAAAACATCATTTCCGATTTACTTATCGATGAAATGAAATTCGAAGGATTAATTTTTACCGATGCGTTAAATATGAAAGCGGCTTCGGGGACACGTCCGGCCGGAAAAATTAATCTTGAAGCGCTGCTGGCGGGCAACGACGTTTTGCTATTTCCCGAAAACATTCCGCTCGGAATTGAACTCATTTGCATGGCGTATCAAGACGGTGTTTTAACCGAAGAACGCCTCAGTAAATCTGTGAAGAAAATTCTGCAACACAAATACAGAATTGGTTTAAACAAGTACCAACCCATTGCCGAGCAAAACCTAATCGCAGATATCAATCCGCCGCAAAACAAAATTCTTCAACAGCAATTGTTTGAAAATGCCGTTACGGTTGTTCAGAATCAAAACGAGATCCTGCCAATTCAAAAACTCGAAAACGAGCGTATTGCGTACATAAAACTCGGCGACGACCAGAATGCAGCGTTTTTGGAGTCACTTAAAAATTACGCAGATATTACCGAAGTTGCTGTCACATCACTCGATTCTATCGAAAGTCAGTTTGCCGAATTTTCAAAAGTAATTGTAGGTTTTCACAAGTCGGATCGCGCCTGGAAATCGCAATCGTTTACCGACAATGAAATTCAAATTCTCGATCGCTTAACGCAGAAAAAGCCCGTAATTCTTGACGTTTTTGTGCGTCCGTATTCGTTAATGCCAGTTTCTTTTCTAAATCGTTTTGCAGCGATTATCGTTTCGTACCAAAATGCCGAGGTTGCACAACGTGTCAGTGCCGACGTCATTTTCGGAACCACTACCGCCGCCGGACGTTTACCTGTAAGCATTAACGCAAATTATCCAGCCGGATTTGGAATCGATACAAAAGCAGTAAACCGACTCGGATTTTCGCTTCCAGAACTGCAAAAAATGAGTTCCGAAAAGTTGAAAGCAATCGATAACATTATAGAAACGGCTATTGCAAAGAAAACAACGCCGGGTGCACAAATTCTTGTAGCACGAAACGGTAAAGTTGTTTATCAAAAATCCTTCGGAAAATTTACCTACGACGCTACGGCACCAAAGGTAACCAACGCTGCTGTTTACGATTTGGCTTCGCTTACCAAAATCTTAGCACCTTTGCCGTTATTGATGCAAAACTACGAGCAGCACAAGTTTACCTTAGACACCAATCTGGGAACACTTTTGACGTATTTGCAAACATCTGATAAAAAAGATATTACGGTAAAGCAATGGCTTTCGCATCAAGCCGGTTTCGAAGCGTGGACACCGTTTTACAAACAAACGCTCTTGGCAAACGGAATGATCAATCCGACTTATTACTCAAAAATAGCCAATCAAACATTTAATACGCGTGTGAGCGACAGTTTGTACATCATTGGTACGTACCGCGATTCGATTCTTCAGAAAATTAAAAATTCGAAACTCGTACCAAATCAAGGTTATAAGTACAGCGATTACACCTTTATTTTGGCGCAGAAATATCTGGAAGACCAATTGCATGCTTCTTTGGATATCAGCGCATATACGCATTTTTACAAAAAAATCGGTGCCGGTACTTTAACGTATAATCCGACGCAACGGTTTGATTTACATGACCTTGTACCAACAGAAATTGATACCTATTTCCGCAGAGATACCATTCAAGGTTTTGTGCACGATATGGCTGCTGCGATGCAGGGTGGAGTAGGAGGACATGCTGGCCTTTTTGGAAATGCGCTTGATGTTGCCAAAATGATGCAACTCTTTTTGCAAAAAGGAAATTATGCAGGCGAACAATATTTTAGTTCTGCTACCTTCGATACCTTCAATACACGTTATTTCGAAACTTTGGGAAGCCGACGTGGCTTGGGATTCGACAAGCCGCAATTGCCGGGAACTTCTGGCCCAACGTGTGGTTGTGTGTCTGCAGAAAGTTTCGGACACACCGGTTTTACGGGCACTATTGCTTGGGCCGATCCGAAAACGCAATTGGTTTATGTGTTTTTATCCAATCGAACGTTTCCCGACAGCAATGCGCCTAATGCCTTATCGCAACAAAACGTTCGCGAACAAATTCAAAAAGCCATTCAAGACGCCATTCTCGAGTAATTTTATCGCGATCTACTTTTTAATACTTCTTCTACTGCTGCCAACGACGTGTCTTTCGCGCGAAGCAAAATCAGAACATGATACAACAAATCGGCGGCTTCGTTTAAAAACAATTCGCGATTGTTGTCTTTTGCCTCGATAACCAACTCCACAGCTTCTTCACCTACTTTTTGAGCCACTTTATTGATGCCTTTTTCCACTAATTTTTTAGTATAAGAATTTTCGTCGGAACCTGTAATTCGTTCAGAAATGGTTGCTTCTAAGTCGTATAAAAACGACTGTTGGAAACTGCCTTTGAAACAAGAATCCGTTCCCGTGTGGCAAGTCGGACCTTCTGGAATTACCAATATCAATAGAGCATCATTGTCGCAATCTTCAGAAATCGATACTACATTTAGGAAGTTGCCCGACGTTTCACCTTTCGTCCACAAACGCTGTTTTGATCGGCTGAAAAACGTCACTTTCTTTGTTTCGCAGGTTTTTTTGTAGGCTTCACGATTCATATAACCAAGCATCAAAACGCTGCCATTTTGGTAGTTTTGGACGATAGCTGGAACGAGTCCGTTTTCTTTATCGAAATCTATTTTCATCGAATAGGAATGTTTAGTGTTTTTAAATACGATTTTACTTCGGAAATGCTAACTGCACTTTCGTGGAAGATACCCGCTGCTAAAGCTGCCGATACATTGGTTTGCTGAAAAACATCAGCGAAGTGCTCTTTTGTACCCGCTCCGCCCGAAGCAATTACAGGAATGTTTACCGCATTAGCTACTTGTTTTAGAATCGGAATGGCAAATCCGTTTCGCGAACCGTCGTGGTTCATAGATGTGAGTAAAAGATCGCCCGCACCTAGATTAAATGCTCGTTTCGCCCAATCGACCGTGCTGAGTGGCATTTCGGTTTTGCCTGCGTTTACAAAGACTTTCCATTGGTCTTGTACCAGTTTGGTGTCGATAGCAACAACAACGCATTGACTCCCAAAAGCTTCTGCGATTTCAGAGATTAACTCAGGTCGTTTTACCGCTGCGGAGTTCAAACTTATTTTATCAGCGCCCGCACGAATAACCGCTTCGGCATCGGCTAGAGAATTGATTCCGCCGCCAACAGTAAAGGGAATACGAATTTTCGATGCCATTTGCTCAACGAGTTTCACCAAGGTTTGTCGCTTTTCCAATGTAGCGGTTATGTCGAGAAATACGAGTTCGTCGGCGCCTTCGTCGGAGTACCGCTTGGCCAATTCTAGCGGATCGCCGGCGTCTTTGATGTTCTGAAATTGTACGCCTTTTACAGTTCGACCGTCTTTTATGTCTAAACACGGAATGATTCGTTTTTTTAACATAAGGTAGCCAGTTCAGTTAGGGTTATTTTATTTTCATACAAGGCTTTACCGATAATTGCCGCGTCGCAACCCAATTTTCTGAGTTGTTGCAAATCGTTTATCGAGCTTACGCCTCCGCTCGCCACTAGTTTTACAGGAACCGATTTCAGTATTTCTTGATATAAATCGAACGACGGTCCTGCTAACATGCCGTCTTTATCGATATCGGTACAAACCACATACTGAATTCCTTTTTCGACATGGGTTTTGATGAAAGCCACAACATCTTCATCCGATTTCTCTTGCCATCCTTGAACTGCAATTTTTCGATTTTGGGCATCGGCGCCAAGAATGATTTTCGAACTACCGTATCTATCCAACCACGAGGCAAATAGTTCCGGCTTTTTAACGGCAATGCTTCCTGCCGTAATTTGTGCCGCACCGCTCGAAAATGCAATTTCTACATCGGTTGTCGATTTAATGCCGCCGCCAAAATCTATTTTTAGTTGCGTTTTCGTAGCTAGTAATTCTAAGGTTTCATAGTTGACAATTCCGTTTGATTTTGCACCGTCTAAATCCACTAAATGCAAGTATTCAATGCCGTTGGCTTCAAATTCTTTGGCTACTTCTAAAGGGTTTTCTCGATATATTTTTTGTGTGGAATAATCGCCTTTTGTTAATCGAACGCATTTTCCTTCGATGATATCTATGGCAGGTATAATTCTCATAATTTCAAGAAGTTATTTAATATTTGGAGTCCGATTCCTGCCGATTTTTCTGGATGAAATTGTGTGGCATAGAAGTTATCTTTTTGCATAACCGCGCTGAATGGCAAGATGTAATTGCAGGTAGCAACAGTATCTGAAGTGGGTTCGCAATAGTAAGAATGCACGAAGTAAACGTCGTCGTAGGGGGTAAGTCCTTCTAAAAGAGCAGTTTCCTTTACAGGAGTAATCGTATTCCAACCCATGTGTGGAACGATACCGTTTGCCGGGAAGCGATTTACTTTTGCATTGAAAATTCCTAGTCCCGTCGTACTTCCTTCCTCAGAATGCGCACACAGCAGTTGCTGCCCTAGGCAAATTCCTAAAACCGGTTGTTGAAGTTTTTGAATGCAGTTATCTAATCCGTATGTTTTTAGATACAGCATGGCCGATTGTGCGGCACCTACACCGGGAAAAATGACTTTTTCGGCGGCTCGGATTTTCTGTTGATCTGAAGTGATTTCACAATCAAATCCCAAGCTTTCCACGGCGTTTTTCACCGAAGTAGCGTTGCCAGCGTTGTATTGAATTATTGCGATCATAAGGTTCCTTTTGTACTTGGAATTGAAAATTGATTGTTTTTTGTTGCTGCCATTTTGAGGCATTTTCCAAAAGCTTTGAAGAGCGATTCGATTTTGTGGTGCTCATTTTTTCCTTTGGCTTTGATGTTGATGTTGCATTTCGCCTGATCGGAAAAAGATTTAAAAAAGTGCTCAAACATTTCCGTTGGCATATCGCCCACTTTCTCTCTTTTGAATTTAGCCTTCCAAACCAACCACGGACGTCCTCCGAAATCAAGGGCTAGCTGCGCCAAGCAATCGTCCATAGGTAAGACAAAACCGTAACGCTCGATGCCGATTTTACTGCCTAGCGCTTCGAAAAAAGCTTGTCCTAATGTCAAGGCCACGTCTTCAATTGTGTGGTGTTCGTCGATATGCAAATCACCGCGTACGGAAATAGCTAAGTCGAAACTTCCGTGTTTAGCGATTTGCTCCAGCAAGTGATCGAAAAAACCAAGACCAGTATTTATGTTCGCTTTTCCAGAGCCGTCTAAGTTTAGTGTAATAGCAATGTCTGTTTCTTTGGTTTTTCGTGTAACTGTTGCGGTTCGTGGTTGCGATTTTAAGTACTTATAGATCGTTGCCCATGCTGTTGTGGCGAGATCGGCGTTTGTTGCTGTTTCGCCAAGGAAAATCGACTTGCAACCCAGATTTTTTGCCAACTGCACGTCGGTTTCTCGATCGCCAATTACAAATGAATTTGCCAAGTCGTAATTACCTTTAATGTAGTGTGTAAGCAAGGCAGTTCCGGGTTTGCGAGTAGGTAGATTTTCGTTTTCAAAAGACTTATCAATGAGAATTTCGTTAAAAACAATACCTTCATTTTCAAATGCTTGCAACATTTTATTGTGAGCTGGCCAGAAATCGGATTCTGGAAACGAAGCCGTACCTAAACCGTCTTGATTGGTAACCATTACCAAGTCGTAATCGAGTTCTTTTGCGATTTTCCCCAAGTATTGAAACACATACGGATAGAATTCGAGTTTTTCCAAACTGTCCACCTGAAAATCGGTTTTTGGTTCTATAATTAACGTGCCGTCGCGGTCGATGAAGAGTACTTTTTTCATGCTTGGATGCTTTTTAAGATGTTGATTAACAAATCGTTTTCCTGTTTTGTGCCTACTGTAATTCGCAGGCAATTTTCTACTATGTTGTGTCGGTTACGAACTACGATTCCGCGGTTAATCAGTTGATTGTAAATAGCCGTTGCGTTGGTTGTTTTAAGGAAGAGGAAGTTGGCGTCGGATGTAAAGACTTTTTCAATTACAGACACCGCAGCAAGTTCGTTTTCTAGGCGTTTGCGTTCAGATACGATTTCAGCGATTTGCTGCATTACTTTTCCGTTGTCGGAAAGTGCTTCCAGAGCAGCTGCAACATTTAACGAGCTACAGTTGTAGGGCGGTTTTATTTTATTGAGTAAATCGATTATTTCTGCGGATGCGTACGCCACTCCGATTCGCGCCGCAGCAAGTCCGTAGGCTTTACTGAAGGTTTGCGAAACGATCACATTAGGATACTGATTTACTTTTGCGACCCACGATTCGTTGGTGCTAAATTCGCAGTACGCTTCGTCGATGAATACGATTCCCGAGTAGGCACGAACGATTTCGGCTATATTTTTTAGTGTATTGCCCGTGGGATTATTCGGTGAGCACAAAAACAATATTTTGGATTGTTGTTCCAGAATTTTCGATACATCTAATTCAAAATCAACGGTTAACGGAATTCGATTTACTCGGATGTTATTGATGGCTGCCGAAACCTCGTACATACCGTATGTGGGCGGACAAATCGTAACGGCATCGGCTCCCGCTGCGCAAAACAGCCGGATCGTTAAATCAATAATTTCGTCGCTGCCGTTTCCGATGAAAAGCTGCTCGGGCGTTGTATTTTTAAGTTCAGAAAGTTTGGATTTTAGTGCTGTTTGCAACGGATCGGGATAGCGATTTAAAGCACCAAACGGATTTTCGTTTGCATCTAAAAACACTTTCGCTGTGCCTGAGTATTCAGAACGTGCGCTACTGTATGGTTGTAAATTAAGCAAGTGCGGGTTTGCTAATTGTTGAATGCTTTTCATGAATTCGAATTTTTTACTTTTTGAAGACGCAGCGTTACGGCATTTTTGTGTGCTTGCAAGCCTTCGGCGTCGGCCAAGATTTCGATGGTTGGTCCCAGATTTTTGATTCCTTGCGCATCGATTTCCTGAAAGGTAATTTTTTTGATAAAGCTGTCTAGCGAGACGCCGCTGTACTGACGTGCGTAGCCGTTGGTAGGCAAGGTGTGATTGGTTCCGCTGGCGTAATCTCCGGCGCTTTCGCAACTGTAACGACCCAAGAAAACAGAACCGGCATTTTGAATTAAACCTCGGTATTCGGCTGCATTTTCTAATGCGAGAATTAAATGTTCGGGTGCGAAAACATTGCTAAACGCGAAACAAGTATCTAAATCTTCGAATAGAATGGCCTTACTGTTTGCAAGCGCTTCGGCTGCTACTGCTGCACGCGGCAATTCTTGCAATTGTTTTTGAATTTGAAGGATTGATTGCTCAATAATTTTGGAACTATTGGATAACAAGATTACCTGACTATCAGTTCCGTGTTCGGCTTGAGAAAGTAAATCGGCTGCAGTAAATTCGGGATTAGCGAACTCGTCGGCTATGATTAAAACTTCGCTGGGTCCGGCGGGCATATCGATGGCCACACCGAATTGTAACGCCAGTTGTTTTGCTGCTGTTACGTATTGGTTTCCGGGTCCGAAAATTTTCATCACTGCGGGAATGCTTTCGGTTCCGGACGTTAGTGCTGCAACAGCTTGTGCACCGCCTGCAGCAAACACTTTTGTGATACCAACGCGATCGGCTGCATAACGAATTGCAGGATGAATTTTCCCTTCTGCATCGGGTGGCGTGCACAGAACAATTTCGGCACAACCAGCCAATTTTGCTGGAATTCCCAACATGAGCACGGTCGAAAACAAAGGCGCGGTTCCGCCGGGAATGTAGATACCTACACGCTGTATGGGTCGGCTTTCGCGCCAGCAACGCACGCCTGTAGTTGTTTCTACTATCTCAGGAACTTCGCGTTGCGATTCGTGAAATTTGTAAATGGCATTTTTCGCAACTTCAATAGCAGTGCGCAGTTCAGTGTCGATTTCAAACTCCGAAGCATCGATTTCTGCTTGGGAAACGGCTAATGTCGTAAGTTTCGCTTGGTCGAACTTTTCCGTGTATTCGAGCACGGCTGCATCGCCGCGGTTTTGCACGTCGGTAAAAATGGCACGTACGTTGGCATCGAGATTTTCTGTGGGTAGAGTAGGGCGTTTGCTGAGTTCGGCCCACGTATTTTTTGAAGGATTTACAAATTGTATCATAGCAGATTTTTAAAGAACCATTTTTTCGATAGGAATTACGAGTATGCCTTGTGCACCTAAATTTTTGAGTTGATCGATGATTTCCCAAAACTCCGATTCGCGAACAACGGCATGCAAACTGCTCCAGCCGGGTTCTGCCAAGGGTAAAATAGTTGGCGATTTCATTCCGGGTAAGATTTTACTTATTTCGGTTACGGCCTTGTTTGGCGCATTTAGCAAAATGTACTTGTTCTCTTTTGCACTGCGAACGGCACGAATGCGAAATAGCAACTGATCTAAAATGCGTTGCTTTTCCTCGGAAAGTTCTTGGGTGGCAATCATTACAGCCTGACTTTTAGCAACAACTTCAACTTCTTTCAAGCCGTTCATTAGCAAGGTGCTGCCGGTGCTTACGATATCGAAAATGGCTTCGGCGAGTCCGATTCCTGGAGCAATTTCTACGCTGCCGCTAATTTCTTCGATGGTTGCTGTAATGCCGTTTTCACGGAAAAATTCGGTTAAGATTTTGGGATAACTTGTAGCGATCCGTTTTCCTTGGAAGTACGAAATGCCGTTATAGGATTCGTCTTTGGGAATGGCGAGCGACATGCGGCATGCGGCAAAGCCCAAATTTTCGATTACTTGTACGTCTTTGCCGCGTTCGCTGACTTCATTTTGACCGAGGATTCCGATATCGGCAACGCCTTGTTCGACGTATTGAGGAATATCATCGTCGCGCAGAAACAGTATTTCGATGGGGAAATTGGCAACATCGGCTTTGAGTTTGCGGGCGCCGTTCGAGATTTTAATACCGCATTCTTCGAGCAGATTGAGCGATTTTTCGGTAAGACGGCCGCTTTTTTGGACCGCAATTTTTAGTTTACTCATGGTTTAGAAAATGTGTCTGAGTAAACGTGCGGAAAAACAAAAAACCCGTCGGATACTCAGACGGGTTTGAAAGATATTTCGTTTAAAATTTGCATATCAGTATCACCTCGCCTGTAAGCCAGTAAGATGATGTAGATGTACAAATTGATTTTTCATGTTGTTGTAAAATTCTGCCGTAAATGTAGAAGCTTTATTCGATGCATGATTGTTAAATTTTAATTAATGTGTTGTTAAAGCGATTCGTAGAGCTTGTAATGTATTGAAAAAAAAATTTTTACGAGTACGATTGTTGGTAACGATTGCCTGCGTTAGCGGTTGACGCGGAAACCCCACAGCGCTGAGGCCCAAACAAAAACAGGAGGGAAAGGGCGACCACAGGAAGCCTGTTACCGACTTGTTTTTGTGGGCGTTAGCGCGAGGAGTTGCAGCAAAAACGCGACCTGCCGCAGCCGTAAATTTGTTTAAGGCGGTTTGAAACGTTTGGCACGGCAGGGAACGCCCAAGTAGTAAATACATTATTTCTTGATGGAATTCTCGAGGAAAATGCGTTAGTAGGCTTATCTTTGCGCCCGCAGACCGCCTTATCGCTCTTGTTTAGGCAGGGGAGGAAAGTCCGGACACCACAGAGAAGCATAGCGGGTAACGCCCGTCGCTCGAGCAATCGGGAAGGACAAGTGCAACAGAAAGGATGTACAGGTTAAGCTGTAGTGAAATCAGGTAAACTCTATGCGGTGAAATTTCAAGTATATCAGCTTTCGCGCAAGCGATAAAGGTTTCTCGCCTGAGGCTGAAGGGTAGAAAGCTAGAATTGTCGGGTAACCGCCAATCCAGATAAATGATAAGGCTTCTTCCGTTTGGAGGTTGACAGAATCCGGCTTATAGGTCTGCTTTTTTTAATTTTTCCTCAGCTATTCTACTTCTAGATTTTCGAAAAAACTAAAGACAGAACCTCCGTAGGCACGCTTTTCCACAAAATTGGGATGCGCATCTAACTTGGTGTGCTTGCTGTGCTCGATAATGAGACAGCCTTCGGATTCTAGCGATTGTTTTTCAAAAACCAAATCGACAATAGTTAGAAATTGTTTTTCGGAGAAATCGTACGGTGGATCGGCAAAAATTAAGTCGTACGCCGTTTTGTTTGCTTCTAAGAATTTGTACACATCGGATTTTACGACGCTTAAATCCATTTCAAATCCGGCGCTGGTTGCTTTGATGAATTTTACGCAGTTGAAATCGGCATCGACAGCGGTAATTTCTTGGCTGCCGCGCGAGGCAAATTCGTAGGAAATATTGCCGGTTCCTGAAAACAAATCGAGTACGCGTAACTGACTGAAATGGTAGCGGTTATTCAAAACATTGAAAAGCGCTTCTTTACTCATATCGGTTGTTGGGCGCACCGGTAAATTTTTTGGCGCTTGGATTCGCCGACCTTTAAAAGTTCCGGAAACGATTCTCATAGATTTAAAATAGGAAAAAAGGTGCGTGCTTCGAGTGGTGAAAGGTTTTGCGATGCGGTATCAACTTGAGCTACTTCGATGTTTCGAATGTACTGATACGCTAATTGATAAAAGGGCGAATCTTCTGAAATTGAGCCAAATAGCTGCAAATGAAATTGTTCAGGATCTAATTCCAACTGTTCGGCGGTAAAGAGCAGATAATAAACAAAATCTGCCGGTTTCATTATTTCAAACGTGTTGTTAAACAGCAAGTTACTTCCTTGAAAAACGTATAATGAAAACAAATTTTTATCGACATAGGCCAAAGCCAATTTGTCGGTTCGTTGAGCTGCAATTTTCTGGAACTGCTTGCATAAGCTTGTTTCGAAATGATGGTATTCGAAGGTATCGAACTGGTCGAGCAGAAAATTATTAATGTGCACGTACGGAACAAAGACGTTTTTTACGCCGAGTTCTGGTATCTCATCGATATCGAATGAATCGGTTTCGAAAAGTTTTGTCGCAAATTGTAGGTACAATTCGGGCTGACCTTCGTCGTACAATTCGTTGGGAACAAATGTAGCGTAGGCATTTTTATGGAAAACAACTACTTTTTCGTAGCTGCGCGTTAATTCTGGATACTTCAAAAACGCTTCCCAGTATTGTTCTTCGGTGGTTTTTCGGAAGTCGGCTACTGGAAATTCGACTTGTGTAGGCGCATGAAACAAGTTGTTGTCGGGATTTGACACTAGAAATGAAAATCCGTTTAAGCCTACAATTAAGTTCAGTTGGTTACCTTGCGTCATGGTTAATAAGCAGTTGCGCAAACTTACGATTTTTCGTGCAGCGGCCCGAGATATTCCGCTATTTTTGGACAGCAATCAACCATCGCTTTTGCAAATTGTTTTCAATTGCCTTCGCCCATGCAAAACAGCTCTATTTTAGCGCAGCGGCTTAAAGCCTTTTTTCCTTTTGAAACAACGCCTTCGCAGCAGGTGTTCTTCGAAACGTTTGCTCAATTTTTGAGTGGCGAATCGCAACAGTCGGCATTTGTGCTTAAAGGTTATGCGGGAACAGGAAAAACAACGCTAATTGCGAGTATCGTTCAGTTTTTTGAATCGATCGACAAAGACGTGGTTTTGATGGCTCCAACCGGACGTGCTGCAAAAGTGATGTCGGGTTATTCTGGAAAAGATGCCGCCACCATTCATCGAAGCATTTATTATCCGAATGTTACCGATGGGCAGTATGCTTTTACACTGATGAAAAACAAATGGCAGCACGCTTTATTTATTATCGATGAGGCGTCTATGCTTTCCGATTCGGGTTCAGAAGCAGTTGGCAACGGTTTGCTCGACGATTTGCTGACGTTTGTGTACAGCGCCGACCATTGTGCCGTGCTTTTTGTTGGCGATACTGCGCAGTTGCCGCCCGTTCACAGCGATTTATCGCCGGCATTAGATCCCGAAAAATTAGCGGTTTATTTTTCTGCTGGAGTTGGAATTACGGAACTTACCGAAGTAATGCGACAAGCAACCGATTCGGGCATTTTGATGAATGCAACCGGTATTCGGAATCTGATTAAGAGCGAAGAACTCAGTACGTTTCAGTTCCAAATTTCTGGATTTCCCGATATTGTACGTTTGCAAGATCCGTACGATATACAAGATGCTTTTGAAAGTGCTTTTAACGAGCGGGAAATCGACGAATCGATTGTTATTGTACGTTCCAACAAACGGGCCAATGCCTACAACAACCAAATTCGGAACCGTATTTTGATGCGCGATCACGAAATTGCTACCGGCGATTTACTCATGGTTGTTAAAAACAATTATTATTGGTTGGCCGACGATGCCAGTAAAGATTTCATTGCAAACGGTGATATTGTTGAAGTACTTGAGATTTTTAAGGAAGAAGAACTTTATGGCAAAAAATTTGCAAGAGTAAAAGTGAAGTTTCTCGACTACCAGCAATCCGACACCTTTGAATGTTTGGTGATGCTCGATACGTTGCAAAGTGAGTCGCCCGCACTAACGCAAGCCGAATTCCGCGATTTTGCTTCTCAAGTTGAAGAAGATTATATTGAGTATAGTCCGAGTACACGTTATAAGAAGATGAAAGAAAATCAGTACTTTAATGCTTTGCAAGTAAAGTTTAGTTACGCCATGACTTGTCATAAAGCCCAAGGCGGACAATGGAGTAGGGTGTTTGTAGAACAGCCGTATCTTCCTGAAGGCGTGTCAATTCCGTATTATCGTTGGTTGTACACGGCAATTACTCGGGCAAAAGAAAAGTTGTACTTGCTAAATTTTTCGGACGAGTATTTTAGTGGGTAGGTTTGAAATCATGTAAAAATCTAATGAAATTTTATAAAGTTTATGAACTATAGAAGAGACATCTTTGTTAAAAGAAAAAACATGAGCCGATCTTTGGTGCAACCAAGAAAAGTGCTGTTGAGTTCATGGCTTTGTATTTCTTTGATCTTATGTTCTTGCAAAAAAACTGATGATCCGGTAGTATTGGCAAAGGAAATCAACGCGGAGAAGTTCCAAAATTCGAAACAGCTTACGGCCGATGCGTCTTTGTTGGTTGAGTGGGCTGCCATTAATTTGGTCGAACTTGAAATGCTGCGTTTAGCTGACCGTCGTTCAGCGAAAACGGAATTACGTGAGAAAGTGGATATGCTGCTGAAAGCGCATCAAAAGCTTAACGACGACATTCACGCTGCTGCAACCGCAGAGGGAATAACGATTCCGAATGCTTTGTCAGACGATGGAAAAGCGCAAATCGAGAAGTTGTACCGCGTAAATGCGTCGAGTTTCGAAGCTACGTTTATTAAAACGCTGCGCGATTCGCATACGCAAACGGTTTTGATTGCGGAGAAACTTGCGGCAAGCACGTCGAAATCTGATTTACAGAAATTGGCGGGTCGTGCTTTACCGGAACTGCAATCGCATTTGGTGGACATCAGGTTAAAAAATGAAGTTTCGCAACGATGATATAAATTTTGTGTTAGGGCGAACGATTAGTAACTGGGGAGCTTTCTTCGGAAAGTGTTGCTAATCAATTTGTTTTAATTGTTTTTGGGGGAAAGACCGGCATTTTGTGTCCGGTCTTTTTTATTTTGGGAAAGGGCTTAATGCTGTCGAGGGCAAGAGTTTTTTTGGGAAGCTAGTCCCGATAGCTACAGGGATTGCTACGATCACTTCTTAATGTTTTTGCCTACACGTAACCACAATTCTTGTGAAGCGTATGACATTCTGTCCGTTATGAGAAGCGTTGTGAAGCATTGTGCTCCATCGGTACCTGAGCGAGTCGCTGTTTTAACCGACAAGTTCGCATAGGAAAAACTTTTCCCCTTAGCCAATCTACGCGAATATCCCAGCGGACCACATAGGCACAGAGTTCACAAAAGGTTTTACTCCAATTCCACAAGAAGGAATTTTTTCATTTCTTTCACTTCCAATAGCTATTGGAATTCACTTCTTTTCCATTTTCTATCCTACTTCGGTTGACCACATAGGCACAGAGTTCACAAAAGGTTTTACTCCAATTCCACAAGAAAGAATTTCTTCACTACCGATTGCTATCGGAATCAATTTTTTCACTTCTTTTCCATTTTTTCCATTTTCTATCTTATTTAGGTTGACCACATAGGCACAGAGTTCACAAAAGGTTTTACTCGAATTTCAAAAGGAAGAATTTCTTCATCTCTTTCAGTTCCTAAAGATATCGCAATTCAGTTCTTTCACTTCCGATAGCTTTCGGAATCAGTTTTTTCACTCCTTTTCCATTTTTTCCATTTTCTATCCTATTTCGGTTGACCACATAGGCACAGAGTTCACAAAAGGTTTTACTCGAATTTCATAAGGAGGAATTTCTTCACTACCGATTGCTATCGGAATCAATTTTTTCACTTCTTTTCCATTTTTTCCATTTTCTATCTTATTTCGGTTGACCACATAGGCACAGAGTTCACAAAAGGTTTTACTCGAATTCCACAAGAAGGAATTTTTTCATTTCTTTCACTTCCGATAGCTATTGGAATTCACTTCTTTTCCATTTTTTCCATTTTTTCAATCTTTTAATCTTTTAATCTTTCAATCTCGAAATCTCGAAATCTCGAAATCTCTTCGAAGCTCTTCCCGTTTTCCGCTGTAGTCCTCGTAAAAGGCGCGGTTTTCATGGGGCTATACCCGGCTTCTTGGGTCGCCGTTTCTAGCCCAATTCAATCGAGCGTCTTTTCCTCCGGGCTGCCGCTGCAACCGGGGCTAGGGCATACGTTACTAACGTTTGGTGGGAAGGTGTATATTTTTAAGAGATAAGAGAAAAAGCAAGTTTTTAATATCACATTTTCGGGACACGCATAAATTAGCTGATTTAACGTTATGTTTTTAAATGATTTACGAGTTTTGTTGAAACTGATAACGGAAGTGTAAATCTCGGGATTAGGCAAGCAGGCCAAAATGTTATTCTCAAATTATCACAATTAGGTTAAATTTACGAATCTTAGATAGAAGAAATGATTGAGAAATTTTTGATGATCTCGTTTTCACTGCTAATAATTTTTCTGTTTTCGTTAGACTTTAATGAAAAATGAACAGACAGAACTTACGAAAAGGTCAAAAATCTTAATAGCACTTGGTACTGGTTTAGAGTGTTTAAAGTTGAAAAAACAAAAGAGAACTATCAAAAGTTTCGAAAAGGATTAGCAAGTTTTGTGATTATTGTAATGGCTTTAGGACTAGTAATGGTATTTGTAAAGGGATAGAAAAACAGCAGTTAACACGCATTTGGAAAAAAAATAGTCTTAGTAGCTAATTAGAGCTTTTTGCAATGAATCAAGTTGAGCGCTTACCGATAATTTTGAACTCTGATTTCCGCGCTTTTGCATATTTTTAGACTGTTAGTAGTAATGGCAACGCAGAATTAAGAAGATAAAAAAAACATGAAAATAAAATTGCATTTACTTGGTCTTTTAATGATTTATACTATTTCTTTTTCGTAGGAAGACAAAGCTGACTTGGCAATAAAAGAAATTATCAAAAAACATAAAATTGTTGGTTTACAACTATCGGTAATTAAAGATAATGTACTTGTAAAATCAAGTCATTATGGATTCGCTAATATTCAAGATTCAATTGCAGTTGATCGAGAAACTGTTTTCAGTCTTAATTCAATTACAAAAGCATTTACCGGAGTTGCAATAATGCAATTGGTTGAAAATGGAAAACTAAACCTTGGACAACCTATTTCAAATTATTTAAATGATCTACCCATTAATTGGCAAAAGATTACGGTAGAACAGTTGGCTACTCATAAATCTGGTCTTCCTGATATTTGGGATTCTCAAGGTAATTTGCTATCCGAAGATGGTGATACTTTGTTCGAAAAAGTCAAAGAATTGCCCTGTGCTTTCGAGCCTGGAAAAAATGTAAGAATATGCTTAATAAATTACATGCTACTTGGGATGCTCATAGAAAAAATTTGCGGACAGTCGTTTGAAGAATTTATTACCCTTAACCAATTTAAAAAAGCCGGAATGAAAAACGCCATGAAAGCAGGACTTGGCGATTTTTACAACATCATAAAGCACTCTGCAAGACCTTATACATATTTTAGAAATAACGTTTTGACTAATGTTTATCAACCAATACCTTCAATTTTATTGCCAGCAGGCGGAGTATATGCGACAGCCGAAGAAATGGCAAAGTGGATAATTGCGCTTCAAACTAATCAATTAATAAACGCTGAAAATCTAAAAATTCTTTTAAAACCTATTGAATTTGAGAATGGAAAACAATTTGAAGAAAATGGATTGCTGGACAGAAGTTCAATTGGATTTTCATTAAGTTCTAGAGCCGAGAATCCAATAATAGCTTTAATGGGTGGTTCCAGAAATGCGGTGTTTATTTATCCTGAGAAAAATATTTCAGTGGTAATTTTGACAAATTTAATGGGATCTCATCCTCAAAATTTTATAGAAGAGATCACTAAATTTTATGTTAACTAGAAACAAAAATTATTGCCAACAGCCGCAGGTTATGGGCTCGAATGTATAAAGTTGGCATATTACTTTCACGATCTGGGAGGAGCGATAAAACTTGTATTTTAGTGGACGTTGAAACCAACCCTTAACCATCCTTGAATTACCTTTCGTTTACAATACGTTTAGAAAAAATAAAATACCTTGGTCGTGTATTCGGCTGGAATTTCAAAGAGTTCTAAAATACATCTTTGATAAAATTACACACTATGGAACACAAGCAAGACGACAACTCGGTACTTTTCCTCAAAAAGAAAGAGGGCAGAGTGTACCATTGCGGCAGTATGACTGCAATTTTTAAAGCCGATGAAAACGAAACGGCTAACAAGTACAGTATTTCCGAATGGTGGTTAGAACCTTATTCTACCGGTCCGGGCGCTCACCAGCACGAGGCTAACGATGAGGTTTTCTGCGGTATTTCAGGCGTTACATCGGTACTGGTTGGCGAGACATGGATAGATGTAGAACCCGGTGATTTTTTGCGCATTCCTGCCAAGACGCAACACGATTTTGCAAATAATACGTCCGAGAAATGTGCCGTACTAAACTTTTTTATTCCGGGCGGATTTGAAAGAAATATGCCCGCTATTGTTAACTGGTTCGAATCAAACCAACCCTAACCCGCTATGAAAATATTTGCTGAAAGCGAACGCCTTATTTTACGAGAATTAGTTCCCGAGGACGTTGAGGGTATGTTTGAACTCGATTCGGATCCGGAAGTGCACAAATTTCTGGGCAATAAACCACTGACATCCAAAGAACAATCTGCAAACGTCATCACTTTTGTTCGGCAACAATACCAAGAGCACGGCATTGGTCGTTGGGCTGTCATCGACAGGGAAACCAATAACTTCATCGGCTGGGCCGGATTAAAATTTGTTACAGAACAAAACAATAATCACCAAAATTATTACGACATAGGCTATAGGCTCATCAGAAAATACTGGTCGAAGGGAATCGCTACCGAAGCAGCTTTTTTAACACTCGACTATGCTTTTAACACCATGAAACTGCAGCAGGTGTACGCAGCTGCCGATGCAAACAATCAGGCATCTATAAAAGTTTTGGAGAAAATTGGCATGCAGTTCGTAGAAACCTACTTCGATGAAGATACGCCATGGAATTGGTATAAAATTGAAAGAACGGATTATACAATTAATAGACAATCAATACGTTAGTTAATTGTTGATGTAACCTTGATTATGTAGTATTTACGTCACGCTGATTCGCTTTATTAAAGTTTCTTTCTATGAAATTAAAGTCTTTAAAATACCTTTTTATCGCTATTATTTTAGTAGTAACTACCGCTTTTTGGTCGTTTAATAAGATCGGTTTTATAACAGGTTTAAAAGTCGGACAAAAGATTGACAGTTTAAATGGAGTTTACGTTTATTACAACGGTTCGGTTGGTAATGTAGTGGGTCGGAATACCACTATCGACGGCTACAATCTTGGATTGAAGTATCAGTGCGTTGAGTTTGTTAAACGCTATTACTATCAACATCTTAAACACAAAATGCCCGATAGCTATGGTCATGCAAAAGATTTTTATGATCGCGCAGTTGCAGATGGCGGAATGAACAAAAAAAGAAATTTAATTCAGTTTACAAATACGAGTAAATCGAAGCCTCAGGTGAACGATCTTCTGATTTTTGATGGAAATGTATTCAACCAATACGGTCATGTGGCAATTATTTCTAAAGTAACAGCTTCACAGATACAAATTGTGCAGCAAAATC
The DNA here is from genome assembly GCF_027490375.1 of Flavobacterium sp. Classification (GTDB taxonomy): domain Bacteria; phylum Bacteroidota; class Bacteroidia; order Flavobacteriales; family Flavobacteriaceae; genus Flavobacterium. Next base: position 29,896 of record NZ_JAIXYH010000078.1, read on the forward strand.
TGGGACCAAACGCAAAATCCCGAATCGTCCTCGACCTCAATTATAAAAACGGAAAGTGGACCATTAAGCACGACGAAATTTTGGGTTGGTTGCGAAAAGTTTAGTAGAACAGAATTTTCAATTATTGCTGTCGTCGTAAGAAAATGTTTTAAACAGGTATTTGTGACTAAAATCGATTATTTGCAATGCAGGTTTGCCAAAATATGTTTGTTAACGTTCCCTCAGTCGTCATACAAACTAAGCCGCGGTATCCCCAACACGATTCGGTAATAATTTCGTCGAAATACCCAAAAACAGTATTTCACTTTTAGGTAAAAATTGATAGTACTAGTTTTTAGAAGCTTTTCCGGCTGTTCGCTTTAGTCCGCAAAAAATACGGCACGTTCACTCGGCCTGCGGCGGGCTCCTCGTGTCGCCACCACAGTAGCGGTTCACGTAGCCGTATTTTTCTTGCGGGCTGCCGCTGCCATCCGGGCTAGGGAATACGTTACTAACGTTTGGTGGAAAAATACCTATAAGTAGGTATTTTTGGGAGTTACGAACGGTTTACTTTAGCAAACGAAACCCAAATGCGAATTCTGTTTTTTTGATATGTATTTTTTTGAGATTTTACGAATAAAAACAACTTTGCTGCTAAGAAATACAAAAGTTTTTGTGGTTACTTTTTAGATTGTAAATTTTGAGATATCGCATACAAATTTAACATATTCAAAAAACGAAAGTTTATAAAAGTCTCTCAAACGAATAAAAAATGATTCTTTCGAGTATTTGCGCGTGTTTTCGCGGATAACGTGCTTAGATAAAAGATGAAAACTTTCGTATATTTGGGAGTTAGGTGTAATGCTAAAAACGAAAATACTAATATGACTACAGGAAAAAATTTAAATAAAAATTTAGAGACATTTTTGAGACACATTGACGCTATTAAAGATACGTTGCCAATGACTATGCTCCTTATTCAACCTTACAACAAAAAGGCGAATGATGACTTTATGAAATTTCTTAAAGAAAGTGTTGAAGAAATTGAAGACGACAATGGCAAGAAAAGGCTTTTAGTAAAAGCTGACGAATCTAAAAAGTTTGAAACACTTGAGAGAAATGCTTCTACTTCATCACTTGCAAACAAAATTATTCCAGAAAGCTTGTTTGTTTCTTTAATTTCTCAATATGACGCTTTTTTAACTCGTCTGCTCCGTGCTATATATGAAATTAAGCCAGACGTATTAAATGGCTCTGAAAGGAATCTAACTTTCTCCCAGCTTGTTGAAATGGAGACCATTGAGAATGCAAGGGAATTCATAATAGATAAAGAAATTGATACTGTTTTAAGAAGGAGCCATTCTGAACAATTCGATTATCTCGAAAAACTAATTGGTATTAAACTAAGGGAAAACCTACCTATTTGGCAAACCTTCATAGAAATTACTGAGAGAAGAAATTTACTTGTGCATTGTGATGGTGTTGTATCAAATCAATACGTAAAGAACTGCCAGGAACACAATTGTCAGATAGAAAAAACTGAGGTTGGTGACAGATTAGGCGTTGAGCCTAAATATTTTTCAATTGCTTATAAGTGCCTTTATGAAATTGCTACAAAGTTGACACATACAATTTGGAGAAAACTACTTATTTCAGACTTAAAAGAAGCTGACAGAGAATTAAATGATGTTTGTTTTCATTTAATAAATACAAACTCTTTCGACCTTGCTGACATTCTCCTTGATTTTGGTTGTCACCAAAAAAGACATTTTAATGATTCACTAAAAAACGTATTTATTGTCAACGGCTCTTTATCTAAATATCTACAGGACAGAAAAGACGAAGCAAAACAAATACTTGACAAAAAAGACTGGAGTGCAAGTAGTGACGATTTCAAGTTAGCATACGCGGTTCTGACTGACGACTATGAAAAGGCTTATAAAATAATGAGTAAAATTGGAGATAAAGGAGAAGTTGACAAATCCGATTATAAACAATGGCCTTTATTCAATAAAATTAGGACAGAAGAGAAGTTCAAAGAAACATTCAAGTTTATTTTCAAAGAAGAATATTCTGTAATGGAAACTCCAATGAGACCTCTTCAAGAATTGATAACCAAGGAAATAAAGAAGAACAAAGAACTTAAAGAAAAAACCTTTAAAAAGGTTGAATCAGCGAAAGAACTAAAAGAAAAAGAAAGCACTACACCTAAAACGGGTTTGCCGCAAGTGGGGGTTAAGCGTAAATCGAGAGTTCGTGCTTCTAAATAAAATTGGTGTTTATTGACAGGTTGGTGCTTCTAAATCCCCACCTGCGGCAAGCCAGAAACCGTTACAAGCAACTTAAAACAGACGACAATGCGTACACTAACTGCAATATTTTTACTGACAATTTTGTTTGGTTGCTCTAACAGAAAATCGAAAGAAGACAAAGTGAGTAATAACGACAATCTCGAACATACTAATAATTTTGAAATATCAGCAATTGACGGGAAACTACCATTGCGTTTAAACGAGCTTAATCTTAAAGACAAAAACAATTCAGTTCAATTGAATGACGGAGTTAATTCCAAAATCGAAGAAACGGTTAAAGACTACGCTAAAGACTTTGAATTTTATGACAGCACTCAAACATATAAAGACACTTACATTAACACAATTCGACTATACGACAGTCTATATACAATTTACTTAGTCCTTTTAAAGCATTATCCGACAGATGAAGTTAACAGTAGAGCATTATTCTACGACAATCAAAAGAAAGAATTTGTAGACAACGTTTTTGACTTTAATCTATGGGTCTTATATGACTTTGAGCACGGAAAACTAATACCGACAAAACTAAAAACAGACTTTGAAATCACGACACCTGAAATTGAAATTGTAGACTTCAACAAAGACGGAGTTAATGACTTCAAATTTGTAAGTCTTTGGCATAATGGAACATTTAACGCAATTCACACGACAATTTTAACAGTAAAAAATAACAAGGTTAACACTTTGTATTTTGACGAAAAACCAATTGGAAATGACGAACTACTACAAGAACGAAAATAGAAAAGCAGCTTGTAACAGCCGTTTTGCAAAAGCGGGGGTTTTGTGCTTCTATGAAACATTTGTGCAAGCTTCAACAGCAGTAATTCTATTGAACTTTTTTACTAAAAATCCGCCACATCGTCAATCCTAAAAACGTTAGCCGGTAATGCTGAAACCGACATCTAGGTTCACCTAAACAAACCCAAAAAAATGAAAAAACTGATCAAACTTGAGCCGAGATAATATCGATTTTTGAACTCATTTTTATAAAGTCTTTGTCATTTGTAACAACTTTATATTTATTCATATAAGCTAATTCGGCATAATAAGAATCATTGAAATCAACTAGCTTGAAATTTTCTAGAATAGCTTCTTTATTAATTGCATTAAAATCATCTCCAACGATAACAATATTTGGTAACTTTAAAATCTTATTAACTGCGACAGCTATTATAGAAATTGTCTCCTCATATTTAGCAGTCCCAACAAAGTCTTTTTTAAAATCTTTATTCGATAGTTTTTCTGTAGATATCCATTGATTAAAGTCTCTTCTCAATATGACATTAGCGAACTCGGAAATTACCATTGAAGTAAGAAAAATGGGAGTCGCTTTTTGCAACAATGTTTGAAAGAAATCAGTGTAAATTTTCTGTTCCTTTGCTTGATAATTTGCCATTGTTCCATATAACAAAAGCCAAATATTCGTATCGAAGAAGATTTGATCAGTAAATCCAATCTTATAATCCTTGATGTTAATCGTTGCCATAAATCGCGTCGTTAGAATTTCTCTCAAACGATTCACGATCTGCAAAGTATTCTTTCGCTCGTTGAATTACATCTCTGAACAGTATTCTATCGTCCTTTTCGACATTTTCTAATTTCAAATACTCGTTTAGGAATTGGGGCGTGTATTCCTTTTTGCTATACAAACTACCAATCGCCGCATTTAAAAACGCAGTTATTATGATAGTTATGCCAGCAAAATCCAATTCAACCTTCTCCTTTTTTTGGAGATAAGTGTCAACAAGCTCGAAAACTTTCATGCCACTTTCGGTCGAAACTGCTAATTCTGAATTGATTACGTTTCTGATTATTATGTGTTGCATGGTGTTCTTTGGTTAGGGCAAAGATACAAGATTAAAATATGTTATCAAAACTATCTAATTCTTCAGTGAGGAGGTAATGATTCTTATCATTAAGGTTAAATTTAATGTTCACTATTGTTCCATCAAATATAGAATTAAGCCTCCTTTTGATAACATTTCCATTTTTAAACTCATAGAAACCATCTGAAGAGACTATTTGAATTTTCCCTTTATTGAGTTTGATGAAGTCAAAGATTACAGCAAGGCCCAGACCGCCTGACGTTGTACCTGTTTTTGTGGTATTGCCCTTAACCATGGCCCATTCAATGGCATCCTCTGCAGTTATGTCTCTTCGGAGATAGTTTGATACATTTTGCTTAATGTTGTCTCCCTTATCAACTACTGTAAAGTGTAAAGGCTTATCGGGTTTTCTCGGGAAAAATTGTCCACAAGTATGGATAAAATCGCACTTCCCGTGAGTTCTTGCATTCTCGTATATTTCAAAAATATTCCTAATAATTTCTTTTCCAAGTTTCTCACTGTGTTTTGGAAATTGAGGTTTGCTTAGAAGTTCTTTGTTCAAGTATGTTTGAAAACCAATATCATTATTAGGCATAAATTTCATATATGTTAACACGGTATCATATCTATCGTCAATTTTGTCAAAACCAAATGGAACGAGAAAGGCATTTTTTCTGAGAATAGTCTCAATACCATTATTCATATTAATCACAGACACTTTGTTGCCTTTTGATTCAAGAAGTTCGAAAATAGTACCGATCAATGCGGAAAGATTAGCTTCAAGAAACGTAACTTTTGTAAAATCGAAAATTATTTCGGTTCCCGATAGATGTTTGTAAGTGTTTAACCAAGTGACAATTAAATCGTAACCTTCATACTCACTTTTAATGTCGTTTGGTATATCAATTTTCATGACAAGATTTATTCAGCTAAGATACGAAACACAGCACAAACGGTAACAGCGGTAACCGTTGCAGAACTATCATCTTTCTCCAAAATATAAAAATTCCAAATTAAAACGAGCTCAAATTAGACGTTTTAAAGTACGCTCGTTCGCAAAATAGCGTGTGGTTTTAAAAAGTAACTAAGCCTTAAAACGCCTTTTTTGGAGTCAAAAAACAGTCATTTTGTAAAACCGCAAAGCTTTTCTCGTTTTTGTGATATAACTTTGGCTATTGCCGCTGGTTTTTTGGTTTTGAAGGTCAGATATTTCTTCAAGTTGTAGGTTAAGCTTGCCATGAGCACGTGTTTGTTGACATTTTTAATGCCACGGGTGTTTACCCGCTTCATATTTCTGAAGTTTACCAGCGTTCCCACTCGCGCGAATTTACTTCGTCTGTTAGGTTGGAGCCTCGGGTTTAATTCGTGTTCCCGTGCGTTCGGAAACTTCCCCCAGTAACGTTTATCGCAGCACCGATTGCAATGGAAATTATGGCTTTGCGTGTGCATGTGGAGCTGTTTTTACAGCAGCGATTATCGATAACTTCGTTGGTTTTTTGAAAAGGTAGGTAGTTAAATGTTTCGTTTAAACGATACTTTTATTATTTTTGAAATACTAGACGATTCGACAAAATGAAAACGTACACCTTAGAAGAAGTACAAGATGAACTTATCGGAAAAGTGGGAACAGCAGAAAGAAACTTTTTTGAATACGAACTTCAAATGGATTTAATCGGAAAAGCCATAAAACAAACCCGAAAAGAGCGCAATTTGACTCAAGACGATTTAGGGAAACTTATAGGTGTGCAAAAAGCTCAAATTTCAAGGCTTGAAAACAATGCAAGTAACGTAACAATGGACACTTTGTTGCGTGTTTTTACTGCCCTAAAAGCAAAAGTAAAATTCCAAGTAGAATTAGCCGACCTGAACATAAGTGTTGGGCGATAGTACCCCCGGTAACGCTCCCGCGGCCGTGATGGCAGTGGAAACAAAAATGCAACAAAAGTGTGTGAGAGCGGTTTTGAATAGGCGACCAACGGAAGCCCTATACAAAAGCAGCACGAACCGCTTTTGTGCGTTTTTGTTGCAACGAACAGCGCGAAATGCCGCCCAAATAAAAAACAAAAAAACCGGTTTTCAACATTAGATTGACGACCGGTTTTTGAGTATTAGTTTCAAAACTTGATGAGCTGCTTAGTCGATGCGCTTCATGCAGATTTTCTCCGGCGGATGTAACACCAACGGGAATTTCTCTACTTTCACCGAACTGCTGTCTAAACCAAAACCACCTTCTTCACTTAAACTGAGTTTTTTCAAGAAGAAATACGAATTCATAATCAGTTTTTCGTACCAAAGTAAGTCGCTGTCGTTCGACAAGAATTTCTCGGATAACACAAATTTGAAGTCGCCAATAATGTTGTTGCGGTTTAACGATTCGTAACGGCTGCGGATGTCCACCTCGCCATTTGCCACCATATTTTTCACCACTTCTTTAAACATGATGTTGATTTTAGTAGGCTCACGGAAACCGAGATTGAAGTCGATTCGAATAACGTCGTCGCGTAAAATATGCGTTACTTTATATTCGGTCTTGTAGGGTTCGTTTAAGATATTCACGTGCAAAAACCAATACATATCGGCGCGCTTCGGACGTTTTTCAAAAATGGAGTACACCACTTTTTCTTCGATCTCATCCACACGACTCGCATTGGTCAAATACACTAAATGCGTTGCATATTTTGGAATGGATAAATCGACGCTTAGTTCGCGCAACATTTGACTGTAATCGCCAATTTGTACCATTTTCGTATAGTTCTTACTGATTTTCTTCGCACGGAACCAGATACTCATAATCGCAATCAAAACAATCGCAATAATTAGAGTTACGAAACCACCTTCGGCAAATTTTACCACGTTGGCAGCCAAAAACGAACCTTCAATTATCAGATATAACGTGATCAACGGAACATAGATGTACCACGCTACACGCTTCATAATGAGGTAGTAATTGAGTAGAACGGTGGTCATGATCATACAAAGTACAATAGCCAAACCGTAGGCGTGTTCCATGGCGCTCGACTCTTCGAAGTACAAGACAATGCCGATACAACCAAAAAGCAACAACCAGTTGATGCTTGGGATGTACAATTGTCCTTTTAAATCGGTTGGATATTTAATGCGCACTTTAGGCCAGAAGTTCAGGCGCATGGCTTCGTTGATGAGCGTAAACGATCCGCTGATTAATGCCTGAGAAGCTATAACTGCTGCTAAGGTTGCGATAACAACACCTATGGGTTGAAACCAATCGGGCATAATCATGTAAAACGGATTCGGATTTGAAGTTCCTAAAGAACGTAGCGTACTGCCTTCGTGGTCGATCAGGAACGCCGCTTGTCCGAAATAATTGAGCAATAAAGCTGATTTTACAAAAATCCAACTGATGCGAATGTTTTTTCTTCCGCAGTGTCCCATGTCTGAATACAGCGCTTCAGCACCTGTAGTACAAAGGAATACAAAACCAAGAACGAAGAATCCTTCTGGGTTTATACCTTCCGGAGCAACTAAAATATGATAGGCGTAATACGGATTTATTGCCTTTAAAACGCCCCAGTTGTCTGAAATTTGAATGACACCTAAGGTTGCCAGCATTCCAAACCAGATCATCATTACCGGGCTGAAAAACCGACCAACTAAGCTGGTTCCGAACTGTTGAATGGTGAACAACACGCACAAAATAGCGATAACAATAGGTACCGTATTTATTGTGGGATAGAAATTCTTAACCCCTTCTACCGCAGAGGAAACCGAGATTGGAGGCGTAATAATTCCGTCGGCTAATAAGGCCGATCCGCCAATAATCGCCGGAACTATTAACCATTTGATTTTCGTTCTTTTAACTAGGGCATACAGGGCAAAGATTCCGCCTTCGCCGTGGTTGTCGGCATTTAGCGTTAAAATTACGTATTTCAAGGTGGTTTGAAGGGTTAAAGTCCAAAAAACCAAAGAAATACCGCCCAAAACTAAGTCCTCATTTATCGGATTGTCAAGCCCAACTATGGCTTTCATTACGTAAAGTGGAGAGGTTCCGATATCACCGTAAATAATCCCTAAACTGACGAGAAGCCCGCCAATTGTCCACTTACTGTGGAGATCTTTGCTTGCGCTCATTGCAAAAAATTATCCTGCAAATTTAAGATTTTTTTAGCAACGCGACATCGAATTAGTGTAGTTGTTTTTCGAGTGTTTTACCCACCGACTTCACTTTACGTGGAAATGCAATTTTAAGTAGGGTTTAATACCAGCGCTTCTTGTTTTTTTTGCTGGTTGTCGACTTTCGACTTTTAGAAGTACCTTTTTTTGCTGCATTATCGGCAACTGGTGTTTCTACCCGTTCGGCTCCCACCCAAGGCCACGGATGGTCTTTAATTTCGGTAACCGCTGCACGAGTAAGTTTAATAATGTCTTTCCAGTACGGTTCTTCGTCACGGCCGCAAAAGCTGATAGCAGTTCCTTCTTTTCCGGCACGTCCGGTTCGACCTATTCGGTGTACGTAAGTTTCGGGAATATTCGGTAAATCAAAATTGATGACAAAAGGAAGTGCATCGATATCAATGCCACGTGCGGCAATATCTGTGGCAACCAAAACGCCAACACTTTTGTTTTTGAAAGATTCTAAAACGCGTTGTCGTGCCGACTGCGATTTGTCGCCGTGAATAGCCTCAGCTTCCACACCTTTTTTCTTTAATGAGCGCACAATATTATCTGCTCCGTGCTTTGTTCGACTGAATACCAAAACGTCGCTCAAACCTCGATTCCGAATCAAGTGGTAGAGCAGATTTCGCTTTTCGGTTTTTTCGACAAAATATATTTCTTGATTGATGCGTTCAACTGTCGACGATACCGGATTTACCGTAATGTGCTTTGGTTGATTGAGAAAATCTTCAGCTAAAGCGCGAATTTCCAACGGCATTGTTGCCGAAAAAAGCAGCGTTTGGCGGTTATTTGGCGTAAGCTTCACAATTTTCTTGACGTCGTTAATAAAACCCATGTCGAGCATTTGATCGGCTTCGTCGAGAACTAAAATGTGCAATTGATTTAAATCGATAAATCCTTGTTTTTCCAAATCGAGTAAACGACCCGGAGTAGCTACCAAGACTTCGGTGCCGCGTTTTAGTTGTTCGACTTGTGGAATTTGAGACACACCGCCAAAAATGGTCGTTGTGCGCACGCGTGTGTACTGTCCTAACGATTTGAACGACTCTTCGATTTGGAGTGCTAATTCGCGCGTAGGTGTTACAATTAGCGCGCGAATATTGTTGTGTTTTTTGCCAACACCAGGCATTTTTTGGATGTAATCGATTATGGGAATTGCAAAGGCAGCAGTTTTTCCTGTTCCCGTTTGTGCACAACCTACTAAATCGGTTCCGGCAGCCACAATTGGAATGGCTTGCTGTTGAATAGGAGTAGGTGTTTGAAAGTTTAAATCGGCTAGTGCTCGTTGTATATTTGGAGAAATGTCGAAGTCTGAAAATGTGGTCATAAATTATTTTAAATCGCAGCAAAGCTACAACATAAATAATGGATGCTTTTTTATTTGAATTCTTCGCTGTTAAAGTGTTGTTTTCTAATGCATTAAATTAAAAAATCAGCTTTCGCAGAACGTAAAGCTGATTTTTAAAGAACGTCAATTTAAGGAACTTAGCTTCTTACGAAAGGCGGCAGGAGTTTCGAGGAAACTTCTCCAAATCCGATGCGCACATCGGCATTTTTACAAAAACCTTTCATAATTACCGTGTCGTTGTCGTTGATAAATTTACGTTCGGTTCCATCGTTTAATTTGATCGGATTTTTTCCACCCCAAGTTAATTCCAACATCGATCCGAACGAATCGGGAGTTGGCCCAGAAATGGTACCGCTTCCCATCATATCGCCCGAATTGACGCGGCAACCGTTTGAGGTGTGGTGCGCTAATTGCTGCGACATCGACCAATACATATACTTAAAGTTCGAATGGCAAACCACTGTGCTTTCGGCGTTTTCTGGTTTTATTTCAACGGTTAGATTAATGTCGAATGCGTGCTTTCCTTTTTGTTGCAAGTAGGGCAGAGGAGTAGGGTCTTGTTTTGGCCCTTTTGTTCGAAAAGGTTCTAAGGCGTCCATAGTAACAATCCACGGTGAAATTGAAGTCGCAAAATTCTTTGCCAAAAATGGTCCTAGCGGAACGTATTCCCATTTCTGGATATCACGGGCGCTCCAATCGTTGAGCAAAACCATACCAAAAATGTAATCTTCGGCTTCATGAACTGGAATATTCTCGCCCATAATATTAGCATCTGTCGTGATAAACGCCATTTCTAATTCAAAATCAATAGTGCGACTCGGACCGAAAAGCGGCGTGTTTTCGCCTGCCGGAAGCGTTTGTCCCATGGGTCGATGCACTGGAATTCCGCTTGGTACGATGCTAGAACTTCGTCCGTGATAACCTACCGGAATGTGAAGCCAGTTTGGCAGTAAGGCATTTTCAGGGTCGCGGAACATTTTTCCGACGTTTGTAGCATGCTCGCGACTCGAATAAAAGTCGGTATAATCGCCAATTTGAACCGGCAATTGCATTTCTACATCCGAAATATGGTAGATAACCTGTTCCTTGTCTTCTTCGTTATCGCGCAGTTCCGGATTGTTTTCATCAAAAATGTCGGCAATTCTGTTGCGTACCAATCGCCAAGTCTTTTTTCCGTCGCTGATAAAATCATTGAGCGTATCTTGCATGAACATATCGTCGGTTAACTCGATGCCTGCAAAGTAGTTAAGTGCTTGCAGCGCGCCTAAATCGATGGCGTAATCGCCAATTCGTGTACCGATTGTAATCACATCGTCTTTGGTTAAGAAAACACCAAAAGGAATGTTTTGAATCGGGAAATCGCTTTCTGGAGCAACAGCTAACCAAGATTTTCTATTCGGATTATTTGCAGTAATTGGCATAGATTTTTTATTGAGAAACGTGTTCAAATGTATTATTTCTTACCAATTAAAAAAACCAAATTCGTACTTTTGAGCACAATAAAATTTTAGCTGTTATGCAACAAGATCGTGAGATTTTCGATTTGATTATGGATGAGCAAGACCGTCAGCTACACGGTATCGAATTAATTGCTTCAGAAAACTTTGTAAGCGACCAAGTTATGGAAGCTGCAGGTTCTTGTTTGACCAATAAGTATGCAGAAGGATATCCAGGTAAACGCTATTACGGCGGCTGCGAAGTTGTCGACATCGTCGAGCAAATTGCCATCGATCGTGCAAAAGCTCTGTTCGGTGCTGCGTATGCAAACGTGCAACCACACTCGGGTTCTCAAGCAAACACCGCTGTTTACGCAGCTTGCTTGCAACCGGGCGACAAGATTTTGGGATTCGATTTGTCTCACGGAGGACACTTAACGCACGGTTCGCCAGTAAATTTCTCGGGAAAATTGTACAAGCCCGCCTTTTACGGTGTAGAAGCCGAAACAGGGCAATTCGATTACAATAAAATCGAAGAAATTGCCATGCGCGAACAGCCTAAAATGATCATCGCTGGAGCTTCGGCGTACACGCGTGACATGGATTTTAAACGATTTAGAGAAATAGCCGACGCTTGTGGCGCACTTTTATTGGGCGATATTTCACACCCATCAGGTTTAATTGCCAAAGGATTGTTGAACGACCCGATTCCACATTGTCATATCGTAACCACAACCACGCACAAAACCTTACGTGGTCCGCGTGGAGGTATGATTATGATGGGACAAGATTTTGAAAATCCGTTTGGACTCAAAACACCAAAAGGCGATTTGAAAATGATGTCGAACCTTTTGGATTTAGCTGTATTTCCGGGTAATCAAGGCGGACCGTTAATGCACATCATCGCTGCAAAAGCGGTGGCATTTGGTGAAGCGTTAACCGACGAGTTTTTCCGATACACCTTACAAGTTCAACGCAATGCTAAAGAAATGGCACGTTGTTTTGTAGAAAAAGGATACCACCTTATTTCCGGCGGAACGGATAATCACATGATGCTTATCGATTTACGAAACAAAAACATCACCGGAAAGCAAGCCGAAAACGCATTGGTAAAAGCCGAAATTACCGTGAATAAAAATATGGTTCCGTTTGATGACAAATCGCCGTTCATAACTTCTGGAATTCGAATCGGAACTCCAGCAATTACTACTCGCGGTTTAGTGGAATCGGATATGAGTACTATTGTTGATTTGATCGATCGCGTAATCATGAATCACGAAAATGAAGCTGTTTTGGAAGCTGTCGCAGAAGAAGTGAATGAAATGATGAGCGAAAGAGCCATGTTTGTATTTTAAAGAGAAAATTTATGTCGATGATGCGCTTGCAATTGCCAACCGATCCGCGTTGGGTTGATATTGCATACGAGAATATTGAAGAAATTTTAACCGATCACGCCTGGTGCGAACAAAAGGCGGCATCGAACGCCATTACTATTATTACGATTAATTCCGAATATCAGGATTTAGTTACCGATATGTTGCGCGTAGCCAAAGAGGAAATCGATCATTTTGAGCAAGTTCACGAAATGATTAAAAAACGCGGACTTGCTTTGGGTCGGGAGCGTAAAGACGATTATGTAGGCGAGCTCGCCAAATACATGAAGCAACAAAATAACGGCAGCCGCGTTTCGGGTTTTGTGGAACGTATGCTGTTTTCAGCTATGATCGAAGCCCGCAGCTGCGAACGTTTTAAAGTTTTATCGGAACACATTCCCGATCTTGAACTGGCCGCATTTTATCGCGAACTTATGGAAAGTGAAGCACAGCATTACACCACTTTTATTCATTACGCAAGAAAATACGGACAAGGAATCGATGTCGAAAAACGTTGGCGCGAATGGCTTGATTACGAAGCTTCCGTAATCGCAAACTACGGCACAAAACAAGCGATCCACGGATGAGTAGCGTGCAGTTAATTGCCGCCTCTGCTGCCGATATATCAAGTATAAAAACTCTAGCGCGCGAAATTTGGCCCGATTGTTACGGCAGTATTCTTTCGCAAGAGCAAATCAGCTATATGCTCGATTTGTTTTATACCGAAGAAAGTCTACTCACGCAAATGCAAAACGGACAAGATTTCTTTCTCATTCGTCAACACGAACAGACAATCGGATTTCTAGCTGTTCAATGCGATTACAAAACAGCAGGAAACGCCCGTTTACATAAGCTGTATCTGAAAACAGCTACGCAAGGCAAAGGAATCGGACAAAAAGTTTGGCAAGAAGTTGAGCACTATCTTAAAGAACAACAACAACTTACAATCGAGTTAAACGTAAATCGATATAATCCGGCGAAGCATTTTTACGACAAGTGCGGTTTTACTGTTTCTGAAACGGTCGATATTGCCATCGGAAACGGGTATTTAATGGAAGATTTTGTGATGGTGAAAAACCTGACAACCAATTTATGAAACAATCTTTTTTCGAGAAAAATCCGTCGCTGCTGCTCCGCGAATTTCAAATATTTCTAGCAAGCCGATTTGGAGTGGTTTTTTCACTAAACATGCAAACCACCATCATTTTCTACTGGATTTACGAATTAACAAAAGACAAGCTAACACTCGGATTAATAGGTTTGGCGGAGGTAATTCCAGCCGTGGGCATCTCGTTTTTTTCGGGCTATATCGTCGATCATACCGAGAAAAGAAAAATGGTACTTGCTTGCATATTAGGTTACATACTTGTAAGCGTACTGTTGGTTGGCGTAGCGTATTTTCCGTTTGCAGATCGTTCGCTGCAAGTGGTTTGCATATTTGTTTTGGTCTTTTTAGGCGGCGTACTGCGCGCGTTCTATAGTCCGTCTATCTTTTCACTCTTTGGAAAAATCATGCCCAAGTCGCTGTATCCCAATGCTACGTCGTGGTCGTCTATGTCTTGGCAACTTGGCGCGGTAATCGGACCCTTAACCGCCGGATTTTCTATTGCGTTACTCGGAATCGAAAACGCGTTGATTTTTATTGTTGCCGTTCAGGTTGTAATGCTGCTAGTAACAACGTCGATAAAGCCACAAGCGCACGAAGTTTTGGTAAAAGAGCCGGTTTTGCGCAGCGTTCGCGAAGGCTTACAATTTGTGTTTAAAACGCCGGTTTTGTTTTCTGCTTTGTGTCTCGATTTGTTTTCGGTGCTGTTCGGCGGAGCCATCGCGCTACTTCCGGTATATCAAAAAGAGATTTTGTTCATTAGCGATATGGGTTACGGAATACTTCGAGCCGCTCCCGGAATTGGCGCTTTACTTACGTTAGGATTGCTGGCGTTTCTGCCTCTAAAAACCAAACCCGGCATAAAATTGTTTTGGTGTGTGGGCGGTTTTGCCGTGAGCATCATCATTTTTGGAATTTCGAAAAATTTCTATTTGTCGCTTGCTATGTTGGTTTTATCGGGTATGTTCGACGCTGTTTCGGTTGTTATTCGTTCGATTATTTTACAGCTCACTACTCCCGATCACATGCGTGGCAGAGTGGCAGCGGTTAATACCATGTTTGTCAGTTCTTCGAATGAGTTGGGCGATTTCGAAAGTGGTTTAATGGCGCATTGGCTGGGAACGGTTCGGGCGGTTGTCGTTGGCGGCTGCATCACCTTGGGCGTGGTATTGTTTACGTTTGCTAAGGTTCCGCAACTTCGAAATTTTAAGTTTGAGGACGACACCGATAAAAAAAATCGCGAACCGTAGTCCGCGATCTTGATATATAGTTGCTCCCTAGAAGGGAAGGAGTGGGGATATACATCCCGACAATTCCAAATGGTCAATAATCATGCCAGTTAGAATAATTCTTTAGGTAATTTGGGCGCGCCGGCACACGAGTCGTCGCTGCGCAAAAAGTGTGCACGCCGTCACGTGTTCCGCTTTATCTTTTTTGCCAAAACAGTAGTGGAAATACCGAAGCGCAAAAAAGGATATCGCTGCACCCGTTCGCGCGGGAAAGGTGCAAGTTAGGAATAGAAAAAATGGAAAAAGCAAAAAAATAGAAAGAAAGCGTGAGAATGAAAAAAAAGGGAAAATGGAGCACTATGTTTCACGAAGTTTTTCACGATGTACGCAATGCCGCCTTCGACATACTCAGGTACCGACGATGCGCGGGCTCAGGAGGGCAAACTGATACGTTAAGTGGTAAACGTCACGATCCCGATAGCTATCGGGACTAGCTTCCCAAAAAATGATACATGCAGTGGTGAACGTCGCTGAGTATCGCTCCCGCAATAGCGATTGACGCGAAAACCCCACAGCGAGGAGGCACGACGAAGCGAGGAGTTGTAGCAGAAAGCGCGGGCGACGCTTGCACTCATTTTCGATGAAGCAAAATCGTTGCGGCGCATTGCCCAAAAACTAAAAAAGCTGATTCTTATTATTCTGAAGTACTATCCCATAAAAAAAGCCCGACAATGCCGGGCTTTCTCTCAGAATTAATAAGGATTATTTTCCACCTTTTTCCATCTTCGCTTTCAAAGCAGCGAGGATGTCGTTGTTATCACCAAGTGTAGATGTTACTTGGTTGTTGTTAGCTGTTTCAACAGCAGCTTTTGCATTCTTCTCTTCTTCCTCACGGAAAATAGCAGTATGCGAAGCTACAACACGCTTGAACTCTTTGTTGAATTCAATGATTTTGAAATCAGCTGCATCTCCTTTTTTCAATTTCTTACCGTCTTCTTTTTCTAAGTGACGAGTTGGGATGAACGCTACGATATCGCTGTTAAACTCTACAGTAGCACCTTTGTCAACGATCTCGCTGATTGTTCCGTTGTGAACGGTTCCAACTGCGAATGAATCTTCGTATTTATCCCAAGGATTTGCTTGTGTTTGTTTGTGACCTAACGAAAGTTTACGTCCGTCAACATCTAATTCTAACACTACTACATCAAGTTTCTCGCCTACGCTAACAAACTCAGATGGGTGCTTGATTTTCTTAGTCCAAGACAAATCAGAAATGTAGATCAATCCGTCGATACCTTCTTCTAACTCAACGAATACACCGAAGTTAGTGAAGTTTCTAACGATACCTACGTGCTTGCTACCAACAGGGTATTTCGCGGTGATATCTGTCCATGGATCTGGAGTCATTTGTTTTACACCAAGCGACATCTTACGCTCTTCTCTGTCGAGTGTCAAGATAACTGCCTCAACAGTATCGCCAACTTTTACGAAATCTTGAGCAGAACGCAAGTGCGTAGACCAAGACATTTCAGAAACGTGGATTAAACCTTCAACACCTTCAGCAACTTCGATAAATGCACCGTAGTCAGCAATAACAACAACTTTACCAGTTACTTTATCGCCTACTTTCAAGTTTGCATCTAAAGCATCCCATGGGTGTGCATTAAGCTGCTTCAAACCTAATTGGATTCTTGTTTTCTCATCATCGAAATCAAGAATTACTACGTTCAATTTCTGATCAAGCTCCAATACTTCGCTTGGGTGGTTGATGCGTGACCAAGAAAGGTCGGTGATGTGAATCAAACCGTCTACACCTCCTAAATCGATGAACACACCGTAAGAAGTAATGTTTTTCACAACGCCTTCAAGAACTTGTCCTTTTTCTAACTGACCGATAATTTCTTTCTTCTGAACTTCGATATCAGCTTCGATAAGCGCTTTGTGAGAAACCACAACGTTTTTGAATTCGTGGTTGATTTTCACCACTTTGAATTCCATCATTTTATTCACGTACTGATCGTAATCGCGGATTGGCTTCACATCGATTTGTGAACCTGGTAAGAACGCTTCGATACCGAATACGTCAACAATCATACCTCCTTTAGTTCTGCATTTCACAAAACCATTTACGATTTCACCTGAGTCATGAGCAGCAATTACGCGATCCCATGCTTTGATGGTACGTGCTTTTCTGTGAGAAAGTACCAACTGTCCGGTTTTGTCTTCACGGATGTCGATAAGTACCTCTACTTTGTCGCCTACTTTAAGGTTTGGGTTGTAACGGAACTCGTTAAGGGAAATTACACCTTCAGATTTTGCATTGATGTCAACAATCGCATCGCGGTCTGTGATACGAACTACAACACCTTCTACAACCTCTTCTTGATCCGTTGAAATGAACGTTTTAGCAACTAATTCCTCGAATTCTTTCAAGTTTTTTTCGTCAACCGCGTCAATTCCTTCTTGGAAATTGTGCCAGTTAAAGTCCGCTAAAAACTGTTCTTTGTTTACTGTTTCAGACATAATCTGATTTAAAAATTTGTATTCTGATGTTTCGGAATGCTGCAGCAAAAACCTTCAGAAGTTGTTTTTCAATAAATTAGTTCATCCCTTTTCTCACATTCCACTGCCTTGAAAAGGTGCGCAAAAGTACAAAAAAGTTATTAATCCTGAAATTGTTAGAAGAATTTTAAGCTCAGAAAAATAGAAATCTATCGAATTGCAAGCTACTTACTCGTTCCTCAAAATCGATTTCCATAAAAATAGCGATATGCTGAAAACAATTTACTACGCCGCCCATGGTTGCGATTTTCATTCTAACTTTAGTACTGTACTTTGGTAAACGAAACAACTATAAGCAAGCATTTCTGAAATTAAAGAAGTGATATGGACAGTAATCAACGGTTTATTCGCTAAGCATTTTAGAAAACAAAGCCTGAATTCAAGTTCGTAACTTAAATTCAGGCTTTAAAAAGTCGATAAAACGTTCTTACTGCTTTGTAAAAGGAATAGATCGTCCTTGAACATTAATATTAGCGGTCTTTCCGTCCTCTAAAAACTCAACAGTTAAACCAGCTTCCGGAAATGAAAACTTGTTTGGACCTGATGATTGAATTGGGAATTTTCCTTGACCTACAATTTCGATATTCAATTCATCGTCTTCATTTGTGAATTTTAAGGTCACAGGAGCTTTATCGCTTTTGTATGTTCCCACGAATTTCTCAAAGTCTGGTGCTTTTTCAATTTCACCTGTAACCGAGTTCCAAAGGTTATTTGCCGGATTGCTGTCTGGCAAAACTTTATCGGGATCTAACATGATGTTTCCAATTTCTTCGGTCGAGTCGGCCTTAAATGTCCACACTTTATTGCGTTGCCAGATATCTACCGGTAATTTCACTGTTAGCGATCCGCCCGACTTGTACGTAATTTTACACGTAACCGGCATAGCCATTTGCTGAAGGTTTTCGATGGTGATAATCGAACCTTGCTTAGGATCGTTTTTCGGGTACTTTATCTTTACAATCTTTTGGTCGAGTTTCCAATTATTCTTGAACCAAGCACGCCAAAACCAAGATAAATCTTCGCCGGCAACGTTTTCCATGGTTCTAAAGAAATCGTATGGTGTAGGATGTTTGTACGCCCAACGCTCGATATACGTTCTGAATGCTTTATCAAAGCGCTCTTCTCCGAGTACTTGTGTGCGCAATACTTCGAGTGCCGTAGAAGGCTTTTCGTAGGCTAATAAACCTAAGTTACGCTCTTGCAAGTTATCTGGCGCAACCATTACAGGTTCTAATTCTTTTCCTGTAAGCACTTCTGCCATGGCATGACGGTCTGGTTTCGGATTATCATATTCGCCACCATTAAAAGCAGCCGTACTTAAACTATTGATAAACGTATTGAAACCTTCGTCTTGCCACGCGTACATACGTTCGTTGCTTCCTACGATCATCGGGAACCAAATGTGACCAAATTCGTGATCGGTTACGCCCCATAATGCTGCTTTTTTTGCTTCCGCTTCACAAAAAACAATGGCTGGATATTCCATTCCGCCTACTACGCCAGCAACATTCACGGCTACGGGATACGGATACGGAAACCACTTTTCAGAATAGTGTTCGATAGATGCTTTGGTGTATTCTGTTGATCTTCCCCAACCGTCATTGTCTTTTACTTCTGCTGGATAAGCCGAAATTGCAAGCGACTTTTTACCTCCGGGAAGATTGATTCTAGCGGCATCAATAACAAAAGAAGCCGACGATGCCCAAGCGATATCGCGGGAATTCTTCAACGCGTATTTCCAAGTAAGTGTACTTTTACCTGTTGGTCGCGAATTTGCATTCGAAACTTCCTCTGCTGTACGTATAAATACCGTTTTATCGGATGCTGCAGCTGCTGTCCAGCGTTTTTGTTGTTCGGATGTGTAAACTTCAGCAGGATTTTGTAACGCACCACCGCAAACTACAATGTGATTTGCCGGCGCAGTTACGCTCAGGTTAAAATCGCCATATTCCAGATAAAATTCGCCAGCTCCGAGATAGGGCAAAGTATTCCATCCTGAAATATCGTCGTATACACAAAGTTTAGGATACCATTGTGCGATTTGAAAAATGTTACCAGCTGGTGTTTCGTAAATGCCCAGACGGTCGCTTCCTTGTTTTGGAATTACGAATGAAAACTCAATTTTCAGCGTAACTTGTCCGCCTTTTGCTTTCAATGCCGCGGGTAAATCAACTTGCATGCGCGTATCGTAAATACGAAAAGGAACTTCTTTTTCAGTGGTAGTTTTACCGACTGTCGATACTACTTTAACGGATTTGATTTTGTGTCCGCCGTCGAACTTCTCACCACGAGATCCGTTGCGACTACCTTTTAAAGGAACAACTGCATTTCCGCGTGAATCTTCTCTAAAGAGATTTTGTTCCACATACATCCACAAAAACGGCAAATTATCCGGACTGTTGTTGGTGTACTTAACTGTTGCTGTTCCAGCTACCGTTCGATTTTGATCGTCGAGCGTAACTTTCAAATCATAGTCGGCGCGATTTTGCCAATACGCATATCCCGGAGCTCCCGAAGTGCTTCTGGTTCCCGACGGATGATCTGTGTAAAATCCCGGACCAAACGTTTCGTTGTAATTGTAAACCGATTCCTCTTTTTCTTGCGCCTGGAGTTGAAAGAAAAGCACACAAGCTAAGAGCACATAATACCTTAATGTCATATCAATTAGATTTTTACAAAGAAAGTAATTTCAAGATTGCGCAGCACCTTCCTTCGAAAGAAAATTCACTACTTTTTTTGAACATGCAATAGTCGGTAACGCACTTGCGATTTTACACGCTAAACAATCCAATTCTCTGCAATTTTACAAGAAAAGAAGTCGATTCATGAACTGCCCCTTGTTGATAACTAACGTTTGAATTTCAAGGTTGGAAATATCGGTTTCCTAAGGAAATTGTAGCATAAAATGCACATGATTTTCCATAATACTCAATAAATCAAACGATTGAATTGATTTTAAAATCTTGCTCGGAATTTGGGAATTAAGTTTGAAAAAAGAAGAGGCATTCTGAAACAGATTAATATATTTGTTGCAGACATACGTTTATGGATCAATTCGTCGTTTCTGCTCGTAAATACCGCCCAACCACGTTTAAAGATGTAGTTGGCCAAGAGGCTGTTACCTCTACTTTATTGCGTGCTATCGAAACAAATCACTTGGCGCAAGCCCTACTGTTTACGGGTCCGCGTGGTGTTGGGAAAACAACCTGCGCGCGAATTCTAGCCCGAAAAGTAAATCAGCCCGATTACGACGATCCGAATGAAGACTTTTCATTCAACGTATTTGAGCTCGATGCGGCGTCGAATAACTCGGTAGATGACATTCGAATGCTTACCGAGCAAGTGCGTATACCGCCGCAAACCGGAAAATATAAGGTATATATCATCGACGAGGTGCACATGCTCTCGCTCGCTGCTTTTAACGCATTTTTAAAAACCTTGGAAGAACCGCCTTCCTACGCCATTTTCATTTTAGCGACCACCGAGAAACACAAAGTACTGCCAACGATTTTATCGCGTTGCCAAATTTTTGATTTCAAACGCATAACCGTAACTGACGCTAAAAATTATTTAGCAGAAGTAGCTAAAAGTCAGAATGTTACTGTTGAAGACGAAGCTCTGCAAATCATCGCTCAAAAAGCAGATGGTGCCATGCGCGACGCATTGTCGATTTTTGATCGTGTTGTTACCTACGCCGGAAATCATCTGAGTCGAAAAGCTGTTAGCGAGAACCTAAACGTTTTAGATTACGATGTGTATCTGGAAATGACTGAAAATCTGCGTCAAGCGAATATTCCTGCGGCATTAATTCAGTTTAACGATATTTTGAGTCGCGGATTCGATAGCCATCAATTTATTATTGGATTGGGCTTACATTTTCGCGATTTACTTATGGTGAAAAATCCGGGAACGCTCGATTTAATTGAAGCTGGCGAACTTACCAAACAAAAATATGCCGCACAATCGCAAACGGTAACGGTAGATTTCTTGTTGCGCGCTATAGACTTGGCAAATGCGGCCGATTTAAACTTCAAATCGTCTCAAAATCAGCGATTACTGCTCGAACTTTGCCTGATGCAAATTTGTTCGCTTACTGCCGACCCTGAAAAAAAAAATCTAGGTTTTTCATAATTCCACCTAACGGTCAGGTCGCTGTACAAGAAACGCCCGCAGTTAGCAACCAAAGTACACCAACTGAGACTCCAGCAGTTACTTCTGCTGAAGTCGAAAATCAGGCAGCAGAAATAGCAAAACAAGCTGCACCGAGTAGTCCGCCAACACCCGCAGTAGCAAGCGGTTCGTATGTTTCGGCAACGTCATTAAAAGCCTTAGCGTTAAAAAAAGAACTGCAAAAAGCAGCGGGATTGGAACTCCGACCATCTACCGATATACATCTGCGCGAATCGTTTACGGAAACAGATTTTCGCATTTACTGGTCGAAATATGCGCAGAAATTAGGGGATAGCGGACAAAAAATTGCCGAATCGTTACTGCTGATGAACGAGCCGCGCTTGGAAGGAACGCAAGTTTTTGTGACTTTTCCGAACGAAGGTTCTAAGCTCGATTTTGAAAAGGAAATTCCAGCACTTTTGGGGTATTTGCGCGGACATTTGAAAAATCACGACATCGACATCGAAGTAGCGGTTAATGAAAACGCAAAGCCGAAACGGTATATTACACCTCAAGACAAGTACAACCGCTTGGAAGAAATTAATCCGTTGCTTGATAAGCTGCGCCGAACCTTCGATTTGGAATTGGATTAAGAGGAGTGATACTGTGGTAACAGACAATTTTTACGAAAGCATAACTTTTACCTCCAAATTAAGATTTTTTTTGTAATGCGTCGCTAAGTCTTAATACTCCAATCTTACTACTTCCAAAAAATATGTGGAAAACCCGTAATCGTATATCGATTTTTTTTAAAATCTTCGCTTTGATGGGGGCGGGAGGGATGGGGAGCGATTCCCACGTACGAAATTCCTCGAAATAA
>NZ_JAIXYH010000041.1 GCF_027490375.1 Flavobacterium sp.
GTTATCAAAGCTGCTTTTATTCTTTTATCTTTGGGTAATTATAACCTAGTTAACAGTCATGTACACTACTTTTCACTTGGCATCGGCAGAAGATTTAACTACTGACATTCTAGACGCAATAAAAGTTGCCTACAAATCAAAGGCAATTACTATCATAGTTGAGGAAAACACAAGTGCTGTTGAACTTACCGCCGACATGAAAGCGGTTTTAGACACACGTTTAGAAGAAGATGAAAGCACCTATCTATCGGCCGAAGAGTCGGTAAATGAGCTGGTGAAAAAGTATGGCTTATAGGATTCTTGTTTCGCCACGTGCTCAAAAAGAAATTGAAAATGAAACGTTTATTTTTCCGAAGATAAGAACGCAATAACGCTTAGCTGTAGTAGATTTGTATTTGACGTTTTTTGATTACGAAAATGTAAAACTTATCCTTGAAGATAGATTTCCGCTGCGCTAAGGAAATTTTGACTTTAACCAAATTAAGACTGGCAAAGTAAAAAGCTAATGAAAACGATTGCAATCGTCCTTTTAATATTTGTAAATGGGTGCTTTGAAAAGCAGCGTTCTAATGACTGCTTAGTTGAGAGAAAATTTTCAAAGATTTATTTAAGGAATTACGTATCAAAACCTATTGCTAGTTTTAAACCCGTTGATTCTTTTTTAGAAAAGAAAATTCAAGAGAAGCTGTACAAATTTGATTGCATCTCATCTTATGAACCAATTAAATACTATTACAGCCAATCTGATTTTATAATTGTTAGCCGAAATACAAAATCTCAAAATTCAGGAATTTTAATCGTTTCTCGTAATTCGATTGTAAAATTTATAGAATTACAATCTCTTAACAACATTAATTTTAAAGGAATAAGTAAAAGCGAATATTCTTTAAAAATCATATTTACTCGAAATAATTTCTATGAGGAGATTATTTTTCAGGATCAACGCGATTATATAAGTTGGAATTTTTATGAGTTTTCATCGCAGAATTAATTATTATGCTTCGAAGTTGGCCCCAATTTGCTTTTAAACTTCCGCAAGCTAGCATTGAAAATAAGCGTTTCCTAAAAATTGTTGGCACTGATTATCCCGGCAACGTCTCCTCGCAGCGCGGATAGAAGCGGAAAACCCGTAAAGCAGCGTGGGCTTATTTGGCGTGTTTTGACTGGCGACCAAAGAAGCCAAGCCAAAATGCTGCCAAATGCCTGCGATGCTGCGGATTTGCAGCGAATAGCCGCAATTGCTGCCCAAAAAATAAAAACACAGCAAAAAATGGTTAACATTGCATATGAAACTCTGGAAAATTCTCTTGCTGTGTGTGTCGTGTGCAATCGGACAAACGAACGATAGCCCGAAACAAAAAGTCGATGCCGTGCTAAACCAATGGCACGAAGCAGCCGCAACCGCCAATTGGAAACAATACGAAGCGCTTATGGGTGCCGACTTCCATTTCATTGGAACCGATGCTACCGAAAATTGGGATCGACAAGCGTTTGCCGACTTCGCAAAACCGTATTTTGATCGCGGAAAAGGCTGGAAATACACACCACTCGAACGAAACATTTATTTCAACAAACAAAAAAACATGGCGTGGTTCGACGAACTGCTCGACTCTAACCTGGGCGTTTGCCGCGGATCCGGAATCCTTATTCTAACCAAAGGAAAATGGCTGTTCTCCCAGTATGTACTGTCGATGACCGTACCAAACGATCATGCCGATACTGTCGTTAAACTCAAACAAGACGACGACTCTTTATTTAAAACCAAACTAAATAAGGCGCCGGTAAATCCAAAATAGAACTACACTCGTAAATAATCGTATCGCACCATAAAGCATACGATTATGAGAACAAATGTCAAAAGAATTTTAGTAGCAGCAGGCTCCATTTTTATGCTGCTATTTGTGATTTTGGTAGTACACATTGCTACTGCTAAACCCGTTACCATTGAACTCGCCACTTGGCAGGTAAGTCGTTTCGACTTCAAACAACCTATCGACTCGAGCACAGCAAAGAAAATCGAATACGATTTGTCGGCCATTTCAGGCGTTAAAGGCGATGTGCTTGTGAAAAATAATGTTGTAGTTTTCTTTCACGACAACACGCAAACCAGTAATCAAAAGGTGTACGAAGCCTTTACTGCAAAAGGTTACAAAGACGTTAGCATCTTTAAAGTTCCGGCCGAATTAGCCAGTAAAAAAGTTTGTCCGGCGATGAAACAAGATGGTTTTGCCTACCATTTCTCAAAAGGTATCCAACGAATTTTTAATTAACTTAAATAACTTGAACTATGAAAAGAAATCTGAAATTCTTAGCCTTGCTGCTATTGAGCGGCGCTCCTTTGTTTGTGTCTTGTAACGACGACGACAACAATGATCCACCAGCAGAAGCCAGCATTTACGACCGTTTAGGTGGCGAAGCTATGGTACAAGACCCAGACGCAGCGAACGGCGTTATGATTGAGTCGGGCCGTCTTGCCTACCGAAAAGTAGTGGGTAGAACTGTGCAACTTATTGTAGCCGACATTCAGGCGGGGGCTCAAGGAAACTTGGCAGAACACTTCGCTCCCTTATTAGCTGAAGTTGGTGCTGGAAACACCACCAATTTGGCCGTTTTACAAGATAATCTAGTGGATTTCTTTTCCTTCAATACCGGAGGAACAAATCCGGTAAACACGTATTCGGGATTGGATATGGTCGCTGCACACAATCCGGCACAAAACCCGCGTATGGGAACTACATCTTCGAATGCCGATTACGACAAATTCGTAGGTTATGTAGGAGCTGCCGCTATTGAAAACGGCGTACCTGCAAACTCTGATTTGTTTAACGACGTGGTTGCGGTTTTAGAATCGCTGAGAGATCCGATCGTACAAGAATAATAACGGGTAGTAGCGTTATTTACCGACCGTCTGTTCAGCTTTTTGGACAGGCGGTTTTATTGTTTTTAACAACGACAAGTTTTTCTTATAGCTGTATTTTCCTTTTCGAGAAATGAATCAAAAATTGAAATAAGTAAATCGCTAACCGCAGCAATCTTTCCCTTTCTTTTTGGGAAAGAAAAATTTCCGCACCAAGAAAATGAGTGCTAGTAGGAGGGCGGCTATGGCAATTACTTCTTGCATCAGCTGGCTATTTCGTGAACTACAAAGGCAATACAATAAGCCAAGACCGTCATTATAGCCAATTGCATCAGAGGCCATTTCCAACTATTGGTTTCGCGTTTTGTAATTGCTAAGGTTGATACACATTGCATGGCAAAGGCATAAAAAATCAGAATCGATAATCCGGTTCCTAGATCAAAAATAGGTTTTCCGGTTTTTACATCAGTTTGGGCGCGCATTTTTTGTTTGATGGTTTCCTCATCTTCGGTTCCGCCCACGCTGTAAATGGTTGCTAAGGTTCCTACAAACACCTCGCGCGCTGCAAATGAGGTAAGTATGGCGATACCAATTTTCCAATCGTAGCCCAAAGGTTTAATGACGGGCTCAATTCCGCGACCTAAGCGCCCAATGTACGATTCTTCCAAGCGTGCAGCGGCAACGGCTTGTTCGTAAGTACCTCCGTTGGCGTATTCTTGTTCCATTGTTACGCGTGCTCCGGCTTGATCCATATTTTCACCAGGTCCGTAACTTGCCAAAAACCAGAGAATTACCGATATAGCTAAAATGATTTTACCCGCACCCATTACAAAGGCTTTGGTTTTTTCAACTACCGTAATCCCAATATTCTGCGGAAGCGGCCACTTATAATCGGGCATTTCGATAACAAAATACTGTTTGGTTTTTAGTTTGATGATCTTATTTAAAATCGTTGCTGCCACGATTGCCATTGCAAAACCGATCAGATACATGCTCATAAGTACCAAAGCTTGCATGGAGATAAAACCAAAGACGTTTTGGTTCGGGATAACTAACGAAATAATGATTGAATACACAGGTAAGCGTGCCGAGCAGGTAGTAAACGGCGTCACTAAAATTGTGATTAAACGCTCTTTCCAATTTTCGATGTTTCGAGCGGCCATGATTGCAGGAATGGCACAGGCTGTTCCCGAAATTAAGGGAACCACGCTTTTTCCGGACAGGCCGAAACGACGCATGATTCGGTCCATCAAAAAGACCACGCGGCTCATATAACCCGACTCTTCCAAAATGGAGATAAACAAAAACAAAAAGGCAATTTGCGGTATAAAAATTACGATACCGCCTATACCAGGGATAATACCATCGGTGAGTAATTCTTGAAGCATGCCGGGCGCCATGTGATTTTTTGTGTATTCTGAAAGCATGGCGAATGCCGCGTCGATCGCATCCATAGGAATACTCGACCAACTGAAAATGGCATTGAAGATAAGCAGTAAGATGGCCGCGAAGATCAAGTATCCGAAAATACGGTGCGTAAAAATACGATCGAGTTTATAGCGCCAATCGGTTGCCTGAGAAAGGTCTGTTTTCTGAGCGGATTTTAATACGTTATTGATAAACTGATAGCGTTTAATCACCTCCTTTTGTTGCAAACGTTTTAGATCTGAAGCTGTTACCGAAAGCTGCTGCGGGTCGGGTGCTTGGTCGTTTAATTTGTAATGTTCCGAGGCCAAAAACAACCAACTTTCGTACACATTTCGGTTAGGAGCGGATTGTTCGACACTTTTAAAAAAGTTCTCATCTACAGTTCGAATATCAATGATCGGGTTTCGAGAAAGTGTATTACGCTGCGCAATTAGCGTTTTTAATTCTTTGATACCTGTGTTCTTGCGACTTGAGATCAACGCAATTTTGGTGTCGAGTGCGGTTTCAAGTGCTGGAATATCTAGTGAAATCCCGCGTTTTTGCATCCGGTCGGCCATATTAATTGCAAGAATTACCGGGAGTTTCAGATCTTTTATTTGTGTGAATAGCAGTAAGTTGCGTTTCAGATTTTCAACTTCGGTAACGACAACGATAAGGTCGGGATAATCTTTATCGGCGGGGTTCAGTAGTAAATCGGTTACCACACTTTCATCTATACTACTGGCGTTCAGCGAATAAGTTCCGGGTAAATCGAGCACAGCCACTTTTTGTCCATCGGCTAACTGCGTATAGCCCAACTTGCGATCAACGGTCACGCCGGGATAATTTCCGGTTTGTTGATTTAAGCCAGTGAGTTTATTGAAAAGCGAGGTTTTACCCGTATTTGGGTTGCCAATTAGAGCTACTTTCAAATGATTTTTACTCATGGCTTAAGGGAGTTACTTCGGCTACTTCAATTTGTGCAGCCAACTCTTTTCGAATTGCCACGTAACTGCCTGAAATTTCGAATAAATACGGATCGCCCAGCGGCGCAATTTGAATCAGTTTAACCTCTGCTCCAGCAATCAATCCCATTTCGATCAACTTTAATGGAATGGCATCTGGGTTGAAATCAACAACGATAGCGGCATGCGACAGAGGTAGGTTTTGCAGAGTTGGCAATGTTATTTAGAATTAGAAAAAACAAAATTAAGGATTAATAGGCGAGAAACTTTTAAAAATATCTTAAGAAGCCAGTAACGGCAGTTGTAATGCAAAACTGCGTACTGGCTTCAATTAAAAAGCATTTGATCGCTATTGTTCTTTCTTAGTAAAGGATCCGACGTTCATTAATCGATGAGCATCGGCGTTTTTCCGTCGGTGATAATGATTTTGCTGTTTTGTGACTTCGAAAGTTCTTGAAATGCTTCAATTGAACGCAGGCGAATAATGTCGTTGTTCAAACCTTCTGAAAGAATTTTTTGCGAATCGCGCGTGCCTTTTGCTTCGATGATTTTTCTTTCGGCTTCTAGTTTCTCTTGTTGCAGAACGAATTCCATGCGCATCGCATCTTGTTCCGCTTGCAGTTTACGCTCAACGGATTTTGCTAAACCGTCGGGCAGCTGAATGCTCTTCATCAATACGGATTCGATTACGATACCTTGTTTGTTTAGTATTTCGGCCATTTTTGTTTTAATCTGCTCTTCAATATTAGCGCGCATACCCGAATGCATATCCTTTGCAAAGAAGTTTGAGCTCACGTCGGCCGCTGCGGAGCGAAATACATTTGAAATGATGTTTTCGTACCCTAAACCATAGGTACGGATAATTGTTGGCACCTTTTCTTGTTCGAGACGATACAAGATGGAAACCTGTGTTAGAATGCTTAATCCTTCTTTACTTGGTAAACTCAGATTCAGTTCTAAATCGTTTGTTTGCACGGATGCTTTGATAACTTTACTGGTGAAGGGGTTGAAGAAAACCGGTCCTTGAGATGTCACTTCATCAGATAGCTTTCCCAGTTTTTGCCGAACACCCACTTCTCCGGGTCTAACGACAGCACAATTAGTAAATAGTACTGCGCTCAAAAATGAAATTGTAATGGTTCGTATCATGGCGATGTTGTTTTTCCCAAAGATTGCTCTTAAACATTTAAATAATAGCCAACTAACTCCTAATTTTTTGATAATAAAATCAGAAATTAACAGTTTCATACGATTGATTTTTAGTTAGTTTTAACAAATGGGAAAAAATTGGATTCAAGATTCAAACAACAACTACTTTTTTGACAGAATTTGCCGGTGTTGGTTTCAGCAAATTGTAAAGGTATATAGTTTGGATTTTGTGTAAAGCTTAAACAACTAACGAATCCGAAATCCAAAGACACAAATGAGAAAGAGCACCAAGACGCAAGTAATATTAGGCTGTTTTACCGCTTTAATAATTTGTTGTGTAGTTATTAAGTATGTGAGAAATTCAGCTATTAATGGGCGTTGGAAAGTGGTTAGTGCATGTATTTTATTAACGTCTTTTGTTGAGGAGAAAGAGAGTTTTTACCAAAGTTGTTCAGGAAAAATCTTAACAATAACTGATGGAAAAGGATCGTTTGAAGACGCAAGCTGCTTAGATACTACATCATTCAATTTTGTTGAAACGGACAAGAATTTTATTGAGCAGATTGCGATTAACAACAGCGAGCGTTTTGATGGTTGTGTAAAGTCGTTACAAAAGAATAAGCTTGCTAAAAAGATGAAAATCTACTCTGCGGTCTTGGATGCAGATCCAAAAAGACCTTTATACTTGATCCTGCTTTCAAAAAACGACCTAATTCTCTATCAAGATCCGTATTTCATTCAACTAAGAAAATAAATGAGTCTCCTTTCGTAGATGTTTTAACTTCAAAAAAAAGCCAGTTGAAAAAAGGTAGTTAACTTAGTGCAACAGATAAACAAGACAAGAATACCAGTATCAAAACAACAACAATTAGATGAAGCAAAAGACTTTTTCAATAGCTGCCTTGATTTTGTTTTCCTTTTTAAATAGTTCCTGCAAAAATGAGTTGAATTCAAATGCTCGCGATAAGAACGAAAATAAAGTAGAAACAGTAAAAAATGTGGAGTCTATTGGCATACACAATATTGATTCTCTTTTAAATAGCTCAAAAGTTAAGTTAGAAAGTAAAAATTGGATTAAAGTTGAAAATTCGATTATTAACGACGAATACTCAGAGTGGTTAGAATCAACATTTTTCTATTCAAAACAGGAATGGGTCAAAATTAGCTTTGGTGATTCCGAAGGAAAGAACATAAATTAGTTAGAAAGTAATTGTCAATCATTACTAGATAATTTTGGTTTCACATTAGGCGATCGTCTTATGGATATCATATTGAACAAAAATGTAGCATTGAACTTCGATGATTATGGAGTTTTTGTTCTTGAAGTTAGTAATTTAACTTTAAAATTTGATTGTGAGGAAGCAGTTAGTGATGAGCTGTTTGAAAAGCTAATAGCAGTAAAAGAGACTCAAAATAGGAGCATCTTTCCCAAGGAACTAGAAAACTGTAAATTAAAATCTTTCCTAATCTTCAAGGAAGCAACAGAACAGAATTTTAAGAATTAGGTTTAAAGAAGCCCATTGTAGATAAAGAAAAGATATGAATTGCGTTCTTTAAATTTATTCGTCGGCTCGATGAACGATAGTATGCGCTA
Source organism: Flavobacterium sp. (assembly GCF_027490375.1). Lineage (GTDB taxonomy): Bacteria > Bacteroidota > Bacteroidia > Flavobacteriales > Flavobacteriaceae > Flavobacterium. Next base: position 7,973 of record NZ_JAIXYH010000041.1, read on the forward strand.
AAAAAGGAAAATTGTATGTCAAAATATATTTACGGTTGTGTCGTCGCAATTTTAATGTTACAAACCTACTGGGTTAAATGAATAGAAGATGGTATTGAAGAGTTAATTTCAGAGATTGTAGAGGCTCATCCGATAAACTTTATAGCAAACTGTCCTATTCCCCAAAAATCCACCTAGTAGCTAAGTTAGATTTTTTAACTTTAAACATCTAAATTATGCGTATGACACGTAGTAAATTTACGGACAAGTTTAAGGCCCAAGTTGCTATAAATTCGATACGGGTTGCCGCCAGTTAAACAATATTTTTGGGTAAGAATAAGCTACTTAAAGCAGGTATCGGCATGAAATTAATTATCTTTTTGATCGTAATGTATTCGCAGCGTGTTTTAGCACAGGATATTTTTTGTGGATACGATCAATTACATTCCTCGAAAACCCATGTCGGCTTTTCAAACATCAAACTGAATAAAAAGATTACTAACGAGTACGATTCGACGGATATATACTCAGATTCGAACGTAGTGCATTTAAACCGGAAATACAAAATCAAGCACAAATATCCTTCATTGACGGCAAAACTGATTACTGATGATATTTGGTGCGATTCTATCGAGGTATTACAGCATAAGTTCTGCCTTCAAAGTATTGTTTCAGATTCTCTTTTGACAGATACCGAGATCAAAAAAGCGGTAAAAGTGAAATTCTCAAAATCAACTTTTTTAATTTTAGAAGGTTCGTACGACCGAGAAAAAAAACTAAACTTTAGTAAGAGATGGGTTTTGGTTTTTGATATTTCCAACAGAAGGGAACCGCGATTAATTAAAAATCCACCCACGGGCTCTACCGTCTTTGCATTTTCTTCTACTTATTTCGGCGATTTCGACAACAACAACCTGCTCGATTTTGTGTTTTTTGATTCCAATAAACTAAGGTTATTTACTATAAAAGAGGGGCGCTTTGTTGAATCTGGATTTTTCATTGAAATAGATATGGAAAGGCAGATGAAAATAATTAATTATTCGTGGATAACTAACAAATTGCCAGATTGTACTGTCGAGACTCTTACAAAACGCACAAATAAAATGTCGACCTTTTACAAGTAGGAAGAACTTTTTACTTTAAATGAATCCACGAATCCTCTCACCTATCGTGCAGAGGTAAAATCTGTGTTAAAAACTACAGTAGCGATTTTTTGAAAACGACCCCCCGCAGCCCCGATAGCAGTGGAAAGCCCGTAAAGAACAGATGCCTGTTTTGGCTGCGCTATGTTGGCGACTAAAAGAAGCCACAAATAGGGCATTGCCAAAACGGCATTTGTACTGCGGACTTGTAACGAAAAGCGGGAAATGCTGCCCAAAAAAATCAGCGCATTTCAAAAACGACGATTACGTTATTTTCGCAACATCAAACGCAAAAACTAAAGCGTTTGCCGATTAATGAATAAAAATCATACCGCCGTCGTCTTTTTTATCGCCAAACGATTTTAGGTTATACGTGAGCGAAAACATCACATAACGCCGAAGTACGGTGTTTTCCGAGTCGATAATTGCCGTTGGCGTAATCGTGCGTCGAGCATTTAAGTTTTGGTCGAGTAAGTCGTACACTTTTACCTTCGCGATAAGCTGTTTCTTCCAAAATTCGTAACCTAAACTTACATTCATCAAATAAAAGTCTTTTCGGAAACCATCGGCAATATTCGAATTGTAATTGTACGATAAATCGATTCCACCAATGACATTTTTGGGCACGTAGCTGGTAAATTGCAGCTGTGCACGGTGTGTGAAATTATTTGCTTCGTCGATAATATAGTTGGTGTAATTGTTTAAGAACATCGTGTAGTTGTACGAAGGCATGATGTCGATTACTTTATCTATCGTATACGAAAGATTTACACGCGGTGAAATCCGGTAACTTTCATTGGTAAAATCCACCGCATTGGTGAGTCCGCGCGAGAAATTACCGCTCATACTTAGAGCCGTTGTCCATTTAAAGGTTCTTGTTCCTTTTTTGTAGCTCTTGCTGTAATTTCCGCCGAAGTAAAAATTGTACGTATCTCCGACATTCTCATAGGTTGTTACGGCTTTAAAACTGTCGTCGAAAACCGTACTCGAAACAATGGAGTTGGTAGAGTACGTAAATCCGCTGTACGTGAATAAACCTGCTCGTTGTGCCCAGTCGTAGTTGTTAAAAGAGAGGTACAACGAGTGCTGGTACGTTGGGTCGAGGGCGCTGTTTCCGATGAACGTATTTAACGGATCCGACAAGTTTTCGACGGGCAGAATTTGTTGTGCCTGTGGTAATTGTACGTCGTAATCGTAATTTACATACAAGCTCTTCTTTTCCGAAAATTGATAACTTAAATACGCATTAGCATCTGGGAATACGTAATTTTTGTCCAATTCGGTATTGATACCTAAGTAATCTGATTCGTTATTGAAGTTTACAAATTCGGCACCAACGTTTGCAGCAAAATTGACTTTTTTGCTGTTCCATTGAATGCCTGTTGTTGGCCGAATTTTCTGCGTATTGCTGCGAATATCGTTGGATTGGGCTGCATTTAAATTATCGAAATTGCCCGAACCGGCATCAAAATCGAAGGTTTCTAAAACAGATTTCGAATTCAAATGTTCATAACGTACACCTAAGACATATCGGGTCGAATCGGTCAGTTTCGCGTTGAACTCCGATTGAATATTAAAATTGTTGTTTTTCGAATTATCGAATTGCCGCTGATTTCGGACGTCATCCGGACGGTCCACGAAAGTAGTTGCCGAAGCAGTTTGCGTAAGATTGTTGTTGCGCGAGTTGTTTAAACTTGCGTCAACGGTAAGTCCTTGTTTGCGTTTGAAACTTTTGTAATACGTGAAATTTCCAGTAAATTGGTCGTTTTCCGTTCGCGAATCGTTATCAAATTCGCTGCTGTTTAAGACATCGCCTGCTTCGTTTCTCGTAGTTTGATTTCGATTACTGTAGTTTTTTGCTAGCGACTTTGTTAACGAAGGTGAAAAGAAAATAGTAGCGGTGCTATCAATTTTATACTCGAATTCTGAATTAAAATTATGGCCGTTTGAGAATGCACGTGTCTTTCCTATCGATTCGGTCAGAGTGGTTCCTGTAGGTAAAAAGTTTATCGTACTATTTCGATTATCGTTTCTCGTTTCAGTATTCGACAAGAAATAAGAAGCTTGATTATCAATTTTACCCAACCACTTATCTTGGTAGTTCACTCCAACCATACTCGACTGCGTAATACCTGTGTCGGCACCACCAAAGCGCAAGTTGTTGATTCCAAAACTTCCGTTATCGTTGTAATACACAGATCTGCTGCGGCCGCCACCCATGTTGTCGAAAATCTCGTTCATCGAAAACCCGATCGAATTAATATTATTCGACGAGGCTAAAACGCTCACCTTCCTATCGCCTTTAAATCGGTTGTACAACAAGCTCGACTCGTAGCGTTCGCTGCTGCCGTAGCCTGCGGTTACTTTGCCAAATTGTCCTTTATTATTTTCTTCAGCTATGGTTAAATTAATGGTTTTGTTTTCGCTACTCGCTGCTTCGCCCGAAAGTTCTTCGGATTTCGTTTTAGTATCCGTAACCTGAACTTTTTCTATGATTTCGGCCGGTAAATTCTGTGTGGCAATAGTACCGTCTTTCCCAAAAAACGGCTTCCCATTTACTAAAATGTTGTTTACTTCTTTTCCGTTTACTGTAATTTTTCCTTCTTCATCAATTTCAACTCCCGGCAATTGCTTTAAAAGCGCTGCAACATTGGCATCCGGACCGGTTTTAAACGATGCGGCGTTAAATTCCAAAGTGTCTTTTTTGATTAAAATTGGCGGTGCCGAACCCTTTAAAACCACTTCTTGTAGTTCGTTTGCAGCTTCTTCCAATTCCACTACACCTAAGTCGTAATCGGTTTCCGTTCCTTCAAAAAGCTTGCTTTGCGTTTCATAACCCACAAATGAAGCGTTCACAGAGAAAGCGCTGTTTGGCTTCTTTATGTTCATCAAAAATCCGCCTGAATTATTGGTAATCGTGTAATCGAGCATCGTCGAATCTTTTACGACGCTCACGAAGATGGTTGCCGATGAAACAGGCAATTTTGTTTTTTTATCGATAACTTTACCTTTTATTTCTATTTTTTGTTGCGCGTGAATCATAGTACACACGAATAAAAAAATAACGTAAAGAAGATTTTTCATAGCGAGTTTTAAATTTGGGACGAAAATAAAAAGTTTAGGAATACTAACGCAGAAAACAGAAGCATGTTGCAGAGCCAATTATGTTAAATTTTATGACCAAGCCCATTTTTGATTTAACGCTTGAAGCGCTGGCTTTTATTTTCGGAATTTTAAGTGTCTGGTACGCGCGAAAAGAAGACATAAAGGTATATCCAACCGGAATCATAGCTACTGCTATAACTACATATCTGCTCTATAAAGCAGCCTACTACGGAGATATGCTTGTAAATGCCTATTTTACCATTATGAGTATTTATGGTTGGTTGGTTTGGAACAGAAAGCAACAGCAGCTCGTTAACATCATAGGAAAAGCAAACTTGCGAGATAAAATCATTGCTATAGTTTTGTTTGTTTTAACCCTATTTTTTGTGCGATTAGCGTACTATTTGTTTAACACCGCGCTGGCCACTGAAAATTATTTTGATATTTTGGCATCAGCCATCTTTTTTTCGGCGATGTACTTCATGGCGCACAAAAAAATTGAAAACTGGCAACTTTGGATTGTCGGCAATTTCATCGTAATTCCGCTGTATTTTTACAGAGAGCTTTATTTTTTAGGCGTACAATATGTAATCTTTAATTACCTTGCCGTTCGCGCATTTTATGAATGGAAGCAAAAACTAACAAAAACAACCGATTCACCGGTCTGAAAATTGTCGTTTTCGGACCAGAATCTTCCGGTAAAACAACTTTGGCACAACAACTTGCAGCCAGATACAATGCTGCGGTTGTTCCTGAATTCGCCCGAGAGTATCTTACCAACAAATTAAAATCCACCCAGCAAAATTGTACTTTCGACGACATCTTGCCCATCGCAAAAGGGCAGATGCAAAGCGAGAACGAAGCCGAACAATCGGCTGCCAACATCATTTTTTACGATACAAATCCGCTGTTAACTGCTGCCTATTCCGAATGTCATTACAATAAAATCCCTGAAGAATTAGAAAACGAAATACCAGCGCTTTCGTACGATTTGTATTTGCTCACTGAGCCTGATATTCCTTGGGAGGCCGACTCAATTCGGCAACACCAAAACCAACGCCAAGACGAGTTTCGAGTATTCAAAAAGTTTCTCAAAAAACGAAATTTACCTTACGCGCGAATTAAAGGTTCTGCGAAAGAACGATTTGATGCCGCGTGTACGCACGTAGATAATCTGCTTACGCTTCTGCAGCAACAGTTTAAAGCCACCGACTATTTGTGGGTACTCAAGCATCAACTATCCATTCCCAACCTCCTTAAACACATCAGCATTGTAAACAACGGAATCGCGCCACTTCAATTAGCCGCTACAGCCACACCAACAAACGGAATTCTGGTTTTGGAACAAGAACAACACGACGAACTGGTGCAGATTTTTGATGAAGAAAAGGAAAATTATACGCTCGCTAAATTTGTTCCCGCCTCCGGAGCCGCTAGTCGAATGTTTAAATTCTTGCTCGATTTCCTCGAAAATTATGCGCCCGACCAAGACACAATAAATGCATACATCAACAAACACCAAGCAAAAGATCTAGCGGTTTTTTTAGTAGGCATCGAAAAGTTCCCGTTTTATCAGGAAGTAATTGCCGAGCTGAAAAGAAATTATTCCAATTACGACCGTTGGAACAAAGATTTGAAAGATTATTATTTTATCAAATTCTTGCTTTCATCCCGACATTTCAACTACGCTTCCAAACCAAAAGCCGTACTGCCGTTTCATCGAACAGAAGCTGGCGTTAAAACTCCTATCGACGCTCACTTAGAGGAAGCCTTAGCTTATATCGAAACCAAGCACAATGCGCACGTACATTTTACGATAAGCCCCGAATTTCAAGCCGACTTCCAAAGCATAGTCGAAGCTTTTCCCAACACAACTGCGTCAAAAATCGAGGTGAGTTACTCCGTGCAAGAATCGGCAACCGACACCATTGCAGTGGCCAACACAGGATTGCCCTATTACGATAAGAAAAATCATCTGGTTTGCCGCCCATGCGGACACGGAGCTTTGTTGCAAAACCTTAATCGCATAAAAGCCGATATCATTTTTATAAAGAATATCGACAATGTTTCCGATAGAACCTTAACATCGATAAGCTTCTACAAGAAGATGCTCGCCGGAAAACTCATTCAAATTCAAAAACGTGTATTCGAAATTCTCCAACAGTTGGAAGCAGGTGTCGATTTACAACTCAGCAATTGGATAGAATTCGCTCAAAACGACCTAAATATTTCGGCATCCGCAACCGTTCTTTCGGCCGATGCCAATTTCAAAAAAGCCTGGCTCTTCGAAAAATTAAACCGCCCCATTCGGGTGTGTGGCATGGTTAAAAACGAAGGCGAACCCGGCGGCGGTCCGTTTTGGGTGCTCGACAAACATCAGCAAAAGAGCTTGCAAATTGTCGAATCGGCACAAATTAATCTGAACGATCCACAACAAAAAGCCATATTCGACGGAAGTACACATTTCAATCCGGTCGATTTAGTTTGTGCCGTGAAAGACTTTAAAGGCAACGCGTTCGATTTACACAAATTTGTCGATCCAGATAGCGGTTTTATCGTCGAAAAATCGAAGGACGGACAATCGTTTAAAGCCTATGAACTTCCAGGATTATGGAACGGTTCCATGGCCGATTGGATTACGGTTTTCGTAGAAGTACCGCTTCAAACGTTTAATCCGGTAAAAACGGTAAACGATTTGCTAAAACCGGCACATCAGCCATGAACACCGAGCAAATTCTTACCGAAATACAAATGCAAACCGCCCGCAGTTCCGGCGCTGGTGGGCAAAACGTCAATAAAGTCGAAACCAAAATTTTGATCCGTTGGTCGGTAGTTAACACCCAAGCATTTGAACCCTTCGAAAAAGAATTACTCCTAAAAAATCTTCAGACAAGCTTAACGCAAACCGGCGATTTACTCGTTACCGAATCTTCGGCACGGACGCAACCCGCCAACAAAAAACTCGCTGTAGCTAAGCTCTTTAAACTAATTCAAAAAGCCCTGCATGTGCCCAAAGAGCGCAAAGCTACTAAGGTGCCCAACAAGGCCATTCGAGCACGCATTCAAGCCAAAAAAATGCTGTCGGAACGAAAATTCTTGCGCAAACGCCCCGATTTTTAATACATTTGCGCCGTCTCAAAAGGGGTGCTCTAAATAAGTGAGTTCGACAAAAAATTAAAGTTAGAAAACATTTAAATAGTTGATTGCGAGGCGTGTTTTCTTTGGGATACTGTTGTATCGCAAAAAAACACAACGAAGCAAGCGGCTGTTTAAATGTTTAGCTACCAAAATTTGAGCAACTTAGCTCTTGCAAAAAAGAGCGGTCTAACAACAATTTTTTGTCGAACTCACTGTACAAACGAGCTGAGATCATACCCAATGAACCTGAGCAGGTAATGCTGCTAAGGGAATGAGCGATAACCGGCCTCGTGCCGCTCGGTCGCAAAAACCAACAAGTAATTATTAATCAGAATAATTACCCCTTTTTATTCGTAATTTTTTTTACGGATGAAAAAATCATCATTTTCTTTTTTTGGGCGCGCCCACAAGGGTCGGGCTTTACGCTCCAATTTATTTGGCTTACTGACGTCGCCAAATAAGATTTCCGCTGCAATCCCTCGCGCAGCAATCGTTACCGTTTTATGTCTGCCAAGCGCTTTCGCGCAAACGCAACAAGACAGCACGAAGGTCGAAACACTCAGCGAAGTTCTCGTCTCGGGCGTACGTGCCGGAAAAGATGCTCCGCTGGCGTTCTCCAACCTCAAAACAACCGAATTAGCAACTCGAAATCTCGGACAAGACATTCCGATCTTGCTCAATTTCTTGCCTTCGGTTGTTACTACTTCCGACGCCGGAAACGGTTTCGGATACACCGGAATTCGCGTTCGGGGCTCCGATGCAACACGCGTTAACGTTACCATTAACGGTATTCCGTACAACGATTCCGAAAGCCACGGTACGTTTTGGGTAAACTTACCCGATTTCGTTTCCTCTACCGAAAGTTTGCAGCTGCAACGCGGTGTCGGAAGCTCTACCAACGGTGCCGGTGCCTTCGGCGCAAGCCTAAACCTGCAAACCGATAAAATTCGCGAAACCGCTTTTGCCGAAATCGATAATGCAGTAGGAAGCTTCAATTCGCGAAAGCACACACTAAAATTCGGTTCCGGATTACTCAATAACAAATTCGAAATCTCGGGTCGTATTTCCGATTTGAGTTCCGACGGCTACATCGATCGGGCGTTTTCCGACCTGCGATCGTATTTCTTTCAGGCGGCGTATCGCTCTGAGAAAACAACGGTAAAAGCACTCGTTTTCGGGGGTCGCGAGCAAACCTACCAAGCGTGGTACGGTATCGATGCCGAAACCTTGCGTACCAACCGAACGTTCAATTTCGCCGGACTTTACACCGATGCAAACGGAAATCCGCAATTTTACAGCAACGAAACCGATAATTACGGACAAGATCACTATCAGTTGCATCTTACGCACCGCTTTATAGCGCATTGGAGTGCTACTGCTGCTTTACACCTAACGCAAGGAAAAGGCTATTTTGAAAACTATATTTCAGGAGCTACGCCTGCAGATTACGGTCTTACTTCGGCAGCCGAAACCACCGATTTAATTCGTCAGAAATGGCTCGACAACGATTTTTTCGGTGCCACGTACAGCTTGAAATATCTGAAAGATAAAATAGATTTTGTGTACGGCGGTGCGGTAAATCGCTATAACGGACTTCATTTTGGCGAAGTGTTGTACACACGTGAGGCCACTAGTTTAGAGCCGGATAGTCGCTATTACCAACAAGACGCACGAAAAGACGAAGTAAATCAGTTTGCCAAACTCAATTTCCGCGCCAGCGATAAATGGCTTTTCTATGCCGATATGCAATGGCGCTACATCAATTATTTCGCCGAAGCACTCACACCAGCCGACGTAAACGACAGTTTTTCGTTTTTTAATCCAAAAATGGGTGTTACGTACTTTTTAAAACCTAACCATTCGTTGTACGCATCGTATGCAAAGGCACAACGCGAACCCAACCGTACCGACTACGAAACGGGAAGCGTACGACCAGAGAAGCTAAACGACTTTGAATTTGGGTATCGTTTTCAAGGTTCGAAAGTGTCGTTTCAAGTAAACGGTTACGCCATGCTATACCGCGATCAGTTGGTGCTTACCGGCGCTCTCGACGATGTGGGCAATGCCATTCGAACCAACGTTGGAAAAAGTCACCGTCTGGGAATCGAGCTTGATGCTAACGTACAGCTGACTAAAAAACTCAGTTGGGCACCCAATGCCACGTTTAGCCGAAACCGCAATCAAGATTTTGTTACCGATGTTAACGGCGTTCCAACGGCACTAGGCGAAACCGAAATTGCATTCTCTCCGGAGTGGATTGCAGGAAATGTAATTACTTGGAATGCATTTAAGAATTTCTCGGCTGCGCTGTTGTCTAAGTACGTCGGACGCCAGAATTTATCAAACCTCAACGACGCCAATGCCCGATTAAATGCCTATCACCAGCACGACTTAAACTTAAGTTATACGCTGATTCCGAAAGCCTATGCCAAACAGTTGCGTTTTTCGCTTTTGGTAAACAATATTCTCGACCGTAAAATTGTTTCAAACGGTGCCGATTTTGGCGGTGGTTATGTCGTGTATTATCCGCAGGCCGGAATTAATGTTCTGGCCGGATTAAACATTCAGTTATAAATAGAACGTCCGATTAACTAATCGGACGTTTTTTTTAGTTGTAAACCCAAGTCAATCGCGGATTGATCGTAAAACTCCATTTTTCTTCAGATGAATTTTCCAAGCTCCAAAAATTGATTTCGGATGGGAAATTATCCAACGAACGAGATTGTTTATATTTACTACTAGGATCTGAAATTTCAGGTTACTATTTGAAAATTAAAGTAGACTATCAGCTAAACTTGAAAATTTATTCTGAATAAAAATGAGAGCACTACATATAATTATGCTTATCTTATTTAGCTCGACGCATTATGGACAATCTAAAAGGGCTATTTATCTTCTATTTGAGAATGGAAAACATGATGTTTGTCATATTTCACCCTTTAGAGATGGTCGTAATTCGAAGAAAGTTCTATACCAACAAAGAGTAACCGAATCATTTTTTGTTTATGCTAATACATATTTTAAAATCAAAAGTGGCTCGATTTTACAGTATAAATCAAAACAGGAAGTTGAAAAAATGCAGATAGCTACAATTGACGAATTTTGGCAAGAATTTAGAGCAGCACCTGGAAACAGAAACTATCTAACAAATCCAAATCTTATTTTTGACGGCATTTATATCCTTACATTGGTAGAAAACAAACGATATATAGTTTATCAGGTCGAATGGATGGAAATGTTTAACGAATAATCACGATTATGATAATGCGTTTGTGCGCAGATTCTCTGGCTTAAAACCTATTCTGAATTTGGACTGGGATATAGATGATTTGGTCGCTTGTAGTGCCAACAGTTGTTTGGGCGGCAAAACAACTTACACTATTTACGATAGCTTTGTTAATATACAAATTAACTCACAAATGATTTCAAGTGCGTCAAAACTTTTTATTGCGAATACAATGTTACACGAGCTAATTCATGCTGAAGTTATCCGTTTATTAGTAAGTGAAGGAGACGATAATTTTATTCCAGACGGTGAAAGTAATTTTCCGTCTTGGTAGAATGCTTTTGTTGACAATCAAAGGAATGGAGAACACGAATATATGGCTCAATTCTATGTTACCAAGATGACCGGCGCGCTTACGCAATATTGCAATAATGCTAATATAGTTGCTTCAAACGAACTCATCACAGCAGTTTGTTGGGCAGGATTACACAACACTACAGTCTGGAATGAATTACCAGAGGCTACAAAAGTTCATTATAGAAGTTTAATTGCCAGTCAACTAACAAATAGCAACTGTAATTAATGCCGAAACCATGAAGATTAAAGCCTATTTGATTTTGTTTTTATTTATCATTAATCACTTGACCGCTCAGCGCCGCATCATGTTTAATGAGCCGCCAGTTGACGGCGTTATTTTTACGCAATCATATTTTGGCGCAAAGTCCAAAGCATTTACTCCGACAAAAACGACAATTCAGAAAATAGAACTTTTTTTAAGAAATTCGAAAATTGACTTTTCAAAGTATAAACGGCAATATGCTGGATTTACATTCAATAATCAAAAATATGTCGAAGTAACACTATTGCCAAATGAAGTTATAAAACACCATAAAGATTGGCGGTTAAACTATGTTTTAACGCAAGATGATAATCGAATTTATACAGTTCGTTACTATTTGACTACTAAAGAAATGCAGTTGTTTAGACAATCTGGCGGGTTTCCTTAGATAAATTTATTGCAGCCTGAGATTCTCCTATTCCCAAAAGTTCCATACATAACCAAGCTGAATTCAACCTTGCGCCACGTCATGCTTGGGCACGAACCGTTCTATTATTTATTGTCTAAGCGGTTTTTACGCCGAAACAAGAGATTCCATCATGCAGTTTAAGTTTATCGAATGGCGGTAAACGACAGCATTGCCAAGCCCGAAATTGTGGCCCCCTGTGATGAAGAAGAGCCACCTACAGGTGTTGTAACTCCTGTAAACGATTGCCAGACAAACTTTGCTGCAACGTATCCACAAGGCACACCCGAACGCGACTTTTTAAACCATCATCCCGAGATGGAAGTTGCTCTGGACGGCATGTTGTTCCGAGCTACAGATTGTGAAGAAGCAACTGAGTTTGCTAATAATATAATTAAATCGAGTTTAGAAACTGGATTATACATAAACGCTGAAATATCAGCAAAATCACCAATGAATGTAGATCTTTCAAACATCAGCCTTGATACTCTTGAAGGGGCGCGATTTGTTTGTATTTACAACAAACTACTTGAAAGTCCCGCATTTAAAAACCTATTTGTAAATACGTTCGGATCTTTTCAGAATAGACGTAACGCAGTTTTTAAAGTAGAAGATAACTTATTTGGTAATGGACAATGTAAATTAGGCAATGGTCCGCTCATTAATAACGAACAAACATTTATTAACGAAATCAAAATCAGCAAATCGTTTTTAGGAGAAAATATCACTTCCAATATAAATGTTACCAAAACAATTCTGCACGAATGCATACATGCATTTTTGAACAGTAAAAAAATTAATTGTGGGAACGGTGCAACTATCGAGAATTTAAACAATAAAACACTGGAAGAATTGATAACTTTGTTCTATAGTGACTTCAATTGTCACATTACAGTAAATGGTACTGAGCAAAGTCAGCACGCATTTATGTTTGATTATTTGATTCTTACGTTCTCGTCAATTTTGAGCGAAATTAGCTCTTCAGTCTTAAGTCAATCAGATGAACTTTTACTTTTAAATGAAACTTATTTCGATCTAGAAACCAACACCATTAAGCTTTTTGTTTGGAATGATATTTTTAAATATGCTAGTATGCCAGGTCTTACACAAACCGACACTTTTCAGTTTAATATTGTTGGTAATCCGATTGAGTACAATAAATATACTTTTTATTCGAGCCGTGCATTAATGTGCTCTAAAACTTGTAACTAATGAATCGATATTTTTTAATAATTCTAGGGATATGCCAGCTCACTATTGCCCAAGTTAGCAGAGATACTGCCTACTTTTATTACAATCCTAAAGTTCAGCTTGATTCTTCAAAAGTGTTTCACGCTGAAAAAAACTACAACAAGCTACGTATCTATGGTACGAGAGGTGATAGTCTAGACCTTCTTATCAAAAAGAACAAAGCAGTTTTTGTTAAGTCGAATAAACCTCGATTTTGGATACCCATACGCAGTAATTTTAGCTATAATCTCAGTTTTCTTTTCTGTTTTCTTTCCACAAAACCCATGGTACTTGTAAGCCCATACCACGAGAAGTTTAAGTACACTATTGTAGATACTATGGAGTACTTTGGTTTATCAGAATGACTTGTGGCGCCCAACTAATAAAAACATAAATTTACATGAAGACATTTTTAATGCTTCTCTTGTTTAGCTGTAACATAGCAAAAGCACAGCATTCAACCGACACCATTTATTTTGAATACAACGCTGCCGAAGAATTGACTCGAAGTGTAATTCACTCGAAAAAAGGCAGTGAAAATCGATTTACGATAAAAAGCAACACCATCATCGACAGTATCGTTTTTGTTGCCAAAGAAAAGCAGCGCGGCACTAAGAAAGTTAAGCCAAAAAATACCGACTTTCTTTCTACAAAGCTGCTAACAGATTTTGGAGCACTTTTTTGTACAATCTCCACGAAAAGAATAGTGATTCTCGTAAAGAAAAGAAACAAATACGATCAATTTATTGTAAATGAAATTCTTACATTTGGAAATGCTGAATAAAGTAAAGCCAAAGCTGTAGGGAATTTTCAGTTAAGGCAACAAAAACGTTCTACCGTACTACAAGCGGCATTCAATTAACAAACGCTCATTGCAAGTACATGAAAAGCCTGAGAAAAGTACTTCTGTTACTATTCGTCGTTATTAACAGCAACAACGTACTTGCGCAACACCTAATAACATCTAAAGAGAATGACGTTGATGTTGTAATCTTTACAAAATCATACTTCGGTTCGAAATCTCAAACGTTCACGCCGGCGATTGAAAATATTCGAGAGATCGAATCATAGATTAAAAACTCTAAATTTCATCTCTCAAAATACAAACGAAAGGACGCAGGTTTCAGCTTTAATAAGAAGTGGTATTGAGATTCCTTATATTGCGGGACAAACAGTTAGAGGTGACGGTACAGAGTTATGCGACAAGTACTTCTGTTTAAATGCTAAAGCTTTGAATGAATGAAAAAAGTATTTGGCACAGATGATGGGGCTAACGGCACGCCGATAAACGGAAATCATTCAAGCTATTTTCCCACAAATGCCGCAAATGACAATAGCTTACGACTTGATTTTATAACGAACAAACGGGGTATTTTTTCCTCCGTATCAACCCCAGAGCGCGATCTTTACAACGCCTCAGAGCATGCTGATTTATTAATTTCAAATGGAACTATCGTCCCGGGATATTGTATAACAGGTTGCCGTTTGGATATTCCTTTATCACGAATCGACATCTGGATTTTAAATTAGGACTTATGAAACAGTTTACTTTACTAATAATGCTGACTTTAGCAAGTCTAGTTAGTGCGCAAAAATATGAATTCCAGCATGATACAATCGTTGTAAAAACATACACTTTCCATTATACACGAATAATTTTTTCAAAGGAAAGGAGTCTAGTTGGGGAAAAGTTTTTTACAGCGAATGCTGAAATTGCGCCCCAAGTAGCCGATAAAATAGCTGCGTGCCAAAAATTACAACACAGTGATTATTCAGGTGCTTGGATTATACATTTAAACTACGAACAGCTTGCAGATTCTCATATTTCTGAAGGAGAAGTACTGTACGCAGCTGTTTTCAAGGCAGACAAAGAACGAATTGAAAAGAATCTTCCCACGTATCTGTACAGATGTAAAATTAAAGTAAACCATTATTACGACATTGAGTATTTCTTAAGCCAGCCAAAACGAACTTTGGAAGAAATGGGACAGTACGCATTTAATGTTACTGTAAAAGATGCCTGTTTAAAATTGTATTAAAGAATTAGATTTTGCAAGTCACGAGATGAATTCTTCGTTTTGCAAATAAATTGCGCTATAAATTGTTAGTATTAGCTTTTAAATCAAGAAGATGAAAAGTTTTTTATGCGCATGAGGTCTAGTTTTGTTTTTTTGGCAACGATTGCCCTAGCCGCGATAGCAGTGGAAAGCGTGCGCAGCGGAGGCCGTTTGAGCTGCGGTGTAAAAGAGCGACCAACGGAAGCTACTTTTGCGCCTTCAGCGAAACGGGCGCCGCAAGCACACTTGCAACGGATAGCGCGATTAGCTTCAAAAGAAATTAATTGTAAACCCGAATCAATCGCGGATTGATAACTTGCACACGATACGGTTTTAACGTGTATTCGCCCTCGGTACCAACGCCTGTGAAAAGGCTGTATTCGAAATCGTCGCACGGACATACCGCATTAATACCGTTGATGGTTAATTGCGAGCAGGTTGTGGGAAACTGGTTTGGGCACAAGGCATCCCAAGCACGGTAATCGGTATCAGAAACTTTCATCACGATTAATGTTACACCCGATCCGTTGTCGGGAATGAGCTGCGGATTAATGTTTGAAGTTAAACCACTAAATGAAGGCAAGTTTAGATTTAATTCAATAGAAAAATTGTATTCGGGTAGGTATGGATTGCGAAATCGCACGTTGTCGGATTCGCAACCTAAAAGCATTAAGGCACAAATGCCAAGGACAAATTTTTTCATAGTTTTCATACGTCCGCAAAGATACGTGATGTAAAAACGCAAGAATTAAAAATTTATTTTTTGACATCTTTATACGTACGCCTAGCCTTTAGTTCTGCAAAATTTTTTAGTAGCACTTGAAAATTTGCTATATTTGTGAAGAGAAATCCCGCCCTGCGGGATTTTTTCTGTTTTTATAGCCGCAGGCAAAAACTTACAAAACCAATAACAAGTTTCAGATTTGTTGATTCAAAAACACAAAAACATACATGAGTAACGTATCATATTATACCGCAGAAGGATTAAAAAAACTTAAAGAAGAACTAGATTATCTTAAAAACGTCATGCGTCCAAAAGCATCGCAAGATATTGCGGATGCCAGAGACAAAGGCGATTTGAGTGAAAACGCAGAATACGACGCCGCGAAAGAGGCGCAAGGTTTACTGGAAATGCGCATTTCAAAATTAGAGGACATTTATGCTAATGCCCGCTTGATAGATGAAAGTCAGCTCGACACATCGAAAGTGCTCGTGCTTTCAAAAGTGAGAATCAAAAATCAAGCAAACGGGATGGAGTTGAACTACACCTTAGTTGCTGAGAGTGAGGCCGATTTAAAGTCGGGTAAGATTTCGGTTACATCGCCAATAGGAAAAGGCCTGTTAGGGAAGTCAAAAGGCGATATTGCTGAGATTACCGTTCCTAATGGCGTGCTTAAGTTTGAAATTTTAGATGTAACACGCGACTAATGGCTAGTTTATTTACAAAGATAATTGCGGGTGAAATTCCGTGTTATAAGATTGCAGAAGACGAAAAGCACTTGGCTTTCTTGGATATAAATCCGAATGCCAAAGGCCACACTTTGTGTATTCCCAAACAAGAAATCGATCAGCTTTTCGACATGGACAATGAAGCATACACAGCCCTGTTGCAATTTGCACATCGGGTAGCTACAGGTTTAAAAAAAGCTGTTCCTTGTAAACGTGTTGGAATGGCGGTTATTGGGCTTGAGGTTCCGCATGCACACGTCCACCTAATCCCTTTAAACGAAATGGACGAGATGCGGTTTCAGAATAAGGTTAAACTTTCAGCAGAAGAGTTCCAAGATTTAGCAAATCAAATTCAACTTCAGCTGGCATAAATCTTGCCGGTGTATCTTTACAAAAAATTATTTTATGAAAAAGACTCTTATTTTTGGCGTACTGGCTTTAGGTTCGGTAATGCTTAGTTGTAGTAATGATGAAGAGAGCTTCGATCCAAGTTTGTTGAATCGAAAGTGGTACCACGATAAAACAAAGACCTTAAGTTTCGTATATCCCTACGATGGACACGAAACTTGCGGAAAAGACTACATCGAATTTCGCGCAGATGGGTCGATGTTAGATGTTGATGTTTTAAATTGCGAACCGGTAACTGATAACTATACGTATACCCTGTCTAATAAAACGATTTCCATTCGTTACCTAGGTAATTTACAGGGCAGTGCAGATATTGCTAGTTTAAGTGCCTCGCGCTTGGTTTTACGAACAATCGGCGATTACAACGGCGATGGTCAAGCTGAGTTGATTGAGGAGTTTTATACAGCTCAATAAAAAACAGCGCTCAAGGCGCTGTTTTTTTTACTTCATGTGGAAATCTTCCATAAATTTTGTGGTGTAGTTTCCTTCCACATATCTCGGATCATCCATTAATTGTCGGTGAAAAGGAATGGTGGTTTTAATTCCTTCAATCACAAACTCATCGAGTGCTCGTTTCATTTTGTTGATTGCTTCCTGACGGGTTTGTGCCGTTGTAATGAGCTTAGCGATCATTGAATCGTAATTCGGCGGAATTGTATAACCTGAGTAAACGTGTGTATCTAAACGCACTCCGTGACCTCCAGGAGTATGCAAGTTTGTAATTTTTCCTGGCGAAGGTCGGAAATCGTTATACGGATCTTCTGCGTTGATGCGACATTCAATAGAATGCAACTGAGGCAAGTAGTTTTTACCTGAGATTGGAACACCAGCGGCAACAAGAATTTGTTCGCGAATCAAATCGTAATCGATTACTTGTTCTGTAATCGGGTGTTCAACTTGGATACGCGTGTTCATTTCCATAAAATAGAAATTGCGGTGCTTATCCACAAGGAACTCGACTGTTCCAGCACCTTCGTACTTAATGTATTCAGCTGCTTTAACAGCTGCTAAGCCCATACGTTCACGAAGATCGTCGGTCATAAATGGCGAAGGCGTTTCTTCCGTAAGTTTTTGGTGGCGTCTTTGTACCGAGCAGTCGCGTTCTGAAAGGTGACAAGCTTTTCCATAAGAATCTCCTACCACTTGAATTTCAATGTGTCGCGGCTCTTCGATTAACTTTTCCATGTACATGCCGTCGTTTCCGAAGGCTGCACCGGCTTCCATTTTTGCGCTTTCCCAAGCTTTGAGAAGGTCTTCTGCTTTCCACACGGCACGCATACCTTTTCCACCCCCGCCCGCTGTTGCTTTCAACATTACAGGATAGCCCATTTCTTCGGCGATTTTTGCTGCTTGTTCAAAGCTTTCCAAAATACCATCAGATCCAGGAACGCAAGGTACACCAGCGGCTTTCATGGTTGCTTTAGCCGTAGCTTTGTCGCCCATCTTTTCAATCATTTCTGGCGAAGCTCCGATAAATTTGATACCGTGTTCCGCACAGATTTTCGAGAATTTAGCATTTTCAGACAAGAAACCGTATCCTGGGTGAATAGCATCGGCGTTAGTTATTTCCGCGGCAGCGATGATATTCGACATTTTTAGGTAAGAGAGGTTGCTCGGAGGAGGCCCGATACAAACGGCTTCATCGGCGAATTTTACGTGCAAACTTTCCGCATCGGCGGTCGAGTATACAGCCACCGTTTTGATGCCCATTTCGCGACAAGTACGAATAACACGTAGTGCGATTTCGCCTCGATTGGCAATTAATATTTTTTTAAACATAATCGTGTAGTTTGAAGTTAATGTTAACGAGAACGGTTTTTCCGAACTAGAACGCTTATGATGGATCAACTAAGAATAAAGGTTGGTCAAATTCAACAGGAGACGAATCGTCAACTAGAATTTTAACGATTTTTCCAGCTACTTCAGATTCGATTTCGTTGAACAATTTCATGGCTTCGATTACGCAAAGCACATCGCCTTTTGCAATAGTAGAACCTACTTCAACAAACATAGGCTTATCTGGAGCGGGTTTGCGGTAGAAAGTTCCAATAATTGGCGATTTTACAGTGATGTATTTCGATGAGTCATCGGCGGCAGGAGCTGCTGTTGCCGCAGGGGCTGCTGGTGTTGAAACCGGAATTTGCGCCGCAGGTTGAGGTAATGCTGGAGCCACAGCCGGAGTTTGCACGTAGGTAATTTCAGGAGTGCTTCCTTCGACGGTAGTGCGGATTGTAATTTTTACATTATCCATTTCAAGTTTTACCTCGGCAACACCTGAGTTGGATACAAATTTGATGAGGTTTTGAATTTCTTTTAAATCCATAAGACTGAATGTTTAGTTTTCGTTGTTCGTTAATATGCCCATTTGAGGTAAATAGAACCCCATGTAAATCCGCCGCCGAAAGCAGCAAAGATAAGATTATCTCCTTTTTTAAATTTCGATTCGAAGTCGCTTAACAAAAGTGGAAGAGTTCCAGAGGTCGTGTTTCCGTATCGGTGAATGTTTACCAGTACTTTTTCTTCCTCAATACCCATTCGAGAAGCTGTTGCATCGATGATACGTCGGTTTGCTTGATGAGCAACTAAAAACGCAACATCATCTTTAGTAAGATTGTTGCGTTGCATAATTTTTTCACTCACATCGGCCATTCCTGAAACCGCGTATTTGTATACGGTTTTACCGTCTTGAAAAACAAAATGTTGTTTGTTGGCAACCGTTTCTGCGGAAGCGGGAAGAATCGAACCTCCGGCATCAATTTTTAAGAATTCGCGGCCAATTCCGTCGCTTCGTAAAAATTCGTCTTGAAAGCCTAGACCTTCGTGGTTGGGTTCAAACAAAACCGCTCCAGCTCCATCGCCAAAAATGATGCAGGTAGCACGGTCTGTATAATCGATTATCGACGACATTTTATCTGCGCCGATAAGTAAAACCTTTTTGTAACGTCCGGACTGAACATATGACGAGGCGGTTGACATGCCGTACAAAAAGCCGGAGCAGGCAGCTTGTATGTCGTATGCGAAAGCATTTACTGCTCCGATTTGGCTCGCCACGTAAACAGCCGTTGCTGCCACAGGTAAGTCGGGAGTAGTAGTAGCTACTAGAACACAATCTATGTCTTCGGGATTGAGTCCTGATTTTTCGATCAGGTTTTCGGCGGCTTTAATCGCCATGAAGGAAGTTCCTAAACCTTCGCCTTTTAAAATGCGGCGTTCCTTGATTCCGGTTCGTGTGGTGATCCATTCATCGTTGGTATCGACCATTGTTTCAAGCAATTGGTTGGTTAGGATAAAGTCGGGGACATATCCGCCAACGGCAGTAATTGCGGCAGTAATTGAGCTCATACGGTAATAACTTCTGATTTTGCAATCGCCTCAGAAAAGTGGTTGAAATTACAAAAATTTTCCATGCGCTTTTCGATAGAGGCTTTAGATATGAATAAACAGCTATAAACAAAAAAAACCCTCACGTACGGGTGAGAGTTTAGGAATATGATTTTACAGCTGCTTAAACAGTTGCAACAGATTTATCGATTACAACTTGACCACGGTAATACATTTTACCTTCGTGCCAGTAGGCTCTGTGATACAAGTGTGCTTCTCCAGTAACTGGACATGTTGCAATTTGCGCGGCTACTGCTTTGTAGTGCGTTCTTCTCTTATCTCTTCTTGTCTTACTGACTTTTCTCTTAGGATGTGCCATTACCTGATTTTATTTATCTTTTAATAGTTGTTTTAATTTGTCCCATCTAGGGTCTGTTTCCGTTTCATTTTCACCACTAGGTGGCTTTATTTCTTTAACTTTTAGCTCGTTGAGTTTATCTAAAGCAGCCGATTTTAAACTTCCGTCTTTGATGCCGGGATGTTCTTTTCGCGCAGGGACTGAAAGAACAATCATTTCATAAATCAGTTGCGAAACGTCGAGTTGGTGTTCGCCGTGCGGCAAAATAAGCAACTCTTCGTTGTCGTCGTTATAAGTTTCGCCGAATTGAACCACCATTTTCATCTTACCTTTTATCGGCAAATCAAAATACTCGGCAGTTAAGTCGCACGGAACATAAACCGTACCTTGATGTTTGAAGCTCAATTCCAAAAAGTTACTTTTCTTTTCTAAAACTAACTTTACATGTATTGAAGCCGATTCAAACTCATCAAAACTAAATGATTCAAAGAACGTTTTATCAATCTGAAACTCAAACGGATGCTTCCCCAGCTTTAATCCCGCAAAAGGAATTAAAAATTCGCTTAACTTTTTCATCTGAGTTGTAATTGATTGACTTTAAATACGATTACATACTTAAAACCAATACCAAAACCCGTATTGGGAATTGGAGTGCAAAGATAGATAAAATACTTGTTTGGCAAAAGGTTATAAACAAAAAATTGTTTACAACTGCTTTTCTTTTGTTTTCAGCGGATTTTCGGTCATTTCTTGGTAGTGTTCGCGCGAGTGAAATACATCAATTGCCAAATAAACAGCTTCTTTGAATGAAGTTTCATCGGCTTTTCCTTTACCAGCGATGTCGTAAGCTGTTCCGTGATCCGGCGAGGTTCGAACCACATTTAGTCCAGCAGTGAAATTTACGCCCCCGCCAAACGATAAGGTTTTAAACGGCGCCAATCCTTGATCGTGATACGTAGCTAAAACCGCATCGAATTGCTTGTATTGCCCGCTACCGAAAAATCCGTCGGCAGGATACGGCCCAAAAACCAAAGTTCCGGCATCAAATAGCTTTTTAATGGCCGGAGCTATTATGTCTTTATCTTCCACACCAATAACGCCACCATCCCCTGCATGAGGATTCAAACCAAGAACTGCGATACGTGGTCTGCGAATTGAAAAATCTTGAATAAGCGACTTTTGTAAAGTTTCGACTTTTTTGCGAATCAGTCCCTCGTTGAGTTTACTTGCTACTTCTGCCAGCGGAACGTGATCGGTTAACAAACCAACGCGTAACGTGTCGGAAACCATTAACATGAGTGCATTTCCCTCAAATTGCTCATTTAAATAATCGGTGTGTCCGGGAAATTTAAAATCTTCGTCTTGGATGTTAATTTTATTGATCGGGGCCGTCACTAAAGCGTGAATTTTTCCCTCTTGCGCTGCTGCCACGGCTGCTTTGAACGACTTTACAGCATACTTGCCAACCGTTTCGTCGAGTTTTCCAGGGGCCAAATCGAAACCTTCGCGCCAAACATTAAGCACGTTTAACTTGCCAGGAACGAGTTGTTCTAGATTGTCGATTCCGTGAATATTTACCGTACTTTCAAAGCTCTTACGCAAGAAAGACAAGCTTTTAACATTAGCGAAAATCACCGGAGTGCACAATTCGAGCATGCGCGAATCTTCGAAGGTTTTGAGCACAACTTCAGGACCTATGCCGTTTAAATCGCCAATGGAAATTCCAATAATAATATTTTCAGTTCTTTTCATAGATCTCGGCGTTTATCGACTATTTTTGATAGCGCAAAGCTAAGACATTTCAACTATTTATGTTTACAGGTATCATTGAGACTCTCGGAGAAATAAAATCTATTGAACACACCGACGCCAACGTACATCTTTGGGTCGAATCTGAATTTACCCATCAATTAAAAATCGACCAAAGTGTCGCACACAACGGTGTTTGCTTAACCGTTGTTGCTATTGAAGGTGCATCGTATAAAGTAACGGCAATTCAGGAAACGATTCTTAAAACAACTTTGGGTTCGTGGAGTGTGGGCGACCGCGTGAATCTAGAGCGCGGCATGCGTTTAGGCGATCGTTTAGACGGACATATCGTACAAGGACACGTAGATCAGACCGCGGTTTGCACTGCTGTGGAAAATGAAAACGGAAGCTGGAAATATCACTTCCAATACAACACAAATCTAGGAAATGTAACCATTCCGAAAGGTTCGATCACGGTGAATGGCGTAAGCTTAACGGTGGTCGATTCCACCTTGAGTGCCTTTTCTGTAGCGATTATTCCGTTTACCTATGAGCATACGAATTTTCAGTATTTGAAAGTAGGCGATTCCGTTAACCTCGAGTTCGATGTTATTGGAAAATACGTTTCGCGTTTATATGAGCTAAAGCAAGCAATATGAAAACGACAATTTTTTTCTTTTTCTTCTCTTTTTTGGCATTTGCCCAGCCGAGTTCAAGCAGTATATTTGAGCGGAAGCACGAGTTTACATTTGGGATGGTTAAACTATTAGCCGGACCTATAGTAGAGCTAAATTATGAGCATATTCAAAGTGAGGATTTCACATTTGGAACTTCGATTTTAGTGAACGGACGGAATGACAACGATTGGGAGGAAGATTTTTCGGTTACACCTTTTGCGCGTTTTTATTTCCAAGAACAAAAAGCGTTTGCTGCCAAAGGATTGTTTGTAGAAGGTTTTGCGAAGTACAGCAGTGGTCGAAACAATGATTACACGCGCGAAAACGAGCAAAAGTACAGTGCCGCCTCCTTAGGAATGGGCGTAGGTTACAAGTGGATTAACCGGACGGGCTTCGTGTTTCAAATTTTGCTCGGTGGTGGTCGAACTTTAGGTCAGCCAGAAAATGCTCCCGATTTTCTTTTCCGGGGCGATTTACAGCTTGGATATCGGTTTTAGAAAATCTCAGACAGACTTATTTTTTGCTCAATTTTGATTCGCTGATTGCGAGATAGAATATTTGTTAGCTCTTTTTTAAATACTCTCGAGACTTCGTTGTTTCACGTTCTTTGCTTAGAGTTCCGACCGTAGAGTAACAGTAGACTTTTAGTTTATTTCTTTCTCGAAACAAATAGTTTCTAAAAGAAATATGTTTCGTTTTTAGTTGCCGTTGTGTTTTCACACTTTGGTATTCACTTCAATTCAGGTTGAACTTTGCACATCGATTTTTAAGCTGCTGAATCACAACAATGTAGGGAGAGACAGAATCACTTTTTGCAAAAAAAGCTGTTCGTGCTTACTATTCGAACAGCTTTTTATTTGCATCAAAACGATTACCTTTTAATCAACTTCTTGATTAACTTCATGTTACCGGAACTAATTTTTACAAGATAAACGCCTGTAGAAAGGTCGGAAATCGAATGTCCGCGTTGGTTGTCAAAATCTCCCGAAAGGCTGCGGATCAATCGGCCTTCAAAGTCTAACAGTTCTAATTGGTCGATTTTAGAACGTCCTGCATTTTTTATGTAAAGTGTTTCGTTTGCTGGATTTGGATATATTGAAATGTCGTCGGACTTTAGTGAGTCAATGTTTAGATTTGAACTAATTAGGAAATTATCTATTCGCAATGAGCTGTTAATAACACCAAACGATGTGTCGTGTAGGCCAATGTAATATTGACCAGTGGTCGGAACAGTAAAGCTGTAGGTAAATGCACTGTAGCCTGGGTTGCTGTTTAATGCTGGTTCGGCGGCGATTATCTGTGTATGTGTCGAAGGATCTTCAGAAGTTCCAAGTGTTAACGTAAGTGTTCGATTAGCACTTGCACTACTCGTTCTAAAATTGAAGGTGATGATATAGTCAGCACTGTTTTCGAGAGATATTTCTGGGCTTATTAGCCAATAGTTGTTAGTTTGGCCAACCAATGCATTCATTAAAAAGTAGCTCGGTGCTGAAAGCGCATTCGCGGCATTTGTTACCAAATTAAAGTTAGGAGAACCGTTTACTCGAGTCCAGCCTCCTAGTTCTTGGGTTGAGTCGAAGCCTGAATTATAAGGCACTGTTTTGGTAAGCGTGAAACGGTGCGGCCCAGACCATTCGCTGTCTTGATTTCCACTACAATTTGCGCGGATGTAATAGTCGAAAGTGGCTCCCGCTTGTAATGAAGCAAGAGTTATTTGAGCTTCGTTTGTGGAAATAGAGGTGCCTGTTCCTAGTGTAAATCCTTGCAAGCCATATTGAACAGTATAAGAAGGTGGCTGATTTACAGACGGCTCCCAATTAAGTGTTATTTCAGTGTTTGAGTTGTTACTCGTCTCATCGATATAATATACACGTGTACAAGATTGCGGTGTAAAAGTAAATTCGAATTCGAAAGGGTTGTTTTCATAAAACGAATCCCATACAATGAAATAGGTATTTCCAGCTTGTACAGGAAAAGTGAGATTGGTTAAGAAATTTTGCGCTGCGGCGTCAACATCATCTGCCGAGTCGTAGCATGTTAAGGCATCACAATTTCCCGTCAAGATACTTAATCGCGTATTTTCACTGTTCGGGGATTCATTAGCTGGTAAGTTCGAACTTATTGATACCAAGCCACTTTGAGTAGCAGTATATTTGTACCAGTGCGTTTGAAGTGCTTCGCCACTTTCTGTAAGAAGACCGAAACAGGGCGTTGTTGAAGTTCCTGAAAAAGCGGTAATATTATAAGTGTTGTTGCCTTGAATGGTAACCGCCGTATTACAGTCGCTCTGCGAAAACGCAAATACGGGAAAAGCAAGGATGCTCAGAACTAGTTGTTTCATGGTTTTGCGTCGTTTTGTTTGCGCAAAAGTAACGAGGCGTTCTGCTCAAATATTTTAACCCAAAGTTATTATTCTGTAAATCAAGAACAGCTTTTGTTAAGAAATTGTAATAGTCGTGTATCGTTCTGGAAAATATGTTTTTTAGTTAAATTGTTGAGTAGCTTTTCGCTTTTATTCCCTATCGAACAGCTTTTTTCCAAAGAGAAAGTTAGGTGTTAAAGCATAAAGGTCTTAGATACAATAGCTTAACAAAATTTACCTAAACTTAATAAAAAGCTTGGTATTTGTTAATAGATTAGTAAAATGCTGTTAACTAGTAAACTACCTAGCCTTCCTAGCTTCGCACACAACAAAACAAAACCCAAAAACCAACATGCGTATCGTATTTCTAGTTGCACTGACTTTTTGTGCGCTAAAGTCATTTTCTCAAAATGGTGTTCTTAAAGGGAAGGTCCTCTCCGATAGCAATGGAGCTTCGATTTCTGGCGCCTCTATCATGATTTCACAGCTTGGGAAAGTAGAATTTTCAGATCAAAATGGAGATTTTATTTTTCGTGATATACCAGCTGGAATATATGAGATTGAATTTTCTGCAGATGGTTATGCGACTAAGCAAATTACAGATCAGCAAATTATCTCCAATGAAATTTCTGAATTGGTTGTTTCTCTATTAAAAAACGAAACGAAATTAGAAGAGGTTGTCATCACAAGAACGCGAGCAGCCACAGAATCAGTAAAGTCGCTCCTAACCTTACAAAAAAACAGTATTAGCGTTTCCGACGGAATTTCAGCAGAGACGATACGTAGGACTCCGGATAAGAATACATCGGATGTATTAAGACGAATTAGCGGAGCATCAGTTCAAGATAATCGCTTTGTAATTGTTCGTGGATTGAACGACAGGTATAATGCTGCCTACTTGAATGGCTCGCCGCTACCATCATCTGAACCAGACCGAAAAGCGTTTTCCTTCGATATATTTCCTTCAAATATGTTGGATAACTTGATTATTACTAAGACTGCAACTCCAGACATGCCAGGAGAGTTCGCCGGAGGAATTATCCAAGTAAACACGAAAAGTATTCCGGATAAGAATTTTTCTTCATTAAGTTTAGGTGGCGGATACAATACTGTTACCACAGGAAACAAGCAGTTGTACTACGAAGGCGGTAAAACCGATTGGCTAGGAATAGACGATGGTACCCGAGCGTTACCAAGTAATTTCCCGGATTACCGCACGTTTTTAAATTTAGATTACTTACAAAGAGCTGAATTGGCAAAGAATTTTAGATCCGATTGGCGATTGAAGGAAAAGAACTTTGCCCCAAATTTTAGTTTTCAGTATTCCATTGGGCGCACTTTTGAAATAGGTGAAAAGACTTTAGGTTTGATAGGAGCGGTGACCTACAATAGAAGTAATAACTTTAATGAGACAGTTCGTAGAAATTTTGAAGAGCAGGCCGTTGGCGAGCCGACGGCACTGTACAGCGATTACTTTGATGAAAACTATGTTGAGCAAGTTTTAGGCGGAGCTTTATTAAATGCATCCTTGAAATTTAATTCAAATAATACGATTAGTTTCAAGAATTTGCTGAGTATTAATTCCGACGACCGTGTTGTTTCTCGAAACGGAATCCCTTTTGAAGCCTCGGCTTCAACAAATCCACTTTTACTTTCATCTACGGTTCGTTGGTTCACCAGCAATAAAATTTTCACCTCTCAGATTTACGGCGAGCATTTTTTTCCGAAAGACAAAATTAAAATTGGCTGGAATACGTCGTACAGTTCGGTGCAAAGAGATATTCCAAACTTGAGACGAAATATCTACACCCGTTTCCGGGATTATATTGATCCTGAAAATCCGAATGAACTCGACATAACACCTACCGCTAATATAGCTAACGGAAATGCAGGACCCGATTATGGTGGCGGACTTTTCTTTTCTGAAAACAACGAGCGTATTTACAGCGGGAGATTTGACATTTCGCAAAAGTTTTCGACTTCAGAAACCGGCGATCAAGAACTAAAATTTGGTCTCTCTGGACTGTATAGAAGTAAAGATTTTTATGCTAGACAACTTAGTTACAATCAATTGGGAGGTGTTGGAGATTTAGTTTTCGACCAAAACTTATTGTATTTGCCAGACGAGGAGATATTCAATCAAGCAAATATGGGAATTATAGCTCCAGGAGTAGGAGGATTTACTTTATACGATGGAACCAAATACTTCGATGCGTACGACGCAAATTCCAAATTGTATGCGGCTTACATGATGATGGATAATTCGTATAAATTTTTGCATATCATATATGGAGCACGAGTTGAGAACTTTAATCAGCAGTTGGACACTCAATTAACCGAAACGGAAGTTTTAAAAATCAACGAAACTAAGTTTGACTTTTTACCAAGTGTTAATCTTATCATAGCGCTTAACAAGAAGCAGAATTTGCGATTCTCTTATTCCAAAACAGTTAATAGACCCGAGTTCAGAGAGCTTGCTCCATTTGCATTTTACGATTTCACAACACAATTTATCACTTCTGGGAATCCAACATTATCGAGATCTTTAATAGAAAATACTGATTTCCGATACGAGTTTTACCCAGGACGAGGTCAGTTACTTTCCTTTTCCTTATTCTACAAAGACTTCAAAAGTCCGATAGAAATTAAAGCAGGAGTTAACAACAAAGAAATTTCATATCAAAATGCTAAAGCGGCCTACAATTATGGAGGGGAGATTGAGTTTCGTGCTTTGCTGGGCTCCGTTTTCAACCAGCCCGGATCCAAGTTTTTGAATAACCTAACCCTTTTTAGCAATCTGGCAATAATTCGCTCGGAAGTTGATGTATCAAACATAGCCGCAAGTACAGATTTTGAAAAGTCGAGACCTATGCAAGGGCAATCTCCATACGTATTTAATGGTGGTTTACTTTACGTAGACAAAGATTACGGCTGGTCGGCTTCGTTAAATGCTAATAGAGTTGGAAACAGAATTGCCATAGTTGGAAATGTGGAAGCCGAGCCTACTTTGTGGGAAAAAGCCAGAACATTTATCGATTTGCAACTCACAAAATCTTTTCTGAAAAACAAAGTTGAGGTTCGATTTAACGGACAGAATTTGCTTGCACAAGATTTAATTTTTTACCACAACAGAAATTTAAATCAGAAAGAAGTAACGGGAGTATCGCGCAGCATAAATCAGTTTTTTACCGGCGATGATCAGAATTTAAATGGTTACGATAAGAACGCCGACGACCAAATTTGGCTCACTCGTTTTGGTAGAACTTTCTCGTTGGCGGTTACCTACAGTTTTTAGGTCAAATTATTGACAATCAATTTAATATACTTAACTATTTAATGACGTTTTAACAAAAATCACCTAATCTTAACCTAACATTGCCGCTGTAGTTTTGATTAAACTTTTAACAATTAAAATAAACACAAAATGAAAAAAATCTATGTTCTAGCCTGCCTGATTTTCTTAGGTAATCTAGCTTGGTCACAGATTATGCCAACCTCATACCGAGGCGCATTTGCACCTGCACCCACAGCAATGTGGACAGACGGATGGACAAATTTCGATCCGCAGAATACGGTTTATCCAACCACCAATTTGGTAAACGTTACCAGTAATGTTACAACGAATACAACTTGGACAACAGGAAACACTTACGTTTTAAAAACGCAGGTATATGTAACTAACAACGCCACTCTAACTATACAGCCCGGAGTAGTTGTATTAGGAGATCAAATTGCTAACGGGGCGGCTCTTATCGTAACAAGAGGAGCAAAGCTAAACGCTATCGGCACCGCAACACAGCCTATTGTTTTTACCTCAGACAAGTCGCCAGGACAAAGAGCGCGTGGCGACTGGGGTGGAGTAGTTTTATTAGGTAACGGCTCGTATAACGTAAATGGAGGTTTAGGTAATATAGAAGGAATTGCACCAACTCCAAATACCACATTCGGTGGCGGAACTACGCCAAACGACAATGATAATTCGGGAACTCTTAAGTACGTTCGAATTGAATTTGGTGGATACGTATATGCAACTAATGCTGAAATCAATGGTTTAACAATGGGTGCTGTAGGTCGTGCTACTACTATAGAGCACGTGCAAGTTTCGTATACAAACGACGATGCGTTTGAATGGTTCGGAGGTTCTGTAAATTGTAAGTATTTGGTTGCGTATAGAAATCTAGACGACGATTGGGATGCAGACAATGGTTATAACGGTGTTGTACAATTTGGATTATCTGTTCGTGACCCACAAATTTCTGATGCTCCAGCGGTTTCAACTTCTGAAGGTTTTGAAGTAGATAACAATGCTACCGGCGCCGCGGCATCTCCTTTTACCAGTGCAATTTTCTCTAACATGACTTTAATCGGACCTTCTTTCCGATTGACTTTGCCGAACGGTGGAACTATTGCAAATGGTTACAAAAGAGCTGCTCGTTTGAGAAGAAATTGCCAGATTAAAATATACAACTCCGTGTTTATGGATTACCCAGAAGGGTTACACATTGATGGTTTAACTACTGAAACAAATGCGTTAAACAACACCTTGATTTTTAAAAATAATCTTATCGCAGGTATCACTACACCAAACAGAGTTCTTCAAGTAAACTCTCCGGGTACTTTAACGGCAGGTTTGAACCCTTCATTTAATATCACTGCTTGGTTTGCGGCTAACAACAATTCAAGTCAAACGTCTAGTGCAGGTCTTTTAGCAGCTCCTTATAATGCATCAGATGCGACTATCTATACAGGTTTAGATTATCGTCCAGCAACGGGTTCTCCACTATTGTCGGGAGCAAGTTTTACAGATACGGCTATCGCTGCCGTTACTGGTCCTGGATTACCAACTGTTACGACTCCAATTTTCCTTTGCAGATATTCAACAGCTGCTCCACTTACCGCTACTCCTAATGGTGCGAATACTTTACGTTGGTATACTGTTGCAACCGGAGGTACTTTCACTACTACACCACCTGCAGTTCCAACAAGCTCTCTAGGTGTAAGAAACTACTGGGTTTCTGAAGTTACCCCTTCAGGTCAAGAAGGAAGCCGCGTACAAATTGTGGTTAATATTGTTGGGGCACCTTCTACTCCAGGTACAGTATCTGGTACAGTAAACGGAAATACATTTAGTTCTTCAACAATCGGAAATCTTATTGGAACTAACATTCCTTTAACGCTTACTGTAGCTCCTGTTGCAAATGCAGCTTCATACAATTGGACAATACCAACCGGAGCAACAATTACTTCTGGAGCTGGAACAAATAGTATAGTTGTTAATTTATCAGCTGCTCAAGTAGTTGCTGGTCCTGTTGTGTTTACCGTGAAAGCAGTATCTAGTGCAGGTTGCGAGTCGGGCGCACGAACCTATACAGCAACTGCTGCAATTCCAGGTACTCCAGGTACGGTAACTGCTTCTACGGCAAATCCATGTTCGGTGGTTGGTACTTCAACTCCAGTAACATACACTACAGCATTAGTTTTGGGTTTAACCTATAATTGGACAGTTCCAGTTGGCGCAACCATAGTTTCAGGTCAGGGAACAAATTCGATTTCCGTACTTTACACGAACGAATTTGTTGCTACTGGTTCGGTAACACTTACTACAACAAATGGAGTAGGAACATCGCTAACACCTCGTGTATTAGCCGTTACACGCAGACTTCCATCTACGCCTACTATAACATCAGGACAAATAGCTGCTATTTGCCCAACAAGTGGAGCATATACTTACACCACAACCGTTCCAAGTTTCGCTAATTCATGGTCGATTACTGCTCCTGTTGGATCTGTTTTAACAACGCCATCAAACCCAAGCAATACAAGTAATTTAATTGCAAGTACAACAGATACAACGTTCACCATTCTTTATCCAGTAAATTATGACGGATTAGGATCAATTTCATTTGTTTCTACGAATGGTTGCGCAACTTCTAATCCAAGAAATGTTAGAATTACTAGATCTTTAGCAACTCCATCTGTTCCAGTTGGTCCTGCTGTTGTAGATTGTGAAACACTTGGTCAGCCGGTTACCTATTCGGTTTTACCAGATCCGTTAGCTACTTCTTTTAATTGGATCGCACCAGCAGGAAGTTCAATCGTGTCAGGTCAAGGAACTAACACAATTCAGATTGTTTTTACAAACGATATGGCAGTTACTTCAACGTTATCGGTTAGCAAATCAGGAAACTCTTGTGGATTGAATATTGTAAGTAGCGCTCGTCGTTTCACGATTACTAAACCAACATGTGAATTCAGGCCAGCTGCTCAGGAAGTTGTAGTATCTTTTTCAGAAATGTACCCAAATCCTGCAACATCACATGTTGATTTCACCGCAACAGCATTGAAAGCAGGAAAAGTTGAGGTTGCTATTTACAACTATACAGGTACACTTTCGCAACGTAATACATTTGTACTTTCTGAGGGCGAAAACGCTATCAGAACGGATGTGTCTAACTTACCAAGCGGTATCTATGTCGTTAAATTTGCGACAGATAACGGTTCAGAAGTGGTAACTAGAAAGTTGGTTAAACGCTAATTTCTAGTTGTTATTTTGTTTTAATGGCCGTGAAAACGGCCATTTTATCCCCAAAAAACCCCGGATTTCCGGGGTTTTGTTGTTTACAAGTCAAATGCAATTATTTGATTTTAGCTTTTTCTAAAGCTTCGTTGTAGCCTTCTTTCGCTTTCGCTTTTGCTTCATCTACGGCTTCGCCCGCTTTTGCAGCACCTTCAGCGGCACCTTCTTTAAGTTTTGCCCAAGCTTCTTCGGCTTCAGCAAGAGTTTTCTTTGCAGCTTCTTCCGCTTTTTTGTCGCCTTTAGCGATGGCAGCTTCAAGTTCGGCTTTTGCTTTTGCTACGGCATCTTCAGCCGCTTTGGTGTCGACCGCAGGTGTTTCTACAACCGTTGTTTTTGTTACTGCCGTTGTGTCTGTACCTTCGCTGGTTACAGTAGTTTCAGTGGTAACTTCTTTCTTACAAGCCGTGAAGCTCAATCCCAGAGCCAAAACGGCAATCATTAATTTGTTTTTCATGATGTTGTTGATTATGTAAAACTTATTAAAACAAATATGATGCCGAAGACGTAAAATCAATTGCAAGATATTTTAAGCTAGTCATCAAATTGTTTTAGTGATGCGAATCGTTGCTGCTAGAGCCGGTCGAAGTTCTTTTCAATTTACGGTTTTTCCGTAAAATTTATCTCTGGGAATTTCGTACGTGGGAATCGCTCCCCATCCCACCCGCCCCCATCGAGGCGAAGTTTTGAAAAAAAATCGACATATCGCTACGGGTTTTCCGCATATTTTTTGGAGTAGGTATTAAGATTAAGGTATTAAGTATTAAGACTTCGATGAATTCACCACTTAACGTATCGTTTTAGGGGAAACTAGAAGTTAGTCCCGATAGCCATCGGGATAGAGGCTAGACTTTACGACGTTCACCACTTAACGTACCGTGTTTTCCCGCCTAACCCACGTGTCGTTGGTGCCTGAGCTTGTCGAAGGCTGATTTTTAGAAGATAGAAAATAGTCCCGATAGCTATCGGGATTGCGACGTTCACCAATTTACGTATCATCTTCCCAACATTATCCGCGTATCGTCGGAGCCTGAGCGTGTCGGAGGCTGAGCGCAAAGACTATTTAACGTGAGTTCGATATAAAAAAGACAGCTTTTTTGATTGAAATAGCGAACTATTTAGTATATTTATAGTGCTTATTTACAAATAGTTAACTAAACAATCCGCTATGTTTTCAAGGTCTAAAATTATCGAAATTTTTGTTTCAATTGATGATTTCTGTAAAGAATTTGAACCAGCTTTAAACGAAAAGCTTATTGGCAAGGCAAAAATTAGGAATAAACCTAGTGCGCTTTCTATGTCAGAAGTAATGACAATTCAGGTGGCTTTTCATCATTCAGGCTTTAGAACTTTTAAAGATTTCTACCTAGGTTATGTGTGTAAACATCTTAATGACATGTTTCCAAAAACGGTGAGTTATAACAGGATGACTGAGCTTTGTTCGGCTAGTATGCTTCATCTTTTTGCGTATTTAAAAAGCTTTGGACTGGGGGATTGTACTGGAATAAGTTTCGTGGATTCTACACCTTTGAGAGTTTGTGATAATCGACGAATTCATCAGCATAAAACCTTTAAAGGAATTGCACAAAGAGGACAATGTTCACTGGGCTGGTTCTATGGCTTTAAACTTCATATGGTTTGTAATGATATAGGACAACTAATTGATGTACAGTTTACTCCGGCAAATGTTGACGATAGAACTCCACTAAAAAGCAGCTCGTTTATTTCAAAACTATGGGGCAAACTCTTCGGAGATAAAGGCTATATTTCAAGAGCACTTTTTAGCGATTTATTTGGCAAAGGAATACACTTGATTACAAAACTCAAACGTAATATGAAGTCCACCTCGCTAACTCCAATAATGGATGCAATCATGCTTCGAAAGAGAGCAATCGCAGAAACTATTATCGACCAACTCAAGAATATTTGTCAAATAGAACACTCACGCCATAGAAGTCCTAAAAACTTTTTCAACAACTTATTCGCTGCATTGATTGCCTATAATTTCAACGACAAAAAACCTTCCCTAAAGATGAACTTCGTTGACACAAAACAACTGTATTTACCATTGTAGTTATATCGAACTCACGTTA
>NZ_JAIXYH010000012.1 GCF_027490375.1 Flavobacterium sp.
AGGAAAGTCAACGGAAACTAAGAAGCGAGCCAAATCGGCTTCAATGTTATCAGAAACCTAAACAATGAGTGAAAGCAATAAACAACAAAAAACGGTCAACGTATTTTAGGCATTGACATCTAGCTTCTAGCTTCTCGTCTCTAGCTTCTAGAAAAAATAACCTTCAACACGCTCAGGCACCAACGAATTTGGGGTTCGGTTGGGCAAAACGATACGTAAAATGTTGAACGTCAGGAAGTCTAGCTTCTAGCTTCTCGTCTCTAGCTTCTAGAAAAAATAACCTTCAACACGCTCAGGCACCAACGAATTTGGGGTTAGGCTGGGCAAAACGATACGTAAAATGGTGAACGTCACGAAGTCTAGCTTCTAGCTTCTCGTCTCTAGCTTCTAGAAAAAATAACCTTCAACACGCTCAGTCACCAACGAATTTGGGGTTCGGTTGGGCAAAACGATACGTAAAATGGTGAACGTCAGGAAGTCTATTCCGATAGCTATCGGAACTCGTGTCTAGCTTCTAGCTTCTTTCTAACCACACTTGTTATATTTCAAACAGAAAAAGTGTTAAAAGTTGAAAATATAACTTTTATCTAAATTAAGATCTTTAAATTTGATTTGTTAAAAAACTATTCACTAACTAATCAAACTACAATTTTTATGAAGAAAAAGCTGTTATCGCTTGTCTTTAGTGCGATTTCGGTAGTTTCTTTGGCGCAAAACACGCCTTATGTAACGTCCGCCCCCAAATCTGTCTCAGACATTGTTGTTCGTAACAAAGCCGACATTAGAGCCCCAAAACTCTATGTTATTGATGAAAATCAAGTGGCTCAACTGCTCTTAACTGCTCCCGATCTATTCTCTGGAGCAAAAAGTACCACCTTACTTAGTTTGCCTGATGCGCAAGGTGCCCTGCAAACTTTCGAAATGTACGCAGCTTCTAACATGGAGCGCGATTTACAAGTGCGCTATGCTGAAATTAAGTCGTATCGCGGGACATCAAAAACCAAGCCCGGAGAAACACTTTATTTGAGTATATCGCCACTGGGCTTACAAACCATGGTTTTAGGATCCGATCGCAAAGCAACATTTATTGAACCGTACACTACAAATCGTTCGCAATACATTGTTTACGAAAAGTCGGAAAACTGGTTTACCGAAGGCTCTTTCGCTTGCCGTGTTGTCGACGACATCAAAAAGTCGAGAACGAATGCTGGCGAGCAAGTAGCATTTCGCCCAAATGCCGATGATGGGACGTTCAGAACTTATCGTTTAGCTATGTCGGTTACCGGCGAATACACCGCTTATTTCGGTGGAACCAAAGCTTTAGCTCTTGCAGCGATAAATGCCACGATGACTCGTGTGAACGGTGTTTTCGAGAAAGATTTTGGCGTTCGTATGAATTTGATTGCCAACACAGATTTAGTGATTTACACCAATGCTTCAACAGATCCGTATTCGGCGGCTGCAACCGGCGCGGGTGGAGCTTGGAATCAAGAACTTCAAACCACATTAACCAATGTAATCGGAAGTGCAAACTATGACGTAGGTCATTTATTTGGTGCTTCGGGCGGTGGCGGAAACGCAGGTTGTATTGGCTGCGTTTGTCGAAATCCAACTACAGCTCAGCCGTTAGGAAAGGGAAGTGGTTACACTTCGCCAGCCGATGGTATTCCACAAGGTGATGCCTTTGATATCGATTATGTAGCACACGAACTCGGTCACCAATTCGGAGCAAATCACACCTTTACGCACAGCAACGAAGGCACAGGTGCGCAAATGGAACCGGGCAGTGGCTCAACGATTATGGGTTATGCAGGTATTACCGGACCTACAACCGATGTGCAAACGAATTCCGATCCGTATTTCCATGCACAGAGTATCCAACAAGTTACCAACTACATTAAAACAACTACTTGTCAGACCAATACAACAACGGGTAATGCGATTCCAGTTGTAAATGCAGGTTTAGACTACACCATTCCGCGTGGTACACCTTTTATGTTAACTGGAACGGCTACCGATGCAAATAGCGCGAGCTTGAACTACTGTTGGGAACAAATGAATGTGGGAACCTCGACCTCGACGATCCCAAGCGCAACCCGTACTACAGGACCCGCTTTCCGTTCGTTCTTGCCAAGCACGTCGCCAACGCGTACGTTCCCACGAATGTCGACTGTCCTAGCCGGCGCAACTTCTTGGACTTGGGAAGTGGTGCCTACAGTAGCTCGCACTATGAATTTCAGATTGACGGTTCGCGATAACGACGTGGCTGGGCCCGCAAATAATAGCGACGATATGATTGTAACGGTGAATGCAACAGCTGGACCTTTTACCGTTTCGGCACCAAATACAGCGGTTTCTTACGCCGGTGGTTCTTCACAAACTATAACTTGGAACGTGGCTGGAACAACAGCAAACGGTGTTAATTGCGCGAATGTAGATATCTTACTTTCAACAAATGGCGGCGCTACTTTTACAACTGTTTTAGCAGCAGCTACCCCTAACGACGGGTCGCAAGCCGTAACTATTCCGAATACACCAGGAACGCAAAACCGAATTATGGTGAAAGGAACAAGCCACATCTTTTTTGATGTATCGAACACCAATTTTACCATTACGGCAGGTAGCACAGATACAACCGCACCTTCGGCACCACTTAATTTAGCCGCAGCAGGCACCACACAAACCAGCACTAATTTAAGCTGGACAGCATCTACAGATAATGTTGGCGTTACCGGATACGATGTGCTAAGAAACGGTGTAGTAATCGGTTCGACAACCACTGCAACCACTTTTGCGGTTACAGGTTTGGTAGCTTCAACAACGTACACTTTTAACGTTCGCGCTAAAGATGCTGCCGGAAATATCTCTGCAAACAGCAATACAGTTTCTGTAACAACTTCGGCGGCCTCGGATACCACAGCACCTACAGCACCCACTTTATCGGCTTCAGGAACAACACAAACAGCCACGAATTTAAGTTGGACAGCTGCTACCGATAACGTAGGAGTAACTGGTTACGATGTTTTAAGAAATGGGGTCGTAATTGGGTCGACAACAACCGCAACCACTTTTGTAGTTACGGGTTTAACGGCAGCGACCGCGTACACCTTTAACGTTCGTGCAAAAGACGCAGCTGGAAACATCTCTGCAAACAGCAATACGGTTTCGGTAACAACATTGTCAAGTTCCGTTACTTATTGTGCCTCTCAAGGAAATAATACTAACGACGAGCGTATCGGACGTGTTGTATTCGGAACAATTAACAACCCATCGACTGGAACTGCTGGTTACGAGAATTTCACAGCGATTTCGACTAATGTAGTTCGCGGATCGGCTAATACAATAACCATAACCCCTTTTTGGACGGGATCGGTATTTAGCGAAGGATACCGTGTCTTTATCGATTACAATCAGGATGGAGATTTTGCTGATACAGGCGAAATTGCGTTCACTAGAACCGCCACTACTGCGACTCCGATTACGGGAACCATAACAATCCCAGCCACGGCGTTGCTAGGCAGTACACGTATGCGTGTTTCGATGAAATACAACGGAACTCCAACGGCCTGCGAAGCATTCCCCTACGGTCAGGTTGAAGATTATACCATCAATATCACTGCTTCGGCAGCACGTTTGACAGACGATTCGGCTGTGGTTGCCATAAAAGGTTATCCGAATCCGTTGCGTGAAGGCAATTTCTATGTCGAAGGTGTAGCGGCAGATACTGTGTATCAAGTGGTGAATACGCTGGGTCAGCAAGTACTTCGAGGAAAATTTAACGGTTCGTATCTCGATGTTACGCAACTGAAAGCTGGAACATACGTTTTGGTATTTGAAACCGGAGATGAACCTCAGATACTGCGCATGATTAAATTGTAAGATTTTATTTAAAGAATTTAGAAAGCTGTCTTGTTAATTCGGGACAGCTTTTTTGATTAGGAGATTCAAAGATTTTGAGATTGAAAGATTTCGAGATTTCGAGATTTAAAGATTTAAAGATTGAAAAGTTTCCCCTTTGCGAACTTTGCGTAAATCTTTGCGCTCTTTGCGGTTAAAGAATAGGCACGCTTAGTTATCGGTGGAGCACAATGTTCCACAAAGTTTTTCACAATGGGACACAATGTTTTTCCTTCGACGAGCTCACGTACCAGCTTTTTAAGCGCACAGAAAACACGGAACCTCAAAGAATTTTGCGCAATAGGGTACCGTTGAGGAAGACACAGAACGTGTCAAGCCACCAAAAAATCGCACCAGCCTTCGACAGGCTCAGGCGACGACGATACGTGGGTTAGAGCGGGGACATTAAACGTAAAATG
>NZ_JAIXYH010000064.1 GCF_027490375.1 Flavobacterium sp.
GCTCAGGCGTTGAGGGACCACAATGTTTCACTAAGTGTTTCACAATGGGACACAATGTTTTTCCTTCGACAAGCTCACGTACCAGCTTTTATAGCGCAAAGAAAACACCGAATTTCACAGATTATCACGAAATATAGAACTGTTGAGGAAAACATAGAACGTGTCAAGCCACCAAAAAATCGCACCAGCCTTCGTCAGGCTCAGGCAACGACGATTCGTGGGTTCGAGCGGTAAAACGATACGTAAAGTGGTGAACGTCACGAAGTCTTAATACTTAATACTCTAATCTTAATACCTACTCAAAAATATGCGGAAAACCCGTAATGGTATGTCGATTTTTTTTCAAAACTTCGCCTCGATGGGGGCGGGCGGGATGGGGAGCGATTCCCACGTACGAAATTCCCAGAAATAAATTTTACGGAAAAACCGTATTTTTCAAAGATTTTGAGATTGAAAGATTGAAAGATTGAAAGATTGAAAGATTGAAAGATTGAAAGATTGAAAAAAGGAGCTATTTCCCCTTTGCGACCATTGCGTAGATCTTTGCGAACTTTGCGGTTAGCGTTCGATTGGGCGACTTCGACAAGATCAAGCACTAGCTTTTAATCGCACAGAAAACGCAGAAATGCACAGAATTTGGTGGAAAATTTAGCTGTTGAGGAAAACACAGAACGCGTCGATACTTATAATTCGGACCGGCCTTCGACAGGCTTAGGCACCCACAATACGTGGGTTCAGTAGGGCAAAACGATACGTAAAATGGTAAACGTCGCGATCCCGATAGCTATCGGGTCTATCTTCTAACTTCTAGCTTCTAAAAAAGCCTTCGATACGATCAGGCATCAGCGATACGTGGGTTCAGGCGGGCAAAACGATACGTAAGGTGGTGAATTAATAGATGCTAATCGCTAACTGAACTAGTTTTCAGAACGCATGAAAAAGTTTCAAAAAGGTGCGGACAATCTTCCGCACAATCGTTCCAAAAAATTAAAAATTTGTCTAAGTAAAACTGCTTTGAAAATTCGACTGCAAATCTATTTTGCTTAAAATGCAAAGCGTATCTTTGCCCGATTTTAAAAAACACACGCCATGAAAGCCGGAATCGTAGGATTACCCAATGTTGGAAAGTCAACTTTATTTAACTGTTTATCGAATGCGAAAGCACAAAGTGCAAACTTTCCGTTTTGTACGATCGAACCCAATGTGGGAGTCGTAAACGTTCCGGACCCTAGAATTAACAAACTTGAAGAATTGGTGAAGCCCGAACGTGTGGTTATGGCAACAGTCGACATTGTTGACATTGCAGGATTGGTAAAAGGCGCGAGTAAAGGCGAAGGTCTTGGAAATCAGTTTCTTGGAAACATTCGCGAATGTAATGCCATCATTCACGTATTGCGCTGTTTTGACAACGATAATATTGTTCACGTGGACGGAAATGTAAATCCGATTCGCGACAAAGAAACGATCGATATTGAGTTACAGCTGAAAGATTTAGAAACTGTTGAAAAGCGTTTGGAAAAGGTAAAACGCGCGGCTAAAACTGGAAATAAAGAAGCACAAGTTGAGGAAGCTTTGCTAAATCGCATTCGCGAAACACTATTGCAAGGAAAATCGGCACGTACAGTTTCAGCGAACAACGACGACGAAGCTAAACTTTTAGAAGATTTTCAATTAATTACCACCAAACCGGTGTTGTACGTTTGTAACGTTGATGAAGGTTCAGCGGTTTCGGGTAACAAATATGTGGAGCAAGTTCGCGAGTTGGTTAAGGAAGAAAATGCCGAAGTTATTGTACTTGCGGTTGCTACAGAAGCCGACATTACTGAATTAGAGACCTACGAAGAACGTCAGATGTTTTTAGAGGATTTGGGTCTGAGTGAGCCTGGCTCGTCGGTATTGATTCGTGCAGCATACAAATTACTAAAACAACAAACCTATTTTACAGCTGGCGTTAAAGAAGTACGTGCCTGGACTATAAACATTGGCGCTACAGCGCCACAGGCCGCTGGCGTGATACACTCCGACTTTGAAAAAGGATTCATTCGCGCCGAAGTAATTGCGTTCGACGATTATGTAACCTACGGCTCGGAAGCGAAGGTAAAAGAAGCAGGTAAATTACGTGTTGAAGGAAAAGAATACATTGTTAAAGACGGCGATGTGATGCACTTCCGATTTAACGTGTAACTATTCGGCAAGATTTTTGCCACTATTTCGGCATGAAAAATCTTTTTTATTTCCTTTTGCTGACTACAGCATTAAGTTTTGGACAAAGCGCCGACAGTTTATATGCAGAAGTCGACAGCCGTGTTGCCAATTATCCCAAATCGTTTTCATCGGTTAAAGCTTTCGCTGAGCGGATTCAAAGCGATTATAAGATTCCAGAACTTCAAGCACGAGCTGCGTTTACATGGATTTCTAAAAATGTTGTCTACGATTTAAACTTGATGCGAACAGTAAAGCAAAAAGCTCCGGCTAGCTTTTCTTTTCGTACGGAAGCCGAGAAATTACAAAAGCAACGCGAACGAATCACCGCCGATGCCGTTCAAACATTAAAATCAAAAAAAGCGGTATGCCAAGGCTATAGCAGTTTGTTTTATGAGGTTTGTGATCAGTTGGGCATACCCGTGAAAATGATACCCGGCGCTTCGAAATCGATGTTAACTCATATTGGAAAACTTCCCGAAGACGAAGATCATGTTTGGAACAAGATTTATATAAACGATAAGTGGGAATTGGTTGACGTAACTTGGGCAGCAGGGATTATAACCGGGGAAAAACCAAAGTTTGAGTTTCGCTTTAATCCGGCGTATTTTTGTACTCCAGCAGAATTGTTTGCCTACACGCATTTTGCTGCTGCGCAAGCAGATCGAGATACCGAGCTCACAGCCCAAGAATTTGCTGATTTGCCTTTATACTACGGTTCCTACTTACTGGCAAATTTTGATTTAGAAACACCATCGACAGCTTTTTTAAAACCGCGAAGCAAAGACACCACGCTCCGACTCAATTTCCTTCCCGAAAATGCAAAAGTGGGCTTACGCTACTCGATGGGCAACGAATTTATTCCGCTTGAACTCACCTACTCCGACGATTACGCAACCACAACCCTACCGCAAACACCAACGGGCGGCTATGCTACTTTATATGTTAACGGCCGATCGGTAGT
This sequence comes from Flavobacterium sp., assembly GCF_027490375.1. Classification (GTDB taxonomy): domain Bacteria; phylum Bacteroidota; class Bacteroidia; order Flavobacteriales; family Flavobacteriaceae; genus Flavobacterium. The sequence continues at coordinate 3,167 of NZ_JAIXYH010000064.1, forward strand.
AAGTTGGCGGATTAAATAGATTATCTGCGAATTTTATACCCTTTTCATGAATGGGAAATCGGCGATTGGATGGAAAGTTAATAGATAATAAACACTAAACCTTTTTTCAAAATTTTTTTGTCTTTGCACTCACTTCCGCAGCACGGATTGCAGCAGAAAGACTTAACGAAAACGGCTACAAAACAACACCGAAAGCGGCGACCAACGGAAGCCCGTTTTCGGTGATTTGTTTTGAGACGGAGGCGGAAAAGGCTTGTCGCGGAAAGCCGGGTGCCGGCGCTGCTAAACTCATTTCAATGACGCACGAACGTCGCCGGCAGCTGCCCAAAAAACCTCCATTAACCTGAACTCGATTTAAAAATTAAAGTCAGAAAATATTTAAATGCTTGAATACGAGGCGCACGTTATTTGGGATACTGTAGTATCGCAAATAAATGCAACGAAGTAAGCGACCGTTTAAATATTTAGCGACCGCGATTCACACTGATTTTATACTGGTCAAAATCTAAATAAATTATGAAACCGCGATCTGACAAAGATTTTTAATCGAGCTCAGGTTATTTCTGTCAATATCGTTATTAATAACTTCTGAATTTTGAGATAAAATTTAGCAAGGCTTTCTAGTATATTAGCTATCTATCAGAAGTAACACATGTCAGAATCTACGCTTTATAACGAAGACAATATACGCTCGCTCGATTGGAAGGAACACATTCGAATGCGTCCGGGGATGTATATTGGAAAATTAGGCGACGGTTCCTCGCCCGACGATGGGATTTACATCTTACTTAAAGAGGTGATCGACAACTGTATAGACGAGTTTGTGATGGGCGCCGGAAAAACCATTGAGGTAACGGTGCGCGACAAACAGGTAACCGTGCGTGATTACGGTCGCGGTATACCTCTCGGAAAGGTTGTCGACGTGGTTTCGAAGATGAATACCGGCGGTAAGTACGACTCGAAAGCGTTCAAAAAATCGGTTGGTTTGAACGGTGTGGGTACCAAAGCGGTAAATGCCTTATCGAATTATTTTCGTGTAGAATCGGTTCGCGACAACCAACAAAAAGCAGCGGAATTCTCTGCCGGAAACTTGGTTTTAGAAGAAGAATTGCAAGAAACCACAAAACGCAAAGGAACCAAAGTATCGTTTGTTGCCGACGAAACCATCTTTAAAAACTACAAATACCGCCACGAATACATTGTTCGGATGTTGCGCAATTATTGCTACCTCAACACCGGACTCACTATTTATTTTAACGGTGAGAAATTTGTTTCGGAAAACGGACTAAAAGATCTTTTGGAAGAAGCTATTGGCGAAGAAGATCAGGTATATCCGATTATTCACTTGCAAGGCGACGATATTGAAGTGGCGGTAACGCATTCGAAAACACAGTATTCGGAAGAATATCACTCGTTTGTAAACGGACAAAACACGACGCAAGGCGGTACGCATTTGGGTGCTTTTCGCGAAGCCATTGTAAAAACCATCAAAGAGTTTTACAACAAGAATTTTGAAGCTTCGGACATACGGAAATCGATTGTTTCGGCCATTTCAATCAAAGTTGAAGAACCCGTTTTTGAATCGCAAACCAAAACCAAGCTCGGAAGTACGGATATTGGTCCGAATGGCCCATCGGTTCGCAGTTTTGTGAACGATTTTATTAAAACGAAACTCGACAATTTTTTACATAAAAATCCAGAAGTTGCCGACGCCTTACTGCGCAAAATCTTGCAAGCCGAGCGCGAGCGAAAAGAATTATCTGGCATTCGAAAATTAGCCAAAGAACGCGCTAAGAAAGCTTCGTTACACAACAAAAAATTACGCGATTGTCGGGTGCATTTAACCGATACCAAAAATCCGCGTTGTTTAGAAAGTACGTTGTTTATTACCGAGGGAGATTCGGCTTCAGGTTCGATAACCAAAAGTCGCGACGTAAACACACAAGCCGTTTTTAGCTTACGCGGAAAGCCTTTAAACTCGTACGGCATGACCAAAAAGATCGTGTATGAAAACGAGGAATTTAACCTATTGCAAGCAGCGCTGGATATTGAAGAAGATTACGAAAATTTACGCTACAACAACATTGTGATTGCCACCGATGCCGACGTGGATGGTATGCACATTCGCTTGCTGTTGATAACCTTCTTTTTGCAGTTTTTTCCAGAATTAATCAAAGAAGGGCATTTGTATATCTTGCAAACACCGTTGTTTCGGGTGCGAAATAAAAAAGAAACGATTTATTGCTATTCGGACCAAGAACGCATCGATGCCATTGAAAAGTTGAAACCAAAGCCGGAAATTACCCGATTCAAAGGATTGGGGGAAATCTCGCCAGACGAGTTCAAACATTTTATTGGGCAGGATATTCGTTTAGATCCGGTGATGTTAGATAAAGCAACGACCATCGAAACTTTATTGGAATTCTATATGGGAAAAAACACACCCGATCGACAAGAATTTATCATCAATAATTTGAAGGTTGAGTTGGATGTGGTGGAGTAGATTTAGTTGCTTGAATTGTAACACAAAGTGCCACAAAGTCGACACGATGTTGCACTATGAAATTTTAAATATCCGTAAATTATAATAGAATTTGGATATAGCCAAATGGAACAAGAAAACGAATTGAGCAATATTATTCTAGATTGTGCCTATAAAGTACACTCAAAGCTAGGTCCAGGTTTATTGGAAAACGTTTACAAGAAATGTTTGGCCCATGAATTAAGTAAACGTGGATTAAATGTTGTTGTTGAAAAACCCTATCCAGTTGTTTATGATAGTATAAAAATGGAGTGCGGCTATCGAGTTGATATTATAGTTAATAATATAGTTATAATTGAATTGAAAGTAGTGGAAGATTTTTCAAAAGAACATATCGCACAATGCTTAACATACTTACGATTGTCAAATTGTAAATTAGCACTACTCCTAAACTTTTATAAATGTTCGCTCAAAGATGGAATAAAGAGAGTAATCCTTTAATTTAAAAACTTTTACGGAATAGAACGTAAAAACATTGTGAAACATTGAGTAAACTTAGCGAAACTTTGCGCTACAAAAATAAAAATGAAAGACGAAGAAGAAGAAAAAAACCTAGGATCTGAATCAAACGAATCAGCCGGAAATGAATTAGAAACCAATGAAAATACTGGTTTTGAGGATATTCGCCCAGCTGTAAGTCCTCATTTTTACGAAAACAACGAAAATCCGGAAGACACGATTACCAAAGTCACCGGCATGTATAAAGACTGGTTCTTGGATTACGCCTCTTACGTAATTCTCGAACGCGCGGTGCCAGCCATTGAAGACGGTTTTAAGCCCGTTCAGCGCCGTATCATGCATTCGATGAAAGAACTCGACGACGGGCGTTACAACAAAGTAGCAAACATTGTTGGACATACCATGCAATACCATCCGCATGGCGATGCAAGTATTGGCGATGCCATCGTACAAATTGGTCAGCGTGATTTATTGATCGACATGCAAGGAAACTGGGGAAACATCCTCACCGGCGACGGCGCCGCAGCATCGCGATACATCGAAGCGCGAATTTCAAAGCTCGGACACGAAATTCTGTACTCGCCAAAAATCACCCAATGGCAATTGTCGTACGACGGACGGAAAAACGAACCCGTTAATTTACCCGTAAAGTTCCCGTTACTGCTCGCACAAGGAGCCGAGGGTATTGCCGTAGGTCTTTCTACGAAAGTGCTTCCGCATAATTTCAACGAGTTAATCGACGCTTCGATAAAAATCCTCAAAGGAAAACCGTTTACCCTCTTCCCCGATTTTCCGACAGCGGGAATTGCCGACGTTTCCAATTACAACGACGGTATGCGCGGCGGACGTGTGCGTGTACGTGCCAAAATTAGTCAGCTCGACAAGCAAACACTGGTAATTACACAAATTCCGTTTTCCACAAATACCTCTACCTTAATCGATAGCATCCTTAAAGCCAACGAAAAAGGTAAAATCAAGGTTAAGAAAATCGAAGACAATACGGCTGCCGAAGTCGAAATTCTGATTCATCTACCGCCGGGAGTGTCGCCAGACAAAACCATCGACGCGCTGTATGCCTTTACGGCCTGCGAAACTTCGGTTGCGCCTTTGGGCTGCGTTATTAGAGACAACAAACCTCTTTTTGTGGGCGTTTCGGAAATGTTGCGCGTATCAACTGCGCGAACAGTCGATTTGCTGAAACGCGAACTCGAAATACAACTCGACGAACTCGAACAAAAATGGCATTTCTCAACCTTAGAGAAAATCTTTATTCGCGAAGAAATGTACATTGATTTCAAATTGTACCAAGACCGCGAATCGCTATACCAATACATGTATAAACGCTTCGAACCGTTTCGAAATATGTTGGTACGCGACATAAACGACGATGATTTGCAAAAACTAACGCAAATTCCGATGATTCGTATTACCCGTTTCGATTCAGACAAAGCCGACGAACTTATCGCGAAACTTGAAGCCGAAATGGAACAAGTCAAATACGATTTGGAACACATTATCGATTTCGCCATCGCGTTCTTTACCCGATTAAAAGAAAAATTCGGAAAAGGTCGCGAACGCCAAACCGAATTGCGCAATTTCGATACTATTGAAGCCACAAAAGTAGTTTTGCGAAATACCAAATTGTATGTCAATCGCGAGGAAGGATTTATCGGCACCGGATTGAGAAAAGACGAATACGTTGGCGATTGTTCGGATATCGACGACGTAATTGTTTTCTTGCGCGACGGGAAAATGCTGGTCACTAAAGTCGACGAAAAGAAATTTGTTGGTAAAGACATCATTCACATAAGTGTGTTTGATAAAAACGACAAACGAACGATTTATAACTTGATTTATCGCGATGGTAAATCGGGTTCTGCCTTTGTGAAACGTTTCAATGTTTCGGGCGTAACGCGCGACAAAAACTACGATTTAACGCAGGAAAAGCCCGGATCACAAGTCTTGTATTTCTCGGCAAATCCGAATGGCGAAGCCGAAGTGGTTACTGTTTTGTTACGTCAAGTGGGCAGTATCAAAAAATTGAAGTTCGACCTCGATTTTGCAACGATTGCCATTAAAGGACGTGCTTCTAGAGGAAATACAGTAACAAAATATCCGATCAAAAAAATCGAACTCAAAGAGAAGGGAATTTCAACCTTGCGTCCGCGTAAAATCTGGTTCGACGAATCGGTGCAACGACTAAACGTCGACGGTCGCGGTGAATTATTAGGCGAATTCCGTCCGAATGACAAAATTCTGATTATCACGCAAAGTGGAAAATTGAAGGTTATAACTCCTGAACTAACCACGCATTTTGAGGAAGATATGATTGTTTTGGAGAAATGGATTCCCAAAAAACCGATTTCAGCGATTTATTTCGACGGCGAAAAAAGTAAGTATTTTGTGAAGCGTTTCTTGGTTGAAACTGAAAATAAAGAAGATAGTTTTATCAGTGATCATCCGAACTCGCAACTGGAGTTGGTCGCAACAGATTGGCGTCCTATGGCAGAGGTAATTTTCGCTAAAATAAAAGGCGTTCAAAAAGAACCGATTATGTTGAATTTCGAAGAATTTATTTCCGTGAAAGGATTTAAAGCGCTTGGAAATCAACTAACAACCGACAAAATTAAACAAGTAAACTTGCTTGAATCATTGCCGTACGAACCAGAGCCAGAACCCGAAGAAGAAACAAAAACTGCAGATGAAAGTTTGTTCTCAGAAGATATTAAAACCGATTTAGATGACGACGGGCAAATTATTTTACAGTTAGAGTGATGTTTTTTAGTAGCTAGTCCCGCCTTTCGCTCTTAGTCCTCAAAAAATACGGTTTGTTCAAACGCTATCCGAGCGGCTTCTGAGGTCGCCACCCGCCTAGCGTTTCACAATACCGTATTTTTTTGCGGGCTAACCACTGCAGTCGGGGCTATGAAATACGTGCACAAACGTTTCGTTTCTAACCTACCGATCGTTTAAAGTTTTTAAAAAAGCTATCAGTTGTTTTTGTTCCTGAATCGTTAAATTTAAAGGATCCGAAGGCAACGTTTGGTTATCTACTTTTAAACCCACTCCTACTCCACCGCCCCGATTGTAAAAATCAACCACCTGCTCCAAGCTGCTGTAAACGCCATTGTGCATGTACGGTGCCGTTTTAGCAACATTGCGAAGTGTCGGCGTTTTAAACGCATTTCGAAGTTGTGGTAACTGATGGATGGCATATCTTCCTAAATCCGGACTTAATTGCTTGTTCGCAGCTGTTGCTGGCGTTCCGATTACTTCCTGCTCTGTTTTTGCAAATACCGGCGGTACCGTACCGTTAAAAACGGGAATAAAATGACAGGTTGCGCATTTTGCCTTTCCTGCAAAGACATTAAAACCAGCACGTTCCTCGGCATTCATGGCAGTCGTTTCACCTCGAAAATACCGATCGAAAGCACTGTTAAAAGCCGTTAAGCTGCGCACGTAACTCGCAATGGCAACTTGTATTTTTGCTGGATCTAGTTGCTCTTCCTTAGGAAATGCCGCCTTAATAAGCTTTGCATACTTTTTCGAAGCATTTACCTTCTTTGAAAATACAGCTAAATCGCCGTGCATTTCGTCTTTATTGGTAATAACATCCTTACTTTGCTTTTCCAAATCGCTCTGACGCAAATCCCAAAACTGTGCATTTTGTAATGCTGCGTAAGTCAATGTCGGCGTATTTCTTGGCAGCGATTTACCGTGTAAACTTACATTTGTTTTCAAACCGTCGGTAAATGCGCGTTCGGGCTGATGGCAAGAAGCGCAATTCCGATTTCCGTTTCCTGCGAGATCGGTATCGTAAAACAATGCTTCGCCTAACTGTGCTTTCGCTTCGCTGTACTTATTCTGTAAATCCGGAATAAATGCATCGACATTGAAAGCGTTTGGTGCCAGAAAACTTGCTACCGATTGATTTACGGCGGCGTTTCTATCGACATCGGCAACGCGTTGCTCCATCTTTAATTGCTGCAGTAGAACACCTATTGGTTGTACAAAACGCAGTATGAATTCGGCACGATCAAAGGAGTTAAAATCGTTGTGTGCACGACAGTAACTCTGCGATTCACGCACCTTCTTTTCCAACGCAGTAAACGTAGGCGAATCGAACTGTTGTTTTAAAACCAAAAACGATTGTAGAGTAGCCGCTGCTTCGGGAATCGAGTGCTGTGCAAGTGGCGAATCGAATCCCGTAATACCAAGAGCAATCAACCGATTTACATTTAATTGGTGCGCATCAAACAACTGCTCTTTCGTAATCGGAATTTGTTCAAACTGTCGCTTCAATTGCAATAAATTTCCATTCAGGATTTTTAATTCGGCAATCAAGGCTTTTCTGTTTTCAGCCAAATACTGTGGAAAAATCAACTCTTCAATTACTTGAAAACCGTTTGGTGGTAAAAATTTATTTTCTTCTACTTCAAGTTCGTCGAGCGCTGGCCCGTTTATAAATCGTGCCGTATCTGGAGCAAAATACTCTATTGCCCACTCCACTTTTTTATAGAGCAGTCGGTTTTTCTTAAACTGCGCTTGAAACTCTTTACTGCTGTTATTTGCAGTCTCGACCAATTGTAAAAATCGCTGGTTGGCCTCAATCAATTGCGTCAGTTGAGCAACCAATTCGGCGTTGTTTTGCGGTTCCGACTTCTCACAACTCATACTCATTACGAGCAAGAAAAGCGATAAATACTTTAAAAAAAGTACAACTGTCTTTTTCATGTTTAAAATTGAAAATACGTTTGAAAATCTAAGTAATTGCAATCGGAACCTGCTTGTAAGTCCATTTAACATTTGTTAATACTTTTCAAGCACCATCCGATTAAATGCAAAAGCGGACCACTTTTTACAAGTCGTCCGCCTTTTTTTCACAACAAGTTCCTACTAATATTCCACATTTCGGATAATCACGGTTTGTCCACCTTCTTTATTGGTGTTCGTTCCGCTGCCATCGGCATTCAAAAATGCATCTTTTTGCCAAGTGTGTGGGTGAATGTTTACGAAAAATGTATTTGGAACACCAATAACATCGCTAATGTCTTCCATCGCACCGTATTCCCATGAGCCAAAACGCATTTCGCCCGATTGGTTGTAGGTGGCGTTCCAAGCTGCGTCGGTACGCTTGTGATTCATGGTTAACCAAGGTTTGTTATTTTTTGTTCTGATGTTGTATTGCCAGATGTACGAATCGTGCTGAGCTGCAGCATAATAACTGTCGCCATCTTCTTGGATGTAAACATAGTTCTCGGTAACGCAGATGTTATCCGGATTGATGATGCCAGTGCCCGGCGTGCTATCGCCTTCCACAACCAATTCTAGCTTACCTTTTAATGGATCGTTATCATTCAAAACGATTTTATACACACGTCCCCACATGGTGTATCCTTCAACTGGATTTCCGCCACTGGCTTGTCCGGTTGCGGTGAAATAAATTTCGCGGTTGTTCTTCGCACTTCCTTTGCGGTAATCAACGTCTTCCACACGAGAAAAACGAATGGCGCCCAACTCGTTTACCTTGGTGTTAATTTGTGCACCGGTTAACGTACGTGCGTTTGGAATTTCCACGAAGCTTACATCGTACGAATTTCCTACAGTCATCGACATTTCCACTTGGTTGCCGTCGTTTCTTTTCAAGGCGTACAATTTTCCGTTTACTAAATCGCCCACTGTGTTAGAAACATACATGATCACCTGACCTGCCGAGGCATGGTTTGTTCCGTACGACTGATCTTCGCCGATGACAATCACGGTTCTATTCGGATAAGCACGTTTGGTTAAAGGCACTGCATTTTCCATAGAAGCACGTCCTAAAGCAGGCAAAACACGGTCTTGACGACTTTTCTCGCTCGATGGACTAAAAGGATTGATACCGTGTACTAACGATTCTTCGCCACTTTCTCCAGCGGTTAAGAAAATCGGACCGAAACCGTGCAATTCTGGAGTAGCCAAAGTTGCCGAACACAAGCGCGTAATTCCGCCAACGCCATCAACAATGTATTCGCCTTTTACGGGTTTCAAAGTTTCGTCGAAGGTAACGCGCGAAACCGATTTCAAAATTTCGTGGTTTGTAATCATTAAATACCCCGTTCCGTTTGGGTCTTTCATAAAACCAGCACCGTCGGGTTGTGCACCATACACAAACGTTGGTGATTGTGCTAATTGATCTGTACTGGAAATCAACGAAGTAATTTCTAGATTTTCGAATCCGGGCATTGCAGTAACCAATGGTGGCGTGGTAGATTCGTAGCTGAAATCAATTTTTCTGTTAACCGATTTACCGTTGTCATCATCTTGACAAGACGTAATAGCCAGACCTGTAAGTAGGGCAAGACTTGTAATTTTTACTGTTTTCATAGACTTATTTGAATGTTTGCAGCAAAACTACTTCGCGGATTGTGGGCGGGAGTTAGCGCGATATTTTAAAAAGTTTAAGAAAACACCACTTTTATATTTGGATAAGGTTAAGATGTAATGAAAGAGTTAAGAAGATGGAGAAGAAAAAAATGAGGTAAAAAGTACTAATCCAAAAAATAAATTGTACTTTTGGGTATGGAAGAACGTTTGAAAGATAGTGGTTTAGAAGTGCATGAACCGGCAGCCGTTTACAATTATATGCAAACACGCCTGCCCGATTTTAATTTCATGGAACGTTTATACAATTTAGTTAGCTTAACTGAAGATACGCTAGCTTATTGGTTGAGCATTACGCCAAAAACCATTCGAACCTATCGGAAAAATCGAGATTTAAAATTAAAAGCCAACACCAAAGAACAAATCGTGATGTTACTCTTGCTTTACAAACACGGCGAAGAACTTTTTGGAGATGTAAAAACCTTCGAATCGTGGCTGGCTGCACCTAACATTAGCTTGGGAGGAGTGGCGCCGCAGCAGTTCTTGAACACTGTTAATGGCATTCGCCTTATCGATAACAAACTCACAGCGCTTGCCTTTGGCGAAAATGCGTAATGATTACGGTTTACAACATTCGTTTAGAGAAGTACGCGGGCACTTTAGAGGCTTCGGGTCGTGCTAACAGATGGAACCGACAAGATGAATTTGTTTTATACGGCGCTTCGCATATTTCGTTAGCCGCATTAGAACTACTGGCGGGAACATCGTTGAAACCGCTAGCAGGAAAATACGTTGTTTTAGAAATTGCCATAGATGTAACCGATTATGCGCGAGTAGATCCTAAAAAACTACCTGAAAATTGGCGTCATGTTGATGCTTACGCCGATTTACAAAAGCTCGGGAGTCGGTGGTATCAATCCAAAAAAGATTTGGTTTTACAAGTACCTTCGGCCGTTGTACCTTACGAATACAACTATTTAGTTGATACAAAACATCCGGATTTTAACATGCGTTGCCAAATACTGCGCCAATTGCCGTTTGATTTCGATAACCGATTTGTAGCGAAGAACGAGAATAAGTAACGCAACTGAAAACGTATTTCGGGATTGCTCGTTACAGGGCGAACGATTGCCGCATTAGGTATTGCAGCGGTTACAAGTGACTGCAAAAACCGATGGCAGCCCGAAAAGCGAGCGGCGACTAAAAGAAGCCGATTGCTTGACAGGCTGCCACGGTTTTTGAAGTTGCTTGTTTGAGCGAAAAGACCGACGGCGCTTTACGTATTTCCACCTAACGTCTGGCGCCGGAATGCCTAAATAACTATTCTTCGTCTTTGCTAACCGATTTTTTACTGCGATTCATCTTCATGTTTAGCACTTCAACGAGCAGTGAAAATGCGATGGCAAAATACAAGTATCCTTTAGGAATTGGTGTTACGTGACTTCCGAAAAACTCGGCGTTGGCTAAGTGTGCCGCTTCGGTAACGAGCATGAAACCGATGAGCACCAAAAACGACAAGGCCAAAATTTGGATTGATGGATGTTTGTTGACGAAAGTCCCGACGGGAACTGCGAACTGCATCATGACCAAAACTGAGATTATTACGGCGGTTACCATGATGTAAAGTGCCCCTTCGACGCCGTTTGTCATACCAACAGCGGTAAGAATTGAATCGAACGAGAACACAATATCGATCATGATGATTTGAAAAATAACGTTGCCAAACGACTTGGCTGCCGACTTTTTCAACTCTTTTTCCTCCTCGCCCTTTTCATCTACTTTTTCGCGAATTTCGTTGGTTGATTTATACAGCAGGAAGAGTCCGCCGAGCAATAAAATGATGCTTTGGCCAGTGATACTCATGCTGATGTGTTCGGTATTTATTGTGAACCACGGCTCTTTCATGGCAATGAGAAAGCTGATTCCGAACAACAAGGTGATACGCATAAACATGGCGAGAAACATACCGATTTTCGTAGCTTTTTTACGCTGCTCGGCAGGTAACTTTCCGGTGGTTATGGAAATGAAAATGATGTTATCGATACCGAGGACGATTTCGAGAAACGTTAGTGTTAACAGGGCAATCCATGCGGCCGGATTCGAAAGTAATTCTAGAATCATTAAAGCAAAATTTAGTTTTAGTTATCAAGTAAAATAGCGGTTCCGATACTTTTGTTTTGGCTACCTACGAGACCGAATTCAAAGGTATAGGAATTTTTGGTAGTTGAAAGAATACGAATGACTACGCCTTTTTGTTCTTGGCGATTTTTGGGATTCTTCTTTTGCAGGATGTACTCGCAATCGTTCACCCAGCGCACCGACGAGGTATCGGTTTTTCCTTTGTAGGTCTCGATTTCGATACTGTCTTTACGCACAAAAACAGTGGTTTGTTTTTTTCCGTTCTCTTCGTAGGTAAATGAAAATTTACCGTTTTTGAAGTCGGCACAATTGCGTTCGGCGTTGTAACAGCTGCTGAACAGGCAAAGAATAAGAAGGAGTACAATACAATTAGTTTTCATTCTTTTTGTGTTTTTCTATTTCGGAATCGGTGAAATGTTTGACGGCTTTTTCGCGTTCAAACTTCTCGGCGTTGTATGATTTACTTGCGTTTTTAGCGATGGAAAGCGTTTGCCAAGAATCGGAAACAAGCATTTTTGCCAAAAAAACGATTTGCCCGATGTGATACGGATAATGCGCAAGTTGTCTCAGCAAGGCTTCTTCGACGGTATGCCCTTCGTTTCTGATGTACACAATGCGTTGCATGTCGGCGCTTGACAGTGCGTTTACCGTATTGAAAAACACATCCCAACCTTGATTCCACGCTTCCCAGAGTTCGGAAGGCGAGGTAATTTGCGATTCAAATTCGGCATCGCGGTTGCGCCACGGTTTTTCGCCGTCGGATTCAAGAAAATCGGTAAATCGCGATTTCATATTTCCCGACAAATGCTGCACAATGATAGCAATGCTGTTCGATTCGGGTGTGGGTACACTGAAAAGAGCTGTTTCGGGAATTTGGTTCATTGCTTTCTCTGCCAGCGTTTTGTAATAGAGAAATTGCTTTTTAAGGGTGTCGAGTGTTTGCATCAGTCTAAACTTTTAACGATGGTCATAACCCCTTTAAAAATAAGAAACATTCCAACAACACAAATGATGCATCCTACAGCTAAAATAACGGGAAACAGGGGTTGTTGTTGATTTTTGAACGAAAAGTGAATAACTGTTGGACCGACAAACAGGCACGGAAGCGACCACAAGAGTTTCCCGACTCCTTTGTACAGAATTTCTTTATTTACTGCCATTTTCTTTGGTATAATCGACAGCTTTACGCACGCTGCCTTTGGTTAGGAGTAAGTCTTTTGCTTCATCGTACGAAATACCGGTTTCTTCGACGATCATTTTGGTGCCGCGATCAACGAGTTTGTCGTTACTCAATTGCATATCTACCATTTTATTTCCGCGAACACGTCCGAGTTGAATCATGCTGGTGGTCGACAACATATTGAGTACTAACTTTTGTGCAGTCCCGGCTTTCATGCGCGAGCTGCCGGTAACTACTTCTGGTCCGACAACCACCTCGATCGGAAATTGGGCTGCACGTGCTAACGGACTTCCCGCATTACAAGTGATGCAAGCCGTTATCAATGCGTTTTCGGCGGCTGTTTTTAAGCCAGCAATCACGTAAGGTGTGGTTCCCGAAGCGGCAATTCCTACCACTACATCTCCGGGTTTAGCACCTTCTTGCTGTAAATCGATCCAAGCCTGCGAGGTATTGTCTTCGGCGTTTTCGACAGCTCGACGTATGGCCTGATCGCCGCCGGCAATGATCCCATTAACTAAATCGAACGGAACACCAAACGTTGGCGGACACTCGCTGGCATCAACAATACCTAATCGCCCGGAAGTTCCGGCACCGATGTAAAACAAACGACCACCGTTTTTCAAGCTTGTAACTATTTGTTCGACTACTTTTTCAATTTGTGGAAGAGCTTTGGCAACAGCGGCTGGAACCGACTGATCTTCTGCATTAATAATCTGCAAAAGTTCGGCAACCGACTTTTTTTCGAGGTCGGAGTATTTGGAGGATCGCTCGGTTACTTTATCGAAATCCATAACGGTTGTTATTTGAGTCGGAGTTGTTTTCTAATCTTCTACTTCAATGTGATTTTTGGCATATCCGCGCCACTTTTCGATACACAAACGCATATCTTCGGGTAACTCGGTGTCGAAACGCATCATTTCGCCGGTAGTTGGGTGCACAAAACCGAGCGTTTTTGCGTGTAGTGCTTGTCGCGGCAAGATTTTAAAACAATTGTCGACAAACTGCTTGTATTTTGTAAAGGTCGTTCCTTTTAAAATCAGATTTCCGCCGTAGCGCTCATCGTTAAACAGCGTATGTCCCAGATGTTTCATGTGCACCCGAATTTGGTGTGTCCGCCCCGTTTCGAGTGTACACGATACCAAGGTTACATACGTTAAACGTTCAATTACCTTATAATGTGTAATGGCTGGTTTTCCGATTTCTGGATCGGCGTAAACCGACATTTGCATGCGATCGCGCGGATGTCGAGCAATATTACCAACTATGGTGCCTTCGTCTTCTTTAACAATTCCCCAAACCAAAGCGATGTATTCGCGCTCGCTAGTTTTTGCTTCAAATTGCTTGGCCAGATGTGTCATAGCCGTTTCGGTTTTGGCAATAACTAGGAGTCCGCTGGTATCTTTATCAATTCGGTGCACGAGTCCAGGTCGTTCGCTGCTGTTGAGCGGTAAATTTTGGAAATGAAACGCCAAGGCATTTACTAGAGTTCCGGTGTAATTTCCGTGTCCGGGATGTACTACCAGGCCAGCTGGTTTATTAATAAGTAAAAGAGCATCGTCTTCGTAAACGATATCGAGCGGAATATCTTCCGGGTCGATACGGTTTTCAAATGGTGGATGCGGTAACAAAATGCGAACCACATCGAGTGGTTTTACGCGATAGTTAGACTTTACGGGAATATCGTTAACGTAAATATCGCCGTTATCGGCTGCTTTTTGAATTTTATTTCGGGTCGTATTGGCTACGACTTGCATCAGAAATTTATCGATGCGCAATAATTCTTGTCCTTTTGGGACTTCAAATCTGAAATGTTCGAATAAACTATCTTCTTCTTCGATTTCAGCTATTTCGTCTATACTCATGGCAAGCTATCTATTTGTTCCTGAGTATCTTCTTCGTCTTCAAAACCACCGCTTCCATCGCCAAGCACGAGGTCGATTTTACTTCCTTTGAGAATTTTCTCTCCAGCTTTCACGATTTTTCCGTTGCATTTCACTTCCAGAACCATGTCTTTTCCGATGTACGGTTTGTAAGTGAGTGAACCTAATGTAAGTCCGGCAGACTGGAGCGTACTTTCGGCGTTACGCAGCGTTTTCTCTACCAGTTCGGGCATACGAATGGTGCTGTAACCTCCGGAATTGATTTTTAAATAGATTTTACGATCCGACTTTACCTTCTCACCAGGCGCGGGATCTTGTTGAACAACTGAGAACTTAGGAAAATCTGGATTAAAGTCGACTGTATCGAGAACCACGTAATCTAAATCGGCATCGTCTAGTACTTCTTCTGCTTGTTCGGTACTCATTTTAGATAAATTGGGTACAGCAATTTCTTCGCCGTGATTGGTGGAGAAATCCAGGTATTGCAGCAAGAGAAATCCGACAGCTATGGTGATGATAAATGCCAGAAAAAGCTGACCGAAAAACGTTTTTGAAGTTAAATATTCCCGAAGGGTCATGCGCCAAATTTTAGTTGCAAAGATACAGAATGAACTACTGAAACGGATGTGAAAAAAATGATATTTTTGTTTACGCGTTTGGAAGAAAAAATTGAGCGTTTAACACGTATTTTCCGAATCGTAGCGCAGCGTTTTTGTTGTGTTTTTTTTAAGCGTATTAATCTTCAATTACAGACGAATGAAAAACATCGCCGTTATAATGGGCGGATATTCAAGCGAATACCAAATCTCAATAAAGAGTGGCAACGTAGTTTACGAAACCTTAGATCGACAGAAATACCGGCCGTACCGGATAGTAATCACTGCCGAACGTTGGTATCATATTACCGATGACCATAGAGAGATTGCTGTAAATCGCGGTGATTTTAGTGTGGAAATAGACGGGGAAACGATTTTTTTCGACGCTGTTTTTAACGCCATTCACGGAAGTCCGGGTGAAGATGGGTTGTTGCAAGCGTATTTTGAGTTGTTGGGCATTCCGCAGAATTCCTGTAACTATTATCAGGCGGCACTCACGTTTAACAAGCGTGATTTATTAGCCGTTTTGCGTCCGTACGGAATTAAAATGGCAAAATCGTTTTATGTAAACAAAGGCGATGATGTTGATTATGAAGCGATTGTTGACACGGTTGGCCTACCTTGTTTTGTAAAACCGAATAAATCGGGAAGTAGTTTTGGAATATCGAAAGTTAAGGACAAAGCGGCTTTGCCAGAGGCGCTTGAGGTTGCTTTCGCAGAAGATCACGAAGTTTTAATCGAATCGTTTTTAGATGGAACGGAAGTTTCGATTGGCGTTTTACGAATTGATGGCGAGGTAAAAGCTTTGCCGATTACTGAAATTGTTTCAGAAAACGACTTTTTTGATTACGAAGCTAAGTATGAGGGAAAATCGCAAGAAATTACACCGGCGCGCATTTCTGAAGAAGTTGCCGAAAAAGTACGCGCTGCTGCTATAAAAGCGTATACGATTTTAGGAATGAAAGGATTTTCAAGAAGCGAGTTTATTTTGGTGAATGACGAGCCGTATATGCTGGAAATGAACACCATTCCCGGACTAACGAAAGAGAGTTTGATCCCGCAACAGGCTGCTGTAGCTGGCATTTCGTTACAAGATTTATTTACAAACAGCATTGAAGATTCGATGCGTTAACTGATTCACAGCCATGAGAAAAGCTATTTTTCCGGGATCTTTTGATCCGATAACGCTCGGACATTACGATATCATAAAACGGAGTTTGCCTTTGTTTGACGAAATAATTGTTGCCATTGGTGTAAATGCAGAGAAAAAGTACATGTTTTCGTTAGAACAACGACTCGATTTTATTCAAATAGCGTTTGCAGACGAACCAAAAGTGCGCGTAATTACGTACGAAGGTTTAACGGTATCGCTTTGCAAGAAAGAAAAAGCGGGTTTTATTTTGCGTGGACTCCGCAATCCGGCTGATTTTGAATTTGAAAAAGCGATTGCACATACGAATCGGAAGTTATCTAAAATAGAGACAGTTTTTTTATTGACTGCTGCAAATACTTCGTACATCAGTTCGAGTATTGTGCGAGATGTTATTCGAAATGGCGGCGATTATTCGGTACTAGTACCCGATTCGGTACGGGTTTAAATATACGTTAGGTGGTAACGATTGCCCGCAGCAGGGATTGCAGTGAAAAGCCTTTTTAGGCCGCCGCGGTTTCGCGGGCTAATAACCTGAGTTCAATTAAAAATCTTTGTCAGATCGCTTGAAATCAACAAATTGTAAAATAAAACAGCAATCTAAATGAACAGCTGCCACGCTAAACAGATAAACGGCTGCCTACTTCGTTTGATTTTTTTGCGATACTACAGTATCCCAACAAAAATCCGCCTTGTATTCAACCATTTATCTGTTTTCTGACCACAATTTTTATATCGAACTCAGTTTAAAAAGCTTGTAGCGGAAAGCCCGGTGCCGACCGCTATGAATTTGTGTTGAAGAAGGATTGTTTGGGAGGCAGCTGCCCTACTCTTCAAAAAGTAATTTAATATTTTCGTAGGAATTTTTTAAGGCTTCGGCGCAGGCTTGAGCGTCTAACCAGGCTACTTTTTCAATGCCTTCTTCGGCTTGCGGAATAAGTTTCTGAACGCTAGAACTTCGCATTTCGTACCACTGCGTAACTTTGAGTTTATAGCGTCCGTTTCGCTTAAAAATGTGATAGGTTTTTTGAAGTTTATCGGTGATAATGAGGTTATCGATTCCGGTTTCTTCTTGCACTTCGCGAATGGCGGCAATTTCGTTGGTTTCGCCCTTTTCGAGTCCGCCTTTAGGTAAATCCCATTTGCCGTTTCGGAAGATGAAAAGCACTTCATTTTTTTTGTTATACACTAAACCACCTGCGGCTTTATGCACAGGTAATTTCGATTTCAGGGTTTTGAGCATTTCTTTTTCGTCGGGATGATATAGAAAGGCTTTATCGACTTTACCTTGAAAGAGTTTTACGATAAGTTTTTTAATATCAACGCTTTCCAGCAAAAACAGATCGAAATCGGTTTCTTTTTGGGTTTGGTTTGTCAAAAAAAGAGGTTTATCGTTGACAAAAACTTTATACATTTGTGCTATGGTTTTTAACAAAGAAACAGCCGCCAAGACAGCCGAGCTTTTGCTGCAAATTAATGCAATTAAATTGAATCCGGGAAATCCGTTTTTATGGTCTTCGGGATGGAAATCGCCTATTTATTGCGACAATCGTGTGACTTTATCTTTTCCTCCGATTCGGAATTATCTAAAAGAGGAGTTCGCTAAAAACATTGAAAAGCAATTTGGAAAACCTGACGTGATTGCTGGGGTTGCTACGGGAGCCATTGGCATTGGTTTGTTGGTTGCCGAGGCATTAGCGTTGCCTTTTGTTTATGTGCGTCCGGAGCCAAAAAAGCACGGCAGACAGAACCAAATCGAAGGATTTTTGCAGAAAGGGCAACATGTGGTTGTTATTGAAGACTTGATAAGTACGGGAAACAGCAGTTTAATGGCTGTTGAAGCTTTGCGCGAAGCGGGAGCTCAGGTAAAGGGAATGGCTGCGATTTTTGATTATGGTTTTGATGTTGCGAGAGCAAATTTCAAAAAATCGAATGTCGATTTATTTACCTTAAGTAATTACGAGCATTTACTACCCTTGGCAGTTGCCAAACGATACATAACTGAAACCGAAGAACAAACTTTAGTCGAATGGCGCGTTAATCCTGCCGGCTGGGGAATGGAAGTGGAATAAAAAATACCTTTATGAAATTAGAAAGCCCTAGAACCGAAGTTGGAAAATCAGCTCAATATTTGTTTGATTCGTTAACCGACATTAAAAATTTTGAAAAATTAATGCCTGAGAGCATTGCAAAATTTGAAGTTACCGATGCCGATAGCTTTATTTTTGGATTGAAGGGCATGCCTGAGATAAAGTTGCGTTTGAAAGAAAAAACGGCGCCTAGTCATATTGTTTTAGGTGCTGCGAGCGACAAATTGCCTTTTACTTTGCGTGCAGCCATCGAAGACTTAGGTGCTGATAAAGCAGGCATTCAACTGTTTTTTGAAGGCGAATTCAATGCCATGATGGCGATGATGGTTAAAGGACCGATTCAGAAGTTTATCGATACATTGTCGGAAAACATGTCGAAACTTTAGTACATCATTTTTACTTCTTTGATACCGTAGGCCCGAATTTCGTCGTTTTCGTGCTTAAGTACTAATTTACCTTCGGGAGAAACCCCTAGTATAAGTGCGTTAAAAAGATGGTTGTTTACTTGGTAAACGGCCGGCTTCTGGTATTTCATCAAAACACTGAGATATTTAGTTCGAATTATGGCTTGCGATTCTGCATTGCTGTTTTCGAATAGTTCGATTATTTGATCACGTATTTCAAGCATCAATACCGTATCGTCTTCAATGTCAACACCATTTAGCAGCAAAGAAGTGGCAGAAGGCAGCTCGTTGAAATTGCTTTGTTTGACGTTTATTCCGATTCCCACGATAAAAGTCGGATTTCCTTGATTGTCGTTTAGCTGTTCGATTAAAATGCCACCGAGTTTCCTGCCGCCTGCCATAATGTCGTTTGGCCATTTTATTTCACTTGCTAGACCGAATTTGTTTAAGCTTTGATGAATTGCAACAGACACGAGCATTTGAAATTCGAAATCGTGTTCAAATTTTTCGACAGGCTTTCTTACCAACAAACTAAATGTTAACGACTTACCGGCTTCGGCCAGCCAAGTTGCGCCCATTTGCCCGCGTCCGGCGGTTTGTTCTACGGTGTAAACTAGCGTAAAGTTGCCAACAAAAGTTTGTTTGGTTTGTTGTTTTAAAAAGCTGTTGGTCGAATCTATGGCATTTAGTTTGATAACTGTTAGCTTGTTGCTCATGAACGTCGTTTAATCTTGTGTTAACGACCGAAAGTAACAACAAAAATTGGTAAATTTGCGCACTTACACTTAAAGAATAGATGGCGAAAAAAACTACGGGTAACGACGAATTACTAGCAGAGATTATTAAAGGAATCGAAGAGGTTAAAGGAAACGATATTGATATTTTGGATTTGCGCGCAATAGACAACTCGGCCTGCGACTACTTTGTAATTTGTAATGGAAACTCAAACACACAGGTAAACGCCATTGTAAACTCAGTTCAAAAAACGGTATCTCGTGCTTTGAAAGACAAGCCTTGGCATGTTGAAGGATCAGAGAATGCCGAATGGGTGTTGATGGATTACGTGAGCATAGTAGTTCATGTTTTTCAGAAGCACATTCGCGAGTATTACAACATTGAAAGTTTATGGGGCGATGCCAAGATTACTTCTATTCCCTCTAATTATTAAAGAAAAAAAGGCTTATGTCTAAGGAAAATAATTCGCAGCCGCGAAAAATTAAGTTTAACCCTATGTGGCTATATGCCATATTAGTTGGGTCTTTAGTTTTTGTCTACGTAACGGGTAATACTAGCGTTAAAGATCCATCAAAAATTAGTACTTCTACATTCCGTCAATACCTAGAAATGGGGCTTATTGATCGCGTTGTAGTTTACAATAAAACCGAAGCAGAGGTGTATTTAAATGCAGCAGCCTTAAAGCAGGCCGCATTTAAGGATGTAGCCAAAGGAGTTTTTGGTGCACCAAACGGACCGCATTTTTATTTGGACGATATTGGTGATGGGGAAACATTCCAAAAAAATCTGGAGAATGCAGTTGCAGCGAAAAAGCTTAAGGATTACAATTTTGAAGTACGCAGTGACTGGGGAGAAATTCTATCTATACTGTTCCCAATTCTTATAATCATTATTTTTTGGTTATACGTTATGCGCCGGATGTCGGCTGGTGGTGCTGGCGGACCGGGCGGACAAATTTTCAACATTGGAAAATCTAAAGCGCGTTTGTTCGATGAGAAGAGCGATATTAAAATCACATTTAAAGACGTTGCTGGTTTAGAAGGCGCGAAGGAAGAAATTCAAGAAATCGTTGAATTCTTAAAAAATCCAGAACGCTATACAAATTTAGGAGGGAAAATTCCGAAAGGTGCATTATTGGTTGGACCTCCGGGAACCGGTAAAACCTTACTCGCGAAAGCAGTAGCTGGCGAAGCTCGTGTACCGTTTTTCTCGCTTTCAGGTTCAGATTTTGTGGAAATGTTTGTTGGCGTAGGTGCGTCGCGCGTTCGAGACTTGTTCAAACAGGCAAAGGAAAAATCGCCCGCAATAATCTTCATTGATGAAATCGATGCTGTAGGTCGTGCTCGAGGAAAAAATTCATTTAGTGGCGGAAACGATGAACGTGAAAACACGCTGAATCAGCTCCTTACGGAAATGGACGGTTTTGGAACAAATAGCAACGTAATTGTTTTAGCAGCTACAAACCGCTCCGACGTTTTGGATAAAGCTTTGATGCGCGCCGGACGATTCGACCGACAAATCTTCGTTGATTTACCGGATATCCGTGAGAGAAAAGAAATTTTCGAAGTGCATTTGAAGCCTTTGAAAAAAGTTGAAGATTTGGATACTGATTTCCTTGCCAAACAAACGCCTGGTTTTTCAGGAGCCGATATTGCTAATGTTTGTAACGAGGCAGCATTAATTGCCGCTCGTAAAAACAAACCTGCGGTAGACAAACAAGATTTCTTGGATGCGGTTGACCGTATTGTTGGCGGTTTGGAGAAGAAAAATAAAATTATTACTAAAGAGGAAAAACGCGCCATTGCCATTCACGAAGCCGGACATGCAACAGTGAGTTGGATGCTTGAGCACGCTGCACCCTTAGTGAAAGTTACCATTGTACCTCGCGGACAAAGTTTGGGTGCAGCTTGGTACTTACCAGAAGAACGACAAATTGTCAGACCCGACCAAATGCTCGATGAAATGTGTGCTACCATGGGCGGAAGAGCTGCCGAAAAAGTAACATTTGATACGATTTCGACTGGAGCTTTGAGCGATTTAGAGAAGGTAACACGCCAGGCGCGAGCTATGGTAACCATTTTTGGTTTGAATGATAAGATTGGAAATGTAACCTATTACGACAGTTCTGGGCAAGCAGAATACAGCTTCTCTAAACCTTATTCGGAAGATACCGCCAGGGTGATCGACAAAGAAATTAGCGATTTGATTGAGTCGCAATACCAACGTGCCATTGCTATTTTGGAAGAGAATAAGGAAAAACTTTTTCAATTGGCCGACATTTTAATTGAACGCGAAGTGATCTTTAAAGACGATTTAGAAGCGATTTTTGGTCAGCGCCAATGGCAAACTGCCGAAGAAGCTGATAAACAGCTGTAAGTATACATCTTCCTAATTTTATAAAAACTTGTTTCAATCGGTAGTTGAAACAAGTTTTTTTTATCTTTGAACGCAACGAACTTTTGCGAGCAGTAAAGCCAGATGAGTATTTTTAAAAAGTTTTTTAATTCCAGCACCGACAACTCCGGAGAAACTCCAGGAGACGATCTAACCAATCTGCACGCCGGACTGACAACCGACGAGCTTTTCACATTGAAATTCCGCAAAAACGGAGGCAAGTTTCTATATTGTGAAAATATGGCTGAAGTTAAAACGCATTTTGAAGATATTTTGGAAGAAAACGATTGGTTTGAACAGGAAGCCATGTGTTTTGAACCCAAGCTGTTTTCGCTTTTGGATGAGAATAAAATTCCACACGAAAAAACTGTAAATCCCAAATTTTTATTAGCTAGCTGCGAAAATTTAATTGCCGAAGAGGGATCGGTATTGTTATCTTCCAACCAAATTAAACATCACAAACCACAGGAACTTCCTGCGAATTTTGTCATTTTTGCGACTACTTCTCAACTGGTTCAAACAAAATCAGACAGCTTGCGCACTATCAAGCAGCGCTACGACAAAAACTATCCGAGCAACATCATGGCTTTTACGTATTTTGAAAAGTCAAAAGAAGAAGATTTTCTTCACTACGGAAGCGTTGCTAAAAATTTGTATTTGCTTCTTTTAGAGGACGCTTAGTATGAACGAAACGTTGCAGCGGGCGCTATCAGGAGCGGTGTACATCTTGCTCCTACTCTCGGCTGTATTGTATTCTACCGAAAGTTTCTTCGTATTATTTTACTTTTTTTTACTTATAGCGGTTTTCGAATTCTCGAAACTCGTTCGCATCCATTCATTGGTTCCTGCACTTTTAGCGAGTTTAATTTATGGCAGCTCTGCGTACATGCTTGTTTACAAGGTAAATATACAGTACGTCGATATTGTTGTTCTCGGAATTACGCTATTTGTTTCGTTAATCAGTATGATTTTTCTATTCGATAACAAACACACCGAGCTGCGTCGCGTAAGTAAATACATCTTTTTAATTGGCTATATCATTTTGCCCTTTATAAGTATAATGAACATAACTGCTTTGGGTGAAGAAGATCCGAATTCAGTGTATTTGCTAAAAACGTACAAGCCAAAAATATTAATCAGTGTTTTTATTTTGATTTGGACGAACGATACTTTTGCTTACATCGTTGGAAAATCTATTGGGCGCAACAAACTTTTTGAACGAATTTCTCCTAAAAAAACGATAGAAGGCTTTCTCGGAGGTCTTTTCTTCTCGTTACTGGCTGCTTTTTTGATTTCGAAATTTTACATGCAACCAAAACCAATTCATTTCCAGAAGTCTTTAATCATTTGGGGAATAACTGCGGTTTTAATCAGTGTTTTCGGAACAATTGGCGACTTAATAGAATCGAAATTCAAGCGAATTGCCGGTGTTAAAGACAGCGGAAACATCATGCCCGGACACGGCGGTATACTCGATCGGCTCGATAGTATTATATTTGTCGCACCATTTATATTTTTACTGTACAAAATTCTCCCAAAATGATTGTATCATTCCACAAAGAAGGCGCAAAAATTATCTTAATCTCCTGCATGATTGTTGTGGCGGGAATACTCGTGGCTGAAGCCGTTTTTCCGAATATTTATCTGAGAAAAGGCATCCAGAGCTTTCTTTTGATTTTTCTGATATTGATTCTTCAGTTTTTTCGAAACCCTAACCGAAGCTTAATTCCTACCTTAGATACCATTACTGCACCAGTAGATGGAAAAGTTGTAGTTATTGAAGAAGTATATGAACCTGAAATTTTTAAATCGAATCGATTACAAGTATCTATTTTCATGTCGCCCATAAACGTACACGTGACGCGTTATCCGATAGGCGGAAAAATCACGCACAGTATTTACCATCCTGGAAAGTACTTGGTTGCTTGGCATCCGAAAGCAAGTACAGAAAACGAGCGAACAACTGTAGTTATTGAAAATGAAGTGCTGGGAGAAATCATGTACCGACAAATTGCCGGTGCTTTAGCTAAACGTATTGTGAACTACGCCAAAGAAGGTCAGATGGTGCTTCAAGGATCGGATGCTGGATTTATAAAATTTGGAAGTCGCGTTGATTTATTCTTGCCCCCAGGCACTCCCGTTCAGGTTAAAATCGGAGATGTGGTAAAAGGAAATAGAACTGTAATTTTCAAAAAATAATGTCGGACTTATCTTTAGAAGAACGATTTCAACAGGCTTTTCAGAAAGCTTCGGAGATGCGTCAGGCCGATTTGCCTCCAGACGTTCAATTGCGTTTATATTCGTTTTATAAACAAGCTACTTTTGGAAATATAGACCGAAGTATGCAAACGGATTACGATTTGCGAAATGCTTTTAAAACGAACGCTTGGATGCAGATAAGATCTATGAGTGTTGAAGATGCCATGAAAAATTACATTCAAGTTGTTGAAGATATTCTAAAAAACGAATTATGAAATCTTTTACACGAGCAGTTATTCTAGCAGTTATTTTCAGTTCTTGTAACGAGAAAAAGCTCATTGAAGTTGAAGTTCCACTACCTGAAAAAGAAGTAAAAGCTGCCTTATCTAGCCCAGATGATGTAAGAGCAGAGCCCGGAACCTTTGAGTTGGCGAAATTACCCTACGCCTATAATGCGTTAAGCCCATCGATAGACGCAAGCACGATGGAAAATCATTATTCAAAGCATTATTTAACATACACGAACAACCTCAATAAAGCCATTAAAGGAACAGAAATGGAGCAGCTTACTATAGAAGAAATTCTGAAGAAAGCGAGCTCGGCTGATGAAAATCTGCGAAACAATGCGGGAGGATATTACAACCACAGCTTATTTTGGGAAATCATGGGACCAAAAGGAGGCGGACAACCGAAAGATACGCTTGCCTTAGCGATTTCGAGAGATTTTGGTTCGTTTGAGAATTTTAAAAACGAATTTAGCAATCAAGCAACGGCTGTTTTCGGTTCGGGCTGGACGTGGTTGAGCGTTGATAAAGCGGGAAAACTACAAATATCTACGACTCCAAATCAGGACAATCCATTGATGCCGGGCGTTTCGGTTAGCGGAACACCTATATTGGCATTAGACGTCTGGGAACATGCCTACTATTTGCAATATCAGTACCGTAGAAGAAATTACATCAATGCGTTTTTTGAAGTAATCAATTGGCAGAAAGTAAACGAAAAATACGAGGAGGCGATAAAGAAGTAAATCCTATTTCCACAGTCAAAATGAAATAAAAAATGCCGTGACAATTCGTTTATCACGGCATTTTTATTTAAAAGAAATTAGCTTCTAGCTTAAGCGTTCTTCCAAAACAGCAATCTTCGCTAAAGCATCGGCTTGTTTTTGACGTTCCATGGCAATAACCTTTTCGGGAGCACTGCTCACAAAACGTTCGTTTGAAAGTTTAGCTTCAACCGATTTTAAAAAGCCTTTATAATATTCGAGCTCCTCTTGCAATTTGGCACGTTCGGCTTCTAAATCGATTTTTTCGCCTAGAATTACATAGTATTCGTTGGTTTTGTATCGGAAAGAAGCTGCATTTTCCGGCTTTTCTACCACGTACTCTAATGAAGAGATATTGAGCAATTTTAAGATTACTGAATCGGTTTTATCACTGATATTTTCTTTGTTAATGACTTGTACTTGAATCGCGTCTTTAAAAGGTAGATTGCGATCTTTTCGAATTGTACGAAGTCCGCTAACGATTTCAAAACAAATATCGAATTGCTGTAATAAATCGCTGTTTTCACCTTGAATTTTAGGCCAAGTATTCACAATTAGTGCCTCTTCTTTTGTTCGTTCCTTGATAGCATGCCAAATTTCTTCAGTTAAGAAAGGCATGAATGGATTTAGAAGTCGCAGATTATCTTCCAGCAAATCGATTATTGCATGTAAGGTTTGGCTGTCAATGGGTTGCTGGTAGCCCGGTTTTACTATTTCAAGCAACCACGAACAGAAATCGTCCCAAATGAGTTTGTAAGTGCTCATCATAGCATCGGAAATGCGGTATTTACTGAAGTGATCGTCGATTTCAACTACGGCTTGCGACAATTTTGCACGATACCAGTCGACAGCAATTTTACTAGCGGCCGGTTGTTGAATATCTTCTGAAACTTCCCAACCTTTAATCAATCGGAATGCATTCCAAATTTTGTGCGCAAATGCTTTTCCTTGGGCGCAGTAGGCTTCATCAAACAAAATATCGTTACCGTCGGATCCGGCTAAGAGCATACCTACACGCACACCGTCGGCACCGAATTTCTCGATAAGTTCTAGCGGTTCCGGAGAGTTTCCGAGTGATTTCGACATTTTTCTGCGTTGCGTATCGCGAACAATACCTGTGAGATAAACTCCGGTAAAGGGTTTTTCTCCAACAAATTCGTAACCGGCAATAATCATACGAGCTACCCAGAAAAATAAAATCTCAGGCGCTGTCACCAAATCTTGGGTCGGATAGTAGTATTTAAACTCTTCGTTATTCGGATTCATTATTCCTCCGAAAACTGAAATAGGCCACAACCACGACGAAAACCAGGTGTCGAGTGCATCTGGATCTTGTCGTAAGTCTGTTCGTTGCAAATTGTTGTTTCCGGTAGCTATTCGCGCGAGTTGCAAGGCTTCGTCCCAGTTTTCAGCAACAACAAAATCTTGCTTGCCGTCGCCATAGAAATAGGCTGGTATTTGTTGTCCCCACCACAATTGTCGTGAAATATTCCAGTCGCGAACATTCTCCAACCAATGGCGGTAAGTATTTTCGAATTTCTTTGGATACAAATTAATTTCATCCGATTCTAAAACTGCCTTTAATGCTGGTTTAGCGAGATCTTCCATTTTCAAAAACCACTGGTCGGAAAGACGTGGCTCGATTACGGCTTTGGTTCGTTCAGAAGTTCCCACTTTATTTTGGTGGTTTTCTACTTTTAGCAACAAACCTTTTTCTTGTAGTTCTTTTTCGATGGCTTTTCTAACGTCAAAACGATCTTTGCCGGCATAGTGCAAACCAAAGCTGTTTAAAGTAGCGTCTTCATTAAAAATATCGATGACTTCCAAATTGTATTTATCCCCGATGTTCTTGTCGTTAATGTCGTGCGCTGGCGTAACTTTCAAACAACCTGTACCGAATTCAATATCAATATAATCGTCGGATATAATGGGTACTTCGCGGTTAGCAATCGGAACAATAACGGTTTTTCCGATAAACTTTGCGTAGCGCTCGTCGTTTGGATTAACGCAAACCGCGGTATCTCCAAAAATGGTTTCCGGACGCGTAGTTGCTACGGTTAAAAAGTCGTCGCTGTCCGTAAATTTATATTTTAGGTAAAACAACTTCGATTGTTGTTCTTCGTAAATCACTTCTTCGTCGGAAAGTGTCGTTTTAGCTTCCGGATCCCAGTTTACCATGCGATAGCCGCGATAAATCAGGCCTTTTCGATACAAATCCACAAAGCATTTGATTACGGAAGCCGACATATCGGGATCCATCGTGAATTTTGTACGATTCCAATCGCAGGATGCACCTAACTTTTTAAGTTGTTCGAGAATCACTCCGCCGTACTTGTGCGTCCAATCCCAGGCATGTTCAAGGAATTCCTCACGGGTAAGGTCGTTTTTATTGATGCCTTCGGCTTTCAGTTTAGCGACAACTTTTGCTTCGGTAGCAATCGATGCGTGATCGGTTCCGGGCACCCAACAAGCGTTAAAACCCTTCAAACGTGCACGTCGGATGAGTACGTCTTGGATTGTATTGTTTAGCATATGTCCCATGTGCAACACGCCAGTCACGTTTGGTGGTGGGATCACGATGGTATAGGCTTTTCGGTGATCGGGCACAGAGTTGAAATAACCGTTTTCCATCCAATACTGGTACCATTTTTCTTCAATTGAAGCGGCGTCGAACTGAGTTGCTAATGCAGACATAAACTAAATTTGTTTTCGCGAAATAATCTTTACTAACACAGGTTTTGTTGAAAGAACGAGCTTTTAGCTGCTTAAATAGACATTATAGAGCTGAACTTAATCAAAACAAAGCATTTTTTTCTAAAACCAGACTTTATGGTCTGATTTTTGGAAGTGGCAAAAGTACGATTTTAAGAATAAAATTTTAACTCTTATTCGATACAAATAGCGCAAGAACTTTTACATTTACGACACTAAAAAATTACATCATGAAGCACTTTACCTCAACTTTACTCCTACTGTTTATCGCGGTAGCAGGTATGGCGCAAAAAGGGCCGAGAATTGAATTTGAAGCCAAAGATAATACAATCGATTACGGTGAAGTTTCAAAGGAAACCGACAACGGTATTCGAACATTTGTTTTCACAAATACTGGAGATGAACCTTTGATTATTACGAATGTGAAGTCGACTTGTGGATGTACCGTTCCGACCAAGCCAACTGATCCCATCTTACCGGGAAAATCAGATAAAATTCAAGTAAAGTACAACATGAATCCCGGGCCGATTCGCAAAACAATTACTGTAGAATCGAATGCAGTAAATTACGAAGGAGGTATCATTGCCCTGAAAATAAAAGGAGAGGTTATTCCGCCAAAGCCTCAGCAAAGTGTACTCGAAAAAAAGAAAAGTATGTTAGAAAAATAAAAACTTAAGCCGCTTTTTGAGCGGCTTTTTTATTAGATTTTAACAATTCTGATTTCTACACGGCGATTTTCTTCTTCCTCGAGTTCCGATTTTTCAGGTATTTTATGAATGGGCCTACTTATGCCGTAGCCTTTGTAGGTGAGTCGTTTTCGATTGATTCCTTTTTGAATCAGGTAATTGAAAACGGCATGAGCTCTTGCTGTCGAAATGTCGCTTACATCGCGTTCTTTCTGACAACAAATATGACCTTGAATTTCGATGTGTAAATTCGGATTTTCTTCTAAAATGCACAGCAATTCTTCGAGAGTAGGAACCGATTTTGGTAACATTTTTGCGCTGTTGTTGAAGAAATTCATGCCCGGAAGCTTGATGATATCGCCGACTTTTGCGTTGAGTGTCGACTTTCGAAATTCTGATAATTCCGACTTTACAGCAACTTTTTCGGGAAGTTTATAAACGATACTTACCTTGCGGTTGGCACTTTGTTCCGGCAATTGTTCAAAACGCTCGCCGTAGGATTTTATCGTAGTTTTATCGGGAACGCTGAATTGAAGTTCGCGCAGGGCGTTTTGTACTGCTCGAATGCGTTTCATGGCTAGCGTGTCGTTGTACGCATCGCTTCCCACATGATCACAATAACCTTTTAGCTCTACAATTATCGCGTCTTTGTGCGATTGCGTAAACAACTGTAATGTTTGTTTAGCCTGCATGTTAATATCGTATTTATTGAAATCGAAATAAATGTCGACTTCCTGTGCCATGCAGCTTCCGCAGAATAAAAGCAGATAAAAAAATAGTTTCATCAGTTTGCTATGATTTCAAATTCGACTCTACGATTTGCGGCACGTTCCTGTTCGTTTTTTTCCGGAATGGGATAGATAGGTTGCGTGACACCAAGGCCCTTGTACGACAAACGCGATTTATCTATACCGTTCATTTGCAAAAAATTAGAGATTGCTTTTGCCCGTTGTGTGGAAAGGTCGCGCGTATCGTTGGGCATGCAACAAATATGACCTTGAATTTGAATCTTCAAACTGGGTTTGGCTTGCATGACCGTAAGTAATTCATACAAAGCGGCACGAGATTGCGGTTCGATTATAAAGGTATTGATTTTAAACTCCAGATTTCGAAGTTTGAGCTTTTCACCTGCTTTTGCGTTGTATATCGTTTTCATTGTCACAGTGTCGAGCACAATTTCGTTAACCGAGCCATCGATATTTTTAAAACGAAGTACTTCAGGGAATTTAAGTAGCGAAGTTGGAACAACCGCAGCAATAGGTTCTGGTGATTTTGGTTTTAGACCTAAAATTTCTTCTTCCCGAGGGATGTCGGCTTCTTTAAGGTATAGAATAGAAACCTTTCGATTGAGAGCATTTTCGCCCAGACCTTGTGCAAATTTTTCTCCGAAATTGTTGGTTCTGAAATCGGTTCGTGTAAGAATTCGATTATTTAGAATATCGACTACGGTTTGCACGCGTGCTTTAGCTAGTTTGTTGTTGGCTTGTGCCGAACCTACTTCGTCGGTAAAGCCACTGATCGAGACAATTTTAACTGTGGTATTTTTTTGGATAAACTGTTCGAGGCGATTTTGTTCGACGGGTTCGAAAGTAGCTTTTCCTGTTTTGAAATAAAAGTCGATGCGTTCTTGCGCTTTCGCAGAAGAAAAAACGAGTAGTAAAAAAGTGATGTATGAGGCGAACTGTTTCAAAACTATTTGTTGAAATTTACTATCAAAGGTAGTTAAATTGCTGAGGATGGTTTCGATTTTAGCCAAGAAGCTTGCTGGATCATCTCGGCGAGTATAAAAGACAAGCGTTTCATTTAATCTGTATTTCTATAACGTGGATTCTGTTAATTATTGCGTTGATTTTTCGGTAAAAACCGAACGTTTTGTAAAGACGTTACTTCGCAATAGGGATGGAAGCGATATCCTTTTAGTGGAGCGAAGCGGAACTAAAAGATACAGCGGACAGCCCGGGCGCGGCGGTTTGCTCGTTATTGACAAAGCACTTTTGCCGCGTATTGCCCAAAAATGAAATAGAATAGTTATTTAAAGATGCATTTGCTGGATTGCTTATAATGAGAGCTTATTAGTAACTAAGAAAAATTCTCGTTCACTATTTTGCATGTTGAACTCACGTTATTTAAGAAAGTAGGTGGCAAAATTGTACTGGTTTAGGACGAGTAGAAATTATGCGTAAATTGTTGTCCAGAAAGTTGTCTGTATTGTAAACGAGCTAGAGGTATGAAAAGAAGAGATTTTTTACAAAACGCTTTGTTGGGACTTCCGCTTTTAATGTTCTCTCAACGCCTTTTAACATCGTGTGAATTAGAAAGCAATGAAAAAAACGGCAATGGAAAGCGTGTAGTTGTGGTTGGTGGAGGAATTGCTGGACTTGCAGCAGCAAAAAAGTTGCAATCGAAAGGATTTTCGGTAGTGCTTTTGGAAGCAAATTCAAAAGTTGGAGGTCGAATTAGCACTAACAGGTCTTTGGAAATTCCATTCGACGAAGGTGCGAGTTGGATTCATGGACCTAACGGCAACCCAATTACCGAACTTGCCCAAAAAGCTGGGGCAGAAACATTTCTAACGAACGATGACTTAGTTTCAGTTTTTGATGTTTCGGGCGAAAGATATAGCGATTTACTTTTGGAATCTGCTGAAAATCAGTTTAATGATGCTTTGGAACAAGTAACCGCTTTAGGCGCTGAAAATCAGAGCTTTAAAACGGTATTCGATACGCTTTATCCGAATTTAACAGCGGATAGATTATGGAATTACTTCCTATCAGCCTATTTAGAGTTCAATACAGGAGCAGACATTGCGCAGTTGTCATCAAAGTACTTCTATGATGATGATGAGTTTGCAGGTGCAGATGTAATTATTACCAATGGTTTCGACCGGATTACGAATTTTTTATCTGAAGGACTCGATATTCGATTAAACAGTCGGGTACAAATAATAGACTACACTTTAGCTAAAAGTGTAGTTGCCACTGCAACCGAGATCTTTGAAGCCGATTATGTTTTAGTAACGGTACCTTTGGGTGTTTTAAAAAGTAATGTGCTCAACTTCGCTCCTCCTTTGCCTCAAACGAAATTGCAGGCTATTGCTGATTTACAAATGGGACTTGTAAATAAATTTTTATTAAAGTGGGATCAGGCATTTTGGAACACGGATTTACAATTTATAGGTTATACGCCGGAAGAGAAAGGGAAATTTAATTACTTTTTAAATGTCACAAAATACAGTTCGACACCCGCATTAATAACTTTTACTTATGGTTCATATGCTGCGGTTAGTGAATCATTATCGGATGCCGAAGTTATTTCGGAAATAATGACACATTTAAGAAAGATTTACGGGGAATCAATTCCAAATCCGACTAACCTCTTGCGAACCAAATGGGGACAGAATCCGAACGCATACGGCAGCTACTCGTTTGTACCCAATAACTCCGACTCAGAGGCTTACGACACGCTTAGCAAATCGGTTGAAAACAGGTTATTTTTTGCCGGTGAACACACTCACAGGGCGTATCGCGGATCGGTTCACGGCGCATATCTCAGTGGAATCCGCGAAGCAAATCGGATTTTAAACTTGCAGTAATTGTGATGATAAACAAAGGTTGAAATTACGCCTTCTCTTTACTGAGAACCTGAGTTCGATTAGCATAAAAAAGGTCGGAATTGCTTCCGACCTTACTATACACTGTTGTGGTATTTTTTCTTATTTGAAATGACTTACGAAACATCGACTGTTTTCTCGGCAGCAATTTTCAAATACGTACCGTTTACCAGTTTTTCGCGAACGGCTTCGAAAGCATCTAAAGTTTGGTTGATGTCTTCCATAGTGTGCGAAGCTGTTGGAATCATACGCAATAAAATGATGCCTTTAGGAATCACCGGATACACTACAATCGATAAGAAAATATTGTAATTCTCACGTAAATCGTTTACCAACATCATAGCCTCTGGAATACTACCGTTTAGGTACACCGGAGTCACGCAGGTATTGGTATCGCCGATATCAAAACCACGAGCTTTTAAGCCGTTTTGCAAGGCGTTTACGTTTTCCCAAAGCTTGTCTTTCAACTCGGGCATGTTGCGCAGCATTTCCAAGCGCTTTAATGCTCCTTTGGTTTGAATCATCGGTAGCGACTTCGCGAACATCTGCGAACGCAAATTGTATTTTAAATAATCGATAATATCTTGATCGGCAGCAATAAAAGCACCGATACTTGCCATTGATTTTGCGAAAGTCGAGAAATACACATCAATACCGTCTTGAACTCCTTGCTCCTCGCCTGCTCCTGCTCCCGTTGCACCTAAAGTACCAAAACCGTGCGCATCATCTACCAACAAACGGAAGTTGTACTTCTCTTTCATTGCAACGATTTCACGCAATTTTCCTTGCTGACCGCGCATTCCGAAAACACCTTCTGTGATGAATAAAATTCCACCACCGGTTTCCTGTGCAAGTTTTGTGGCACGTTGCAGGTTTTTCTCCATGCTTTCCACATCGTTGTGCTTGTAGGTAAAACGTTTACCCATGTGCAAACGCACACCGTCGATGATACAAGCGTGTGCATCAACGTCGTAAACAATTACATCGTTTTTGGTTACCAGAGCGTCGATTGTCGACATAATCCCTTGGTAACCGAAGTTCAATAAATACGCAGCTTCTTTCTTTACGAAAGCGGCTAATTCGCGTTCTAACTGTTCGTGATAATCGGTTTGTCCGCTCATCATTCGTGCACCCATTGGGTATGCAGCACCGTATTCGGCAGCGGCTTCCGTATCGGCTTTTCTAACCTCAGGATGGTTCGCCAAACCAAGGTAATCGTTAATACTCCAGTTTAAAATTTCTTTTCCGTGAAACATCATTCGCGGACCTAATTCGCCTTCCAATTTTGGAAAAACGTAGTAGCCTTCGGCTTGCGAGGCCCACTTTCCTAGAGGACCCTTATTATTTTGGATTCGTTCAAACAAATCTTTAACAGCGCTCATACGTGTTTGTTTTAGAAGTTGCAAAAGTAGTTGATTTTAAGCGGTAAAAAAAGTGGTTTTAACAGTGAAATGGGAAGTTTGTTGCATAAAACGCCCTCCTCAACTGAAAAATAGGAACACAGAGAAAGTGCACAGGCAAAAACAGATTCAATTCTCTGTGATTGTAGCTGCTTTTACTGAAATTATAAATCTGATTTACAGATACTTATATAATTGTTAGGATCTACTATTAAAAATTAATTTTTGAATAGCGCTTCCAAGACTTCGGCGTTGGTCGCATTTGGCAAAGACAATTGTAGCAATTGTGCGAGTGTAGGCGCAATTTCGGTAATGACACACTTTTCGTGCGATTTACCAGCGGTAATTCCTTTTCCAAAAAAGATAATCGGCACATGCGTATCGTACGAAAATACAGATCCATGTGTCGTGCCTGTCGTGTGATCTTCCAAGGTTCCGGGCGATTCTAAAATAACCAACTCACCGTTTTGTTTGGTATCAAAACCGTTCGCTATGAGCTGCAAATACGGATCACTGCCCGACGATGCTAAAATTTCTTCTTCTGTGTAAACGCGCAGCACCCAGGATTCTTTCATCACAAAATCCCGAACTTTATTTTTGGCATCGGTCAAGGAAATACCCGCTCCTGCCAGCGCATCTTTGTCGAAAAAGATATTTTGGTTACTGCAGTTTGCAATAACATCTTTACCAAAAGTTTCTAATCCAAAAGCTTCTAATTTGCTGACGAAATCTTTCGAACTTACGTTTTCAACTTCGTATTTATGATCTTTCAAAAATACCGGATTTTCCGCTCCAGCATGGTCGGCAGTTAAAAATACCAAATACTGACCCTTCCCTACTTTCTCATCTAGATACTTCAATAATTTTTCCAGAGAAGCATCTAAACGCAAGTACGTATCCTGCAATTCAATCGAACGCGGCCCGGTGATGTGTCCCACGTAATCGGTTGCCGAATAACTGATTGCCAGAAAATCGGTGTGATTGTCTTTTCCCAATTGCTCGGCATCGATCGCAGCAAGCGCAAAATCGGTTAGCAAGTCGTTTCCAAAAGGCAGTGCGCGCAAAATTTGTGCACCACTTTTTTCGTACATACTTTTCAAATCGTACGGAAACGTTGCCGAATTAGCCTTAAAAATTTTCCCTTCGTACGGGTTTTCATCGGCTAAACTCTCGTCGTATTGCGCCAAGGGTTTCAACGGATTCCAAGCGTTTTGCACATATTTTAAGAAATGCTTTTCTTCGTTAAATTTCGTTGCCCAAGCTGGTAATTCATTTCGGTAAAAAGTACTGCTAATAAAAGCTCCTGTTTTGCTGTACCAAAATGCACAGTCGGCAAAATGTCCGGCCGGCAAAATGGCTCCGCGATCTTTCATGCTCATACCGATTACTTTCCCTCTGAAATTTGTAGACAATTTTAATTCGTCGGTAATGGTAGTAGCTTTTAGGTTTCGTGGCGACATTTTACCTTCCGCCTCATCGCCGGCTCCTAACGTGCGAACACTGGCGTCGTCGGTACAATACATGTTCTTTTTAATCGACTTATTATACCAATCGTTTCCAACAATTCCGTGAAAACGCGGCGTAGTTCCCGTGTAAACCGATGCGTGCCCCGGACCTGTGTACGTAGGCATATAGTTGAAGTGCGCGTTATAAAATGTGAATCCGTTCGAGGTTAATCGCTTAAATCCTCCTGAACCAAAATCATTCGCAAATCGATATAAATACTCGGTTTTCATTTGGTCGACTACAATGCCAACTACTAATTTGGGTCGGTCTTGCGCTTTCGCGGAAAAGAAAGTCGTTACCAGCAATAGTGCCCAAACGAATGGCTTAGAATGAAATTTGTGCGACACGTTTTTGTTCATGATGAAATTCTGCTAAAATTTGATTAAATACTTCGGAAACGGGTAAAATTTGATCGATTAACGCACTTACCTGTCCGATTTCGAGTTCGCCATCGTGTAAATCGCCTTCAAACATTCCGCGTTTAGCACGTGCGCGCCCCAGATGCGCTTTAAGTTGTTCGACCTGGGCTCCTTGCGCATACAACTCTTGTATTTCGTGATAAAATTTGTTTTTAATTAATCGAACGGGCGCCAGTTCTTTGAGAGTGAGTTGTGTATCGCCTTCAGCTGTTTGTGTAATGATTTGCTTGAAATTATCGTGCGCCGAGCTTTCTACAGTTGCTGCAAATCGCGATCCCATTTGAATTCCATCGGCACCTAAGGCCATAGCCGCCAACATACCACCACCGGTAGCAATTCCGCCAGCGGCAATGAGTGGAATTTTAATTGCTTTCCGCACGGTCGGAATTAAGGTAAATGTGGTGGTTTCCTCACGTCCGTTGTGTCCGCCGGCTTCAAAACCTTCGGCAACAACCGCGTCGACTCCTGCTTCTTCTGCCTTGAGCGCAAACTTCGAACTACTTACCACATGTACTACTTTAATGTTGTAGCTTTTTAGAAGTGCGGTAAACAATTTCGGATTTCCAGCTGAGGTAAAAACAATCGGAACTTTTTTATCGATAATTATTTGAATGATCTCCTCGACATTCGGATAAAGCATCGGAACATTAACACCGAAAGGTTTTGAAGTGAGTTGTTTCGCTTTATCGATATGCTCTTTTAAGACATCGGGATACATCGATCCGGCACCAATGAGGCCCAAACCACCGGCATTAGAAACGGCGGCGGCTAATTTTGCTCCGCTATTCCAAATCATGCCGCCTTGAACAATCGGATATTGAATTCCGAATAGCTGA
Organism: Flavobacterium sp.; assembly: GCF_027490375.1. Classification (GTDB taxonomy): domain Bacteria; phylum Bacteroidota; class Bacteroidia; order Flavobacteriales; family Flavobacteriaceae; genus Flavobacterium. The sequence continues at coordinate 39,515 of NZ_JAIXYH010000064.1, forward strand.
CAAATAGGATTCATTTAATTTTTGATAAGTTTTTTGATGGTAGTGCTTCCGTTTTGATGAAACACGACCAGATAAATTCCCTTCGACCAGGTTGCGGTATCCAAACTGGTATTTTCGGTTACCACAACTTGATAAATACGTTTTCCTTCGACAGTAAATACCTCTAAATGAGTCGTTTCTTGAATCTGACTCATCGAAAGTTGGTTTGAAAACGGATTTGGGAAGACTTGTACGGTATTTTTAGTAAAATCGGTTGTGGTTAAACCGTTTTGCAAGGCGTTTCCAAAATTCGGAATGCCGTAACCAATTGTATTTTGCGGATTTGTAGCAGAAGAAGCTGTATTTCGGATCAAATCCATGATTTGTTGATTGGTGAAGTTAGGAAGCGCCTGCCACAAAGAAGCAATCATTCCTGAAACGATAGGTGCTGAAAAGGAGGTTCCGTTCGCGCCAGATACGCTGCCTGTTGGTCCGATTACAGCGGCGGTAACGCCACGAGCTACTACATCGGGTTTTATCCGATTGTCGGCTGTAGGACCCACGCTTGAAAACGACGCCAGATTTCCTTGATTATCGACTGCACCGATGGTAAAAGCATGCTGTGCGTCGGCTGGTGCGGAGATGTTTGGCGTGCTTGATCCGCCGCTATTTCCGGCAGAAACGACAACAATCATACCGCGAGAAAAAGCGATATCGGCTCCTCGAGAAATGAACGCAGTTTCACCGTTCATATCGGCAAAAGTGTAGGAATAGTTGGCGTTGTCGTATTGAAAATAACCTAAAGAAGTGTTGATCACGTCGACACCCAAACGATCGGCTTCCTCGGCGGCTTCAACCCAAAGCGATTCTTCGACAGGATTCTCGGAGGCCACATCTTCGGTAACAAACAAGTAGTATTCGGCATCGGGAGCGGTTCCTGCGTATTGGTTTTCGATGAATCCGCCCATAGTCGACAAAACGGCGGTACCGTGACTGCTGTTGTTGGCAACTTCGGTGTTGCGAGTAACGTAGTTGTACGTACCCAAAATACGATTGTTGTTTACTAAACGTTCGAAAGGCGCGGCAGTAAACACACCGGGAAACCCAGAATCGAGTACGGCAATGATTTTTCCGGAACCTGTGAAATTGGATTGATGCACGACTTGGCCGTTGATTTGCAGGATTTGTGCGTTGGCAAAACCGTAGGAAAAATCGGTTAAAGCCTCGGCATTGTGTTTGTTTACTAGGTTTTGTTGAAACCTACCAGAGGCGTTTAAATTGCTGTTGGCAAAATCGATTTCCGAGACAAAACTTAGGTTTTGGAGCGCATTGATATCATCAACACTTCCGCGAACATGCACGGCATTAAACCAGCGCGATTTAGCAAGTACGCTGATGCCCGGACTGTTGTCTACAGCGGAGATGTAACTTTCGGAAATCGGCACGTCTTTGCTGTCGAGCGCGATATTTTGTTGTGCTCGGCGGTTTAGTGCACGTTCGGTGAAAAAACTCAACGGATTTGCGAAGAAGCTTTCTGTGTCTGGTTTATCGGCAAAATACACCCACGCGTCTTCTTGGGCAAAGGCGTTGCTGACAGAGAATACCAAAAATGCGAGAATTGCTTTTTTCATCACTTCATAGCGGCAGGTTTCGGTTGCCGTTGTTGTAACACCAAAATTAGTCAAATACTATTTACGATGCGGTTTGATTTAGGGTGTAGCGAAAAACTTAACAACTGTATTTTGTTTTATAACCGGAAAGACGACAAAGATTTATGTAAGTTCAGCTAGCACTATGCATTTGAGGTGATAGCTTAATAGACGCGATGTTTAGTGATTGAAGTTGTAAAGTGCTGGATTATACTGGCGTATTTCGCTTTTTAGCTTTTTCAATGCAATCGTCCATAACCACATAAGTTTAGTGGACCACATAGGCACAGAGGCTTGATAGATGGATTACGACCATGATACACGAAATTAGCTGACCACATAGGCACAGAGGCTTGATAGATGGATTACGACCATGATGCACGAAATTAGCTGACCACATAGGCACAGAGGCTTGATAGATGGATTACGACCATGATACACGAAATTAACTGACCACATAGGCACAGAGGTTTAGTAGATGGGTTGCGCTATTGAAGTGCGTTAGCTTTTGATTGAATTAAGCACTTTTTTAATCTTCTATCTTTTCACTTTTTTAGCTTTTTTAGCTTTTCACATTTCCGCACGCAAAACCACAATAATTTAACTGACCACACAGGCACAGAGGTTTAATAGATGGGTTGTGACCATGATGCACGAAATTAGCTGACCACATAGGCACAGAGGTTTAGTAGATGGGTTGCGCTATTGAAATGCGTTAGCTTTTGATTGAATGAAGCACTTTTTTAATATTCCATCTTTTCACTTTTTTAGCTTTTTTAGCTTTTCTAGCTTTTTTAGCTTTTCACATTTCCGCACGCAAAACCACAATAATTTGGCTGACCACATAGGCACAGAGATTTGATAGATGGGTTGCGACCAAGATGCACTAAATTAGCTGACCACATAGGCACAGAGGTTTAATAGATGGTTAGGAATGATGGGGCAGGTTCTTGCAAGGGGATTGTGCAAAGAATAGCTTAGACGTAAGCCGTTTATCTATTCATTCACAATGTTTTGTGTCTCTTGCAGTCGAAGAGTAAGCAACCGCAATGCTCAGCTAGAATCAGTGTGCGTATGTCTTCTTGTGGCTTTGTAGGTCCGTCGATTAAGATTTCTTGTCGTTTCTTTATATCGGCTTTTAATTCGTTAAGTCGTTCATTTTTTTCTTTATGAGTAAATTCGCTCCAATCCTTGTGGTTGCTTTCTATCTCATTGCACAGGTTATGGCATTCAACGATACTATCGTTTATGATTTCAATCCATAATTTCTTGTTCGTTCTGAACAGTGAATAGGATAAATCTATCCAGTGCATTAGGTCTATGCCTTTGACTCCTTGTTTCGTTAGACATTCAGAAGCTCGCTGAAAATCGTCCAGCAGAAAATACAAAAGTCCAATTTCATAACCACTAATGGTATCGTGAAACTCAGTGTCAATAGTTGATAATTCGTCAGCAATATGGTTTACCTGCGCACCATTGTTTAATTTCCATTCAGCTAACGCTAGATTGTAAAGGCTTCGTTTTTCTGTGTCGAATTCTGTTGCTGATTGAGTGAAGTAATCTTTTGCAATTTGAAACTCGTCCATTTGAAAATGACAGTAACCTATAATATGCAAAATGTCATTGCATTTTCCAATTTGGTAGGCTTTGGTCAAAAATGGGATAGCTTCTTTAAACTTCCTCTGGTCTAATAGCATATATCCATAGAGATAGTATGGGTAGTACGATTTGGGATTTAGCGCTATGCACTCTTGTTGAATTTGTAAAGCTCGTTCTATAGCACGGTCTTCTTTCCAATACCATTCTTTTTCTGACCACTCAAAGTGAAGAAACTAAGAAAAGTTGTGTGTTGATTTAACTGTCTTTTTTAGGTTATATGCCCTTTCAAAATAGTCGAAGTCTTCTTTGTTTGACTTTTGGTTGTAATTTTCGAAATAAGCAATAGCCAAAGAATTTAATACGTCGAGATTATTAGAGTCTTTCTCCAACTTTTGAAGTAATTCTTTTATTTCTCTAGCTGAATTAGCTGTCATTTAAAACTGTGTAAAACTATCGCGAATTTCCTTTTAGTATTGCCGCCATTGACGACTTAAGCGAAACTACAACTTTTCCTTGAGAGAAACGCAAGTAATTACAAAGTTATAAGCTATGGAGATAAAGTTAGCTCTGGAAAGACTGCGGCTGCGGTAAGCTGTTGTTTCTATTGTAATCGATAGCTATCGGTTGAAATATCCATATAAATCTTAGCAACCAAAAGCTATCGAAATAGGACGAATTATTGCGTTGAAAAAAGAAAAAATCTTTATTAATCAAAACTGAGTAAGATGACTTCAAAAACGCCATTTAAAGTGCTCTCAAATTTAAAATTTCGATCCCTTATCAAGAAACAAACCTCGCTTAAAGCACTGATTTGACATTGAATTTTACAGTTTTTCAGATCTTTCTTTGAAAATGAGTGGTTGTGTAATGCTTCACGCTGTACCAGCAGCTACTTTAGTTTAAATGTCTTAGCAATCTTTTTAAAGATTTCTAAGTTTTGTATTTGATCATTTGAAGCTTGCCCGACCAATATATAATATTCCGACTTGTTATATAATATGACTTGATAAACAATCTCATCTTGGGAATCAGCATTTTTACCATTTGCTATGATTTCAAAGCCATTTAAATTATCTATCACAATTGGGTTCACTTCTTTGATTTTACTCAGCTCTCCGTTAGGAAGTTTCTTCAATCGTTCAATTGAGTGCTGTTTGTGATTAAATTCTGAAAATTTACCTACCGAAGTACTTACTATAAAAATCCCTTTATCGGTAGGCAAATTACCATCTTCACTATAGAGTAAAGAGCCAGATAAATACTTAACAAATTTGTAATCAGTTTCTTTGATATCAATCGAAAATTTCACTGCATCAAATGGATTATCGTTTTGATTATCATTATAGATTGTAGAAAAAAGAGATTTTTTAATTTCACTTTCTATCTCTTTGGACGAATCAGGATAAATACCGTTTATCATAATGGTCTTATTTTCGTCACCAAACATTAAAATCTGTTTTAAATATGTAGTTCCATATGCAGCTTGACTGACCTGTAGGAAGGTAGCCTCTTTTCCTTTGAAGTCCACTTTCTCTTTTAATTTCAAAATCATTCCTTTAGTTTTCAAAGCTTCGGCAGTAAATCCTTTACTTACAATAAAATAGGAAGAAGGTATCTCAGTAATCATAATTGAGGATCCATTTTCAGCATTTTGAAATCCGCTAAAGTTTGATGCACTTGTAAAGCCGTCTGGCGGAATTAAACTGAATTTTGTTCCTAAAACTGACACATGTTTCTGAGCATTTGTATTTTCAAAGCAGAAAACTAATAGTGTTAGAATGAATAAAATTTTTTTCATGATTTATCGATATTGTTCGTTTGTGATTGCTTATAATATTCTGAATTTTATAAATAGTAGATACTTGTTTCGATTTTTCAATTACTAAATAAAAAAAATGCTGTTTTATTCTCGCGAATTTACACACTTTCCTCCTCCCAGAACTACCTACTTATAAGTATTTTTCCCACCAAACAACACTAACGTCTCCCCTAGCCCGGATGGCAGCGGCAGCCCGTAAGAAAAATACGGCTACGTGAACCGTGTTGCGCTGGCGACCTAAGAAGCCAGAAGCAAGACGTGTGAACGTGCCGTTTTTTTGCGGACTATAGCGAACAGCCGGAGGAGCTGCGAAAAAGATTTCGAAATTGAAAGATTGAAAGATTGAAAAAAGCGAAAAAAGCGAAAAAAGCGAAAAAAGCGAAAAAAGCGAAAAAAGCGAAAAAAGTGAAAAAAGTGAAAAAAGTAAAAAAGTGAAAAAAGTGAAAAAAGTGAAAGAATAGAAAGAATACAAAGAATACAAAGAATACAAAGAATAGAAAAAGTAGAATTCCGAGAGCTATTGTAAGGGAAAAAGCCTTCGACAACTGCTTGGTTCACAACGCGAGAGGACTCGCGCGGCAGCGAAATGGGTAAAAGATTTCGAGATTGAAAGATTGAAAGATTGAAAGATTAAAAAAAGCGAAAAAAACGAAAAAAAACGAAAACAGTGAAAAAAGTAAAATAAGAAAAGAATGTAAAAAACGAAAAAACCGCTTTGCGAACTTTGCGAAAATCTTTGCGCCCTTTGCGGTTAAAGCCTACGAAAAGTGGGTTCGGGGATGGCATAATGATACATAAAGTGGTGAACGTCACAATTCCGATAGCTATCGGAACTAGCTTCTCGTGTCTATCCCGATAGCCATCGGGACTCGTCTCTAATACCCCTACCCCGCAATTACCCCACTTCCCAACAATTCGTTCCCTGAGTACCAAGCCACAAATTGTCCGGCGGTGATGGCCGATTGCTTTTCGTCGAATAAAACGTAAAGTGCGTCTTCGCGTTGCCACAATTGCGCTTTTTGTAACGGCTGACGGTAACGAATACGCGCCTGAACATCGAGCGTTTCGTGCAATTGCAAACGCAAATCTTCGCGAACCCAATGCACCTCTTTGTTGGCAACTTTCAAAGCCTTACGCCACAAACCGGGATGCTGTTGTCCCAAACCGGTGTAAACGATATTTTCGACCACATCGGTGCCAATAATGAATAAAGGTTCTTTGGTTCCACCTACGTTCAATCCTTTACGCTGACCTACCGTAAAGTAATGTGCGCCTTGATGTGTGCCCACTACTTTTGGAATGCCTGCTGCTAAATCGAACGGCGCAGCTTCGAGCACCAAAGTGTCGGAATTGTCGGAATACGAGCGTTCAAATACCGGATCGTCGGCCATTAACTGCACAATTTTACCTGGTTTTGGCTGTAACTTTTGCTGCAAAAATTCGGGTAATCGTACTTTACCAATAAAACACAAACCCTGCGAATCTTTTTTACCCGCCGTAACCAAACCTTGCTGCAAGGCTATTTCACGAACCTCGGCCTTTTGTAGGTGTCCGATTGGAAACAAGGCTTTAGCTAATTGCTCTTGCGAAAGCTGACACAAGAAATACGACTGATCTTTATTGGCGTCGGCGCCAGCTAAAAGTTGAAAAACTTCTTTTCCGTTAACAGTTGTGCTCGACTTTTGGCAATAATGACCCGTAGCTACGAAATCGGCTCCTAAGTCAAGAGCGATTTTCAAGAAGATATCAAACTTAATCTCGCGATTACACAATACATCTGGATTGGGTGTACGGCCGTTCTCGTACTCAGAAAACATATAATCTACGATGCGCTCGCGGTATTGTTCACTTAAATCGACCGTTTGGAACGGAATGCCGAGCTTTTGCGCTACCAGTAAAGCATCGTTTGAGTCTTCTAACCACGGACACTCATTTGAAATGGTCACCGAATCGTCGTGCCAATTCTTCATGAAAAGTCCAATAACCTCGTATCCTTGTTGTTGCAACAAATAGGCCGCCACACTCGAATCAACACCACCAGACAGCCCAACTACTACTTTCTTCATACCTAAAATTCCTGCTGCAAATATACGGTGCTTCCCATTAACGTCTTTTGCAGATGCCCATTTTAGCAAAAAATTGGCTGCTCGTTTAGTGGTGTATCAACGCGATTACTTTACTTTTTTGGCGACCGTTTTCTTGGTTATTGGGTATTTCTCGCGCTTATCTAGCTTGCCGTCTTTATAAAATTCCCAATAGCCTTTCTTTTCGCCTTTAACAAACTTGCCTTTCGACGCTAGTTTACCGTCGCTTTCGCGGAAAATGGCATCACCGTCGTACTGATCATTTACATAGATGGTTTCTTCCAAAACAATGCCTTCTTCGGTGATTTTCTTGTACGTACCGTTTTTCTGACCGTTTTTATATGACGATTCTTCCGCGGTTTTACCCGACAGATAATACACTTTGCGAATGCTGTCGAGCTTGTCGTTCTTGTAAAACTCTTCCAAAGCTACGACGGTCGACTTCGGGTGATAGTATTTCCACAAACCTTCCTTCTTTTTATTAACCGTTTTGCCTTCCGAACTTAAAAAGCCGTTTTCGTAAATTTTAGTGTAGGCTGTTTTACCTAAATCAGAAAAAACGCGCTCGGCGGTAACAGTTGAATTCTTGTCGTCTGCAAAGAATTTAAAGGTACCTACCTCTTTTCCGTCTTTGAAGTTGCCTTCGTAACGAATGCGTTTCGATGTTTCATAAAAGCCTCGCCACAATCCTTGCTTCAGTCCTTTTGCATCAGTACTGTTAATTTGTTGTGCACTTAACATTTGTGTAACTATCAAGAAAACAGCTATTAACCTCATATACATGTTGATTTTACGTGCAAATATAACCTCAAAACGCGGTGCAGAGTAAAATATTTCGCAGCGGTTGCGTCTGTTAAAAGCAATTTCACTAAAGATTAACGGAGATGGTTAAATTACTCCTAAAAGTGTTTAATCTTCTTGAACAAAAGTTAAACAAAAGGATTTTCTTTCCTAGTTTTACCCCATCAATAAATCAATAACTATGAAAAATTTACGAAAATTTGCAGCCATTGCATTAGGTGCTCTTGCACTGACAACGTTTAACTCGTGCGACGATTCCGACTCAAACGGAGAAAGCAGAAATATTGCTGAGGTTGCAACAGAGACTCCCGAATTGAGCATTCTTGTTCAAGCATTAACAAGAGCGGGCTTGGTTGACGATGTAAGTGGAAACACGAAATTAACTGTTTTCGCTCCAACAAATCAGGCGTTTCTTGACTTCTTACAAGCAAATGATTTCCCAAATCTAGAAGCTGTTCCTGTAGATGTATTACGCGAAGTATTACGCAACCATGTTCTTGTTGGATCATTGCGTTCAAATCAATTAGAAACAGGTTATTATAAAACACTAGCAACGGGAGCTGCATCTACTACATCAACAATCTCAATGTTTGTTAATGCTAACAATGGTGTAGTACTTAACGGTGGAGTTACAAACGGTGGAGCAACCGTAACTACTGCAAACGTGCGTGCTAAAAACGGAACTATTCACATCGTAAACAGTGTAATTGGTATTCCAGATGTAGTTGATTTAGTATTGGCAAATCCAAATTACAGCTCATTGCGTTCGGCTCTTACACGTAACGACCAGCCAGATTTCGTTACATTGCTAAGAACTCAAGTTGGAACTGCTCCAGCTCCTGTAACCGTATTTGCTCCTGATAATGATGCGTTTGCAGCTTTATTAGGCGAATTAAACGCTCCAAACTTGGCTGCAATTAACGGTGCAACTTTAACAGCTGTGTTAAATTATCATGTGGTTGGAGGCGCCAATGTTTTAGCGGGAAGCTTACAAAACAATCAAACAGTAACTACTGCAGGCGGTGGAACTTTCACCATTCAATTGCCAACTTCTGGAGCTCAGATCACCGATGGAGATAACCGCGTAACTAAAATTACCGCTACCGACATTCAAGGTAACAACGGCGTAATCCACCAAATTGATCGCGTATTATTACCATAATTTCCTTCATATATTTTCTTGGAAAAGCTGCCTTCGGGCGGCTTTTTTACTTTAAACCTGCCTTCGAGATTAAAAAAGTGAAATTCGTCGTACAAGCATATTATAGTCGACATTCTTTTTTGGGCGCCCGGGCACGCTTTCGCCTTTACTCCTCGCCCATTACGCTTCGCTACTTGGGCTGTGGGGTACCGGCTCACTCGTTGGCGCGGCAATCGTTACCAAAAAATCCGTATTACTAAAACATAACGTTAGATAAATATGGTTTTTAATCTGACGAAATAATACAAACAAAAATTGCGTTACTTAATTGATTTGAAAATACTTACTTGAGGTAATATTGCAATATTATGTTTAAAAAATTGCAAAGCTTCAAATCTAAATAACCCAGCAATTTTCAAACAAAGCTGCGCAGCAAAGCACTAATTAACCCAAACTGCTATTTCTATTGATTGCATTTGAAACGCTATTAAACCTAAACGCACCTGAGGCCAATAGCTGAAGCAGCCGCAGCTAATCGTTGGCGCGGCAATCGTTGCCAAAAGATCGATTTATTGGAAGAATAAGGTTAAGGAAAATAGACATTAAATCAAACGAAATTGCCTAGTGCAAATTTTTATTAAAGAATTGATTTAATGGCATTTATTCGAGGTAATATTGCAATATTACGTTTTAAAAATCGCAAAGCTCCAAATAAAAATTTACTAGCCTTTTCCTGCTAAAACTCAACCGTAAAGCATCGATAAAGCCAAACTATTATTTTTTGAATGATTTCGAAACGCTATTAAACCATAAAGCCCGCAAGGCCAATAGCCGAAGCAGCTGCAGCAAATCGTTAGCGCGAAAAATCGTTGGCAAAAAATCGTTACAACTGCAAAATCGGCGTTGCACGATGCCGCTCAAAAACTTACTTTTGCGCATGCAACACAACGTACTTATTTTAGATTTCGGCTCGCAATACACGCAACTAATTGCACGCCGCGTTCGCGAATTAAACATCTTTTGCGAAATTTTTCCCTATAACCAACCGCCTGCAAATCTCAAAGATTTTAAAGCTGTAATTCTATCCGGTTCGCCGTTTTCGGTTCGTGCCGACGATCCACCGCATCCCGATCTTTCAGAAATTCGCGGAAAAGTGCCGCTACTTGCCGTTTGCTACGGCGCACAATATTTAGCACATTTCAACGGTGGAGAAGTGGCGCCATCAAACATCCGTGAATACGGCCGTGCAAATCTGTCGTATCTCAAAGAAAACGAAGCATTTCTCGCTAACATCCCCGCAAATTCACAAGTGTGGATGAGTCATTCCGACACCATAAAATCTTTGCCAACAAACGGCGTTCGCCTAGCAAGCACACACGATGTTGAAAATGCAGCGTTCCGTATCGAAGGCGAGCAAACCTACGCCATTCAATTTCATCCGGAAGTATATCACAGCACCGATGGCATGCAAATGCTGAAAAATTTCTTGGTCGATATCGCGAAAATCGAACAAAGCTTTACGCCAAACGCCTTCGTCGAAGAGATTGTTGCCGAATTGCAAACTAAAATCGGTTCCGATCGCGTAGTTCTTGGACTTTCGGGCGGTGTCGATTCTACCGTAGCCGCCGTTTTACTCCACAAAGCCATCGGTAAAAATCTGTATTGCATTTTTGTAAACAACGGACTTCTGCGCAAAAACGAATTCGAAAACGTGCTCAAACAGTACGAGCACATGGGCTTGAATGTTAAAGGTGTCGATGCCAGCGCGCAATTTCTCGATGCTCTTGCCGGAATTAGCGAACCGGAAGCGAAGCGAAAAGCCATCGGACGCGTTTTTATCGAAGTATTCGATCAAGAAGCACACAAAATCGAAGACGTAACTTGGCTTGCACAAGGAACTATTTATCCCGACGTAATTGAATCGATTTCGGTAAAAGGACCGTCGGCAACCATAAAATCACACCACAACGTAGGTGGTTTGCCCGATTATATGAAACTTAAGATCGTCGAACCCCTGCGGATGTTATTCAAAGACGAAGTTCGTCGCGTGGGCAAAACGTTGGGAATTGATGCCGCGCTACTCGGTCGCCATCCGTTTCCAGGACCGGGCTTGTCGATTCGCATTTTAGGCGACATCACACCTGAAAAAGTCAACTTATTGCAGGAAGTCGATGCAATTTTCATCGATGGATTAAAATCGTGGGGCTTATACGACAGCGTTTGGCAAGCCGGAGCTATACTACTTCCCGTAAATTCGGTTGGTGTTATGGGCGACGAACGTACTTACGAAAAGGTAGTGGCGCTGCGCGCGGTGCAATCAACCGACGGAATGACCGCAGATTGGGTACATTTGCCATACGATTTCTTAATGAAAATAAGTAACGAGATCATCAATAAAGTAAAAGGAGTGAATCGCGTGGTGTACGACATTAGTTCAAAACCACCTGCAACCATAGAATGGGAATAGTTTTTGCCAATAAATTTTATATGAAAAAAGTATTGTTTGTATTCGTTTTGTTCTTTTCGCTACTTGCTCAAGCGCAAAGCATCAAAAAACATCAGGTAAAGGCGGGTGAAACCGTAACCTCAATAGCAAAAGACTATAAGGTAACTCCTGCCGATATCTATCGTTTAAATCCAGATGCTAAAGCCGGACTTAAACCCGAAATGACATTACTCATCCAAACAACAACCGAAGTAAAAGTTAAAGCCGAAGCTCCCAAAAAAACTGAGGATACTCCAAAAAAAGTTACTGAAAAATCGCACACAGTGAGCAGCGGCGAAACCATTTACAGCATCGCCAAAAAATATGGCTTATCGGAAACCGAGCTCTTAGCAGCCAATCCGGATGCAAAAAAAGGTATACAACCAGGTGATATACTTGTACTCAAAGCAGAAAAAAAGAACGGTAAATCAGCTGAAAAAGCAACAACTAAAACCGAAACCAGCTTTCACATCGTTGAACCGAAAGAAACCAAATACGGCATCGCTAAAAAATACGGCATGAGTGTTACGGATTTGGAAGCCTTAAATCCGGAAGTTAAATCGGGTTTACAAATTGGTTTTCGCCTAAAAATAAAACCCGGAACGTATGTAGAGCCCGAACCAACACCAGCTCCAGCTCCTGAAAAACCTGTCGAAAAAGAAGTTAAAAAAACGATCACGGTCGCTCCAAAAGAGACACTGTACGGACTTTCTAAAAAATACAAAACAACGGTCGACGAACTTATTGCATTAAATCCTGAATTGAAAAACGGCTTGCAGGAAGGAATGTCGCTCGTAATTCCCGATGAAGAAAAATCCGAACCCTCAAAAATTGAAATTAAATCGGCAAACAAATCCGTTAAGCTTGCCGTGTTGATTCCGTTTAATTTAGATAAAATTGCCGTTGATTCTATCCCATTGGTTAGCAATAAATTGAAAGCAGATCGTTTTCTAAATATGACGCTCGATTTTTACAGCGGTGTCGCAGCAGCCATCGATTCATTAAAACAAGACGGTGTAACTGTCGACGTAAGTTACTTCGATAGCGGCGAAAGCAAGCAAAGTTCGAAAGTTGCCGAATTAATTAAATCCGAGAACTTGGCTTCGTACGACGCCGTTATTGGTCCGTTTTACCAAAATCATGTGGAAAAAACCTGCGAACTCCTCGCAAAATCAAAAACGTTGGTCGTTTCGCCTTTAAGCAAAGATTACGACAAGAAATTTAAAAATTTGGTGCAAACCATGCCCGATTCAAATGTACTCCGAGACGAAACTTTGGAATTCCTTTACGAAAAAGACGCCAAGATTTTAGCGATCGTTGAACCAAAGAAGGTAGCGCTAACCAATTATCTTAAAGCCAATTACAAAGACATTGTCTTCATTCCGCTTACCGAAAAAGGTGGTGTTACCAAAGAATTGATTCAACCACTACTCCATTCCACGAAAGTGAATTACATCATTTTCGAAAGCGAAAGAACAGGCTTAGCGCTAAACTTTATTAATGCGTTAAATGCACTGGCGACCACGCATAAAGTAACGCCGGTAACGCTCGACAAAAACGAAACCTTTGATTACGAAGAAATTTCTATCGAAAAATTAGCAAAATTGGGCTTAATTACACCTTCAGTAACCACCGAATTAACCGAAGATGTACCGTTTCGTGCAGCTTATCGCAGCAAGTACAAAAGCAACCCAACGCAATTTGCCATTCGCGGTTTCGACCTGATCATCGATCTTGTAAATCGTTTAGCAACTACCGAAAATGAGAAAGAGCTGTTTCAAGGCGAAACCAACGGACTCGAAAACCGATTCAAATACGAGAATACCAAAACAGGTGCGCGCAATTCGGGCATTTACATATTGCAATACCAACCCGATTTAACGGTTAAAACCATCAACTAATGACTAGCAAAGTAACTTATCAAGGACAGTTGCGAACCAGCTCGGTGCATCTTGCCTCGGGTAACGAAATTACCAGCGATGCGCCAATCGACAATCACGGAAAAGGCGAAGCTTTCTCACCTACAGATTACCTGGCCAATGCTTTAGCTGCATGCATGTTTACGGTTATGGGCATTAAAGCTATCGAAATGCAAATCGACTTGGCGGGCAGTTACGCAGAGGTTACTAAAATCATGGCTGCAGAACCGCGTCGGATTGGCGAGATCGTCGTTGAGATGTATTTACCTCAAAATCTGGATGAAAAGAGTAGAATTATTCTTGAACGAACCGCAAAAACTTGTCCGGTTCATCATTCTTTACATCCCGATTTAATTCAGAACATCCGTTTTCATTATACTTTGTAAATGTTGGAAGCACCCAACAAACAGCACTTACTCGAGTTGGCGCATGCTAAAATGCCGTTCGGAAAGTACCAAGATCGCTATTTGAGCGAATTGCCCGAGTATTATTTAGTATGGTTTCAACAAAAGGGATTTCCAGCTGGGAAACTAGGACAACAACTGCGCGAGGTCTTGGAAATCAAAGTAAACGGACTCGAACCGTTGTTGCGAAAATTAAGAGCCGATTTTCCAAAAAAATAGCTCCGAAATTGTGTACTTTTGCCACGTTTTTTTACGAAACCGCAACTACAACACAACAACTACATTATCATGAATCAAACCAAGTACGTCTTTGTTACCGGTGGCGTTTCCTCTTCATTGGGGAAAGGTATTATCGCAGCGTCGCTTGCTAAATTACTGCAGGCGCGTGGGTATCGCACGACGATTCAGAAATTTGACCCGTACATTAACGTCGATCCCGGAACGCTAAATCCGTATGAACACGGAGAATGTTTCGTTACCGACGACGGTGCCGAAACCGACCTCGACCTCGGACACTACGAACGTTTTCTCAACGTTCCAACCTCGCAAGCAAATAACGTAACAACCGGACGTGTGTACTTGTCGGTTATCGAAAAAGAACGCCGCGGCGAATTCTTAGGAAAAACGGTACAAGTGGTTCCGCACATCACCAACGAAATCAAAGAGCGTATGCAATTGCTCGGAAATACCGGCAATTTTGATATCGTTATTACGGAAATTGGTGGAACCGTTGGAGATATTGAATCGTTGCCTTACATCGAGTCGGTGCGTCAATTGGTTTGGGAATTGGGCGAATCGAACGCTATTGTGATTCATCTTACCTTAATTCCGTATTTGGCTGCTGCAGGCGAGTTGAAAACCAAACCAACGCAACACTCGGTTAAAACCTTAATGGAAAGCGGAATTAAAGCCGACATTTTGGTTTGTCGTACTGAACACGAATTATCCGACGAACTCCGCAGCAAACTCGCACTTTTCTGCAACGTGAAACGCGAAGCTGTAATCCAATCGATTGATGCTTCAACAATTTATGAAGTTCCGAATCTCATGTTGGAAGAAGGACTAGACGTTGTGGCGCTACGCGAATTGAATTTACCACCAAAGTCGATTCCGGATTTAAAGAATTGGAATGTATTCTTACACCGATTAAAGAATCCGAAACATGTGGTAAATATTGGTTTGGTTGGAAAATATGTAGAATTACAAGACTCGTATAAATCAATACTCGAAGCCTTTATTCACGCTGGAGCGGCAAACGAAACGAAGGTTAATATCGTTTCCGTACATTCAGAGCATGTTGACTCACATAACGTAGCTACAAAACTTGCCGGACTCGACGGAATTTTAGTCGCGCCAGGTTTTGGAGAACGCGGAATCGAAGGGAAAATCGAAACCGTACGTTACGCGCGTGAGAAGAAAATTCCGTTTTTGGGAATTTGCTTGGGAATGCAAATGGCGGTTATCGAATTTGCACGAAATGTCGCCGGACTTAAAGATGCGAATTCAACCGAAATGAACCGAGGAACGGCATTTCCTGTCATCGATTTGATGGAAGAACAAAAAACCATCACCGAAAAGGGAGGAACCATGCGTTTAGGTGCGTGGAAATGCGAATTGAAAGAAAATTCTCTGGCAGCAAAGATTTACAAAACTACTGCCATTTCGGAACGACACAGACACCGTTACGAATTTAACGGCGATTACCAAGAAGTCCTGCAACAGCACGGCTTAGTTACTTCGGGCGTTAACCCAGATACGAACTTGGTAGAAATTATCGAATTACCCGAACATCCGTTTTTTATTGGTGTTCAATACCATCCTGAATATAAAAGTACCGTTTCCAATCCGCATCCGCTTTTTGTAGCGTTTGTAGAAGCAACGGTCAAAGCAAAACAAAAGTAACTCACGATTTTTAATCAATGGAAGAAAAAAAGTTAGACCTCAACACCATCATCGGCTTCGCCTTAATTTTCGGCTTGCTGTTTTGGATCATGTATCAAAATCAGCCTACAGCGCCCGAAGCTTCAACTAAACCAAAAACCGAGCAAGCGCCAACAAAAGCATTACCTGCAACGACGGCAGCAGCAACTACAGCAGCCGACAGCAGTGCATACTCGCAAAAATTTGGTGTCTTTGGAAACAGTGCTGCCCTAGCCCAGCAAAATGCCAAAAAAGAAGTGCAGCTCGACAATGAGGTTCTTTCTTTGAAAATTGCACTTAAAGGCGGACAAGTAACCGAAGCCACTTTGAAAAACTACGAGCGTTTCAAAAAAGGCAGTGGCGAACTTGTTCGTTTGATTCAAAACAACAATGCGAACTTCAATACGAAGTTAATCACGTCGGATAATAAAATCATCAATACGGCCGATTTATACTTTGAGCCACAATTGCTAAAAAGTGGCGATAACCAAATACTTTCGCTAAAAGCCAATACAGCAAACGGCGGTTTTCTTGAGTACCGTTATAGCCTAAAACCAAAAGATTATTTGGTTGGATTCGACCTAGTTTCACAAGGATTAACCAGCGTTTTGTCGCCTAAGCAAGCGGTGGAGCTCGAGTGGAATTTGAAAACGTTCCGCAATGAGAAAAGCGTTTCATACGAAAATCGTTATGCTGAAATCTACTACCAATACGAAGATGACAAAACCAGTTACGTAGGTCAAGGCAACGATGCTACCGAAAATCCGGAATCGGTGAAATTTGTAGCATTCAAACAGCACTTTTTCTCAAGCATATTGTTAACAGACAAACCGTTTGCAAAAGCCGATTTACTGTCAAATAATCTTGTTAAAGACGAAGAAGTTGATACGCTTTTCACCAAAGATTTCAAGGCTAAAATTGCCCTTAAAGCGCAGGCAGGCGAAATCAACCAAAACATGCATTGGTATTTTGGTCCGACCGACTACAAATTGTTAAAAACGTATGAGCGTGACTTAGAGTACATTGTTCCGCTTGGTTGGGGGATTTTCGGTTGGATAAACCGTTATTTCTTTATTCCGGCTTACGATATTTTATCGGGCTTTTTGGCACAAGGCTGGGCAATTATCTTATTCACCATACTAATAAAATTGGTGTTGTCGCCCATTACGTATAAGTCGTTTTTATCTCAGGCGAAAATGAAAGTTTTACGTCCGGATATTGCCGAACTGAACGAGAAATTCAAGAAAGATCCGATGAAGCGCCAGCAGGAAACCATGAAATTGTATTCGAAAGCGGGCGTTAACCCAATGGCAGGTTGTATTCCGGCGCTGTTACAAATGCCGATATTTTACGCCTTGTTCCAATTTTTCCCGGCTGAGTTAGCTTTGCGTCAGCAAGGATTCTTGTGGGCAAACGACTTATCCTCGTTCGATGCTGTTATACAATTGCCGTTTTACATTCCGTTGTACGGAAATCACATCAGTTTGTTTCCTATTCTTGCATCAATTGCTATTTTCTTTTACATGAAAATGACAACAGGCGATCAGGCCATGCAACAACCGCAACAAGAAGGCATGCCGGATATGGCGAAGATTATGAAAATCATGATTTATATATCACCGGTAATGATGTTGATTTTCTTCAACAACTACGCGTCGGGCTTGAGTTTGTACTACTTTGTTTCTAACGTGCTTACTATTGGAATTATGTTGGTTATCAAGAATTATATTGTAGATAACGATAAGATTCACGCACAAATTCAGGAAAACAAACAGCGCGAGCCAAAGCAGCAAAGTAAATTCCAACGCAAGTTGCAAGAAATGATGGAAGCTGCCGAAGCTGAAAAAGCTAAGAAGAAGAAATAATAATTTTTAAAAGTTAATCTAAACCGCTGCATTTCGTAGCGGTTTTTTTATGGCGTTCCGGCGGCATTCGTTTGGTGTAAGTTCAAAGCCGCCGTCGGGCTTTCTGCTGCGCCCGAGGCTTTAGCAGAACTGACCGAAGGTAATCCCTAACGCGAAAATCGTTACTATACGTTTTGTTCTCGTTTTAAATTTGGTTGTACAGTTGGCGAAAGAATTTCTTGGAA
>NZ_JAIXYH010000002.1 GCF_027490375.1 Flavobacterium sp.
CCTGCATTTGGATTGTGGGTTGCCACAGCTGCTGGTGGAGAATTAATTCCGTTACCCGCATCATCTGCACGTTTACAAGTAATCCACAATTCACCAGACGCCGCTGCTGCAGAAGTTGACGTGTACATTAACGGCGAATTGGAATTAGACAATTTTGCTTTCAGAACAGCTACTCCGTTTATCGATGTTGCAGCAGGTGTTCCTATTAGCATTGACGTTGCTCCAGCATCAAGTTCTTCTGCTGCCGAATCGCTTTACAACTTAACAACCACGCTTGCTAACGGCGAAACATACATTGCCATTGCCAACGGAATTGTTAGCGAAACGGGTTACACCAACCCGGATTCGTTTTTGTTGAGCGTTTTTGCACTAGGTCGTGAAGAAGCTAGTTCAGCTACAAACACCGATGTTTTGGTTAACCACGGTTCGCCAGATGCGCCAGCTGTTGATGTGGTAGAAACTTCGGCTCCAGCAGGAACAATCGTAGGAAACATTGCTTTCCCAAATTTTGCGGGTTATTTAGAATTACCAACGGCCGATTACACACTTGATGTTCGTCCGGCGGGAAGTAGCACAACCGTGGCTTCGTATTCAGCGCCGTTGCAATCTTTGGAATTGAATGGAACAGCAATAACCGTTTTAGCTTCGGGCTTTTTAGATCCGGCTGCAAACAGCAACGGACCTGCATTTGGATTGTGGGTTGCCACAGCTGCCGGTGGTGAGTTACTTGAATTGCCAACAATTCCGTTGAGCACTGATGAGTTAGAGTTAGATAGCATTTCGGTTTATCCAAATCCTACAAATTCACAACTAAATATCAATATTCCTTTTTCGTTTGGTTCATCGAAAGCTACACTTTACGATGTAAACGGAAGAGCTATTTTGAAAGATGTGCCGACTTTAAATCCGATTGATGTGTCGAGAATTTCTAGCGGTATTTACATGTTGTCTGTAAATATTGATGATAAAATTGCAGTTAGAAAAGTGGTTATTGGCAATTAAACCCTGATTTTCATTAGTAAATATTTTAGCGTGGATTCGATTTGAATTAGTTCAATCGAATTCACGCTTTTTTTTATTTATTTTACTTTTTGTTTTCTGACAGCAGTATTTGAATTGAGGGCATACTCAAAAAAATACATTTCATACTTGTATTTCAACAATTCAGTTGATTAATTTTTCAGGTTTTAGGGAGCTGTTTCATCTTTGAATCAAATTCAACGATCATGAAAGGCTTCTACATTATTTTCTTTTTCATTTTTACCAATGCTTGGTCGCAGCAAACGATTTCCGGAAAGGTAGTCGATTCTAAAAACAAGCCGATTGACAAAGCCAATGTTTTTATTGACGGTACATACGACGGTGCTACCACAGCCGCCGACGGTACTTTTTCGTTTGAAACGAGCGAAAGCGGTACACAGGTTTTAAAAATTACGGCCTTACTGTACGAAGCTGCTTCAATAAACATCGACGTTTTGAATTACAAAAATCAGACGATTGTTCTGAAAGATGCCGAGGGAACTTTAGATACGGTGGTTATCAATGCCGGAACATTTGAAGCGGGCGATAAATCGAAATCGGCAGTTTTGAAACCGCTCGATATTGTGACTACAGCAGGTTCGGCGGGCGATATTGTTGGAGCGTTACTGACGCTTCCAGGAACGCAAACGGTGGGCGAAAGCGGCCGACTCTTTATTCGTGGTGGTGAAGCCAACGAAACACAAACTTTTGTAGATGGTATTCGAGTAACACAGCCGTATGGCGCTGCCGCGAATAATTTACCGGCACGCGGACGTTTTTCGCCTTTCTTGTTCAAAGGTATTTCGTTTTCAACGGGCGGTTATTCGGCGGAATATGGCGAAGCACTTTCGAGTGTTTTGTTGTTGAATACCACCGACATGCCCACCGAAGAGCAGACCGATATTTCGATAATGACTGTTGGATTAGGTTTGAGCAATACCCAAAAATGGAAAAAAAGTGCATTTACGTTTAACACCTCGTACATCAACTTACAGCCGTATCAATGGATTGCGCCTCAGGACGTTGATTGGAACAAGCCGTATCAATCGCTTTCCGGCGAAGCGGTGTACCGCCGCGAGTTTGAAAACGGATTGCTAAAAGTGTATGGTGCATTCGATGCGGCACAACTCGATTTGAATCAGTTTGATATTAATACCAGCGGCTTGAGTCGGTTTGCTTTAAAAAATGATAACTTTTACGGAAACGCCTCGTACGACGGAGCGTTGAACAACGGCTGGCGCATTTTTTCGGGTTTGAGTTTTGGCTACAATACCAACAAAATTGATTTGAGTTTTGGAAATGTCACCAACATCGAGCGCGCGTATCATGCGAAACTTCGCTTTAAAAAACGATTTTCGAGTTCGCACAAACTAAGTTTTGGAACTGAGGCATTTCGTACGAATTTCGGCGAGTTGTTTGAAGATGCCACAGCCGATTTTAAACTTCAATACGAGCTCGATATTATTTCCGCTTTCGCAGAATGGGATTATACCGTTACAAAAGATTTGGCTTTTAAAGTTGGTGTTCGCGGCAGTAGAAATGCGCTTTTGAATTCGAATTTTGTGGATCCGCGTGTGTCTTTGGCGTACAAGATTTCGAAAAACAGCACGCTTTCAGCAGCGTATGGTATTTTTCGTCAGGCTGCGCCGGCTGATTTATTGAAGTTTGAAAATAAGTTAGGTAACGAAAAGAGTACGCATTATTTGTTGAATTACGAGTACCGCAAGAACAACCAATTGTTTCGAGCAGAGGTTTACAACAAAGAATACGATCAGTTGGTTACGTTTTCCGGAAATCAGGCGCAATTTGGCGAAACGTTTAGCAATTCGGGTTTTGGTATGGCGCGTGGTGTTGATTTGCTTTGGCGCGATAACCACAATATTAAAAATCTGGAGTATTGGGTTTCGTATTCGTACATTGATACCGAGCGTTTGTACCGCGGTTTTCCGAGCGAGGTTACGCCGTCGTTTGTAGCGAAACATACCGCGAGTATCGTTACGAAATACTGGGTACAGTCGCTTAAATCGCAAATTGGACTTACGCATACGTTTAATTCTGGGCGTCCGTATAACGACCCAAATGAAACGGCTTTTATGAACCAAAAAACGAAATATTTCCAGAATTTGAGTTTAGGTTGGGCGTATTTGATGAATCCGCAGATGATCATATATTTTTCGGCACAGAATTTACTAGGAGCACAAAACGTTTTTGGTTATCAGTTTGCGAGTAATCCGGATGAAAACGGCCAATATGCAAAGCGCGCGATTCGCCCAGCGGCAGATAAGTTTTTCTTTGTTGGTTTTTTCTGGACGATAAGTGCGGATAAGTCGAAGAATCAGTTGGATACTTTATAAAATAACCTGAACTCGATTAAAAATCTTTGTCAGATCGCGGTTTTACAATACACTGAAATTAGGACTAGCACAAAATCTGCGTAAATCGTGGTCGCTAAACATATAAATGGCTGCCTACGTCGTTGGATTTTTTTGCGATACCTTGGTATCCCAAAGAAAATCCGCCTTTTATACCAATTAGATCTATAAAACAGTCCGATAAAAAAATGTTTTTAAGTCATAACTGCTTTAAAAAAATCTTCCGTAGCGCTGCTATGCAACATTTTTTTGCATTGTTCTGTCTCAAAAACAACCTTTTTTCTC
>NZ_JAIXYH010000062.1 GCF_027490375.1 Flavobacterium sp.
GCCAAAGTTGTCGTTCGCTAGTACGGTGATCGTCGTTGGCGTGTCCTCTGCCGTAGTAGCCGTATCGTTAACCGCTGTCGGAGTATCTACCGATGCCCCGTCTGGAGTAACGGTAACAGACAAAATTGCTGTATCAGTAGCTATGCCATCTGACAAAGTATAAGTTATAGGTGGAACTACTCCATTAAAGTTAACAGCTGGAATGTACGTATAACTACCATCCGCATTTACAGTTACATTCCCCTCAGGAAGGACAGCAGTATCACCCGCATTATACGTAGTGCCGTTAATAACGAATTGAATAATGGTTAATGGATCTAAATCACTATCCGAATCATTCAAAATCAAATCCCCTGGAGCACCATTAGCCACAATAAGACTTACATCTTCTAAAACTGAATTTGAATCATCATTAGCGACAGGAGGAGTATTAACAACAGATGGTGTTACCGAAGAGGTATTATTTCCTGGAACTAAATCCGATTCATTAGCAGATATAGTTGCGGTATTCAATTTGGAACCTAGAGGAGCTACAATTACTGTTATATCAAGAGTCGCGCTACTTCCATTCAATAAAGTCCCAATATTCCATACTCCTGACACATTATTAAAAGTACCAACAGAAGCATTAGAGGAAACAAATGAATAACCAGAGGGTAATAGATCTGTAACTGCGACTGAAGTTGCGTTACTTGGCCCCGCATTTGATGCCGAAAGAGTGAAAATAATAGTGTCACCAACCGCCGGCGAATTATTATTTACAGATTTAACAACACTTACATCGGCTACCGGAACAGGATTAACAATTACTGTATCATCATTATTAGCAGGATTCGGGTCGTTTTGATCCGCAGTTGAAGTGGCTGAATTATTGTATAAACCTGATGCATTAACGCTAACCGTTATGTCTAATGAAGCATTTGCTCCTGCAGCAATATTTCCAACACTCCACTGACCATTAACAGGATTATAAGTTCCCACTGAAGGAACTGCCGAAACAAAAGAATACCCACTAGGCAATAAATCCGTTACCAAAACATTAGTTGCAGCACTTAATCCATTGTTAAGTAAGTTTAAGCTAAAAGTAATATTGGAAGCAACATTTGGAGTTGCATTATTTACCGTCTTACTTAACTCCAAATCTGCCTGCGGTACTGGTGTAGGAGTAATGGAAGAAGTATTGTTACCTGGAATAGGATCAACTGTAACAGAATTTACATTCGCTGAATTAGAATAATCGCCAGAACCTAAAACTGTGGCTGTTATAGTCAGAGTTTCGGTAGAACCTGCGTTTAAATTTCCAATTGTCCAAACTCCTGTTAATTGATTATAAGTACCTACTGAAGGCACAGCACTAACAAAATTATATCCACTTTGTAGGACATCAGTTAAAACTACTCCACTTGCATTAGAGAAATTAACATTATTAGTAGCTGTAATAGTAAAAGTTACGTTTGATCCAACATTTGGAGTGTTAGTTGAAGCAATTTTAGTCACGCTTAATTCAGCCGCCGGTGATGGTGTCGGAGTACTTGAAGAATTATTATTACCAGGATTTGGATCTGGTAAGGCACTAGTAGAACTAGCAGTGTTCGCATAAACGCCTGAACCCAGAACTGTCGCAGTAATTTGAAGTGTTTCGTTGCTACCGGCATTCAAATTACCAACATTCCAAACACCTGTGGTTGAATTGTAGCTACCTACAGATGCAGTTGCGCTAACAAAGTTATAACCTGATGGCAGTTGATCAGTTACCGTAACTCCAGTAGCATTACTTGAGATTGAGCTATTTGCTACAACAATCGTAAAAACTACGTTACTTCCTACCTGCGGAGCGGAATTACTTACCGATTTTGTACTACTTAAATCGGCTGTAGGTGAAACTGTAGGAGTATTTGAAGATGAATTATTACCCGGATTAAAATCTGGTTCAGTACCTGAAATGGTCGCAATATTTTGATAGTTACCGTTTCCTACAACTAAAACTTCTAATTGCAAACTAGCCGAACTACCTGCATTTAGACTACCAATTGTCCAAACTCCAGTGATCGGATTATAGCTTCCTACAGACGCTACGCTATTTACAAATTGATAACCAGAAGGCAAAACATCAGATACTTGAACTCCAGATGCGTTGCTAAAACCAGCAGCATTTGTTGCTGAAAGAGTAAAAAATATTGTGTCACCTACACTAGGCGTATTATTACTTGAAGTTTTAATAACCGAAAGTTCTGAAGCAGCAGTTGGAACCGGAGTTGAACTACCAGAATTATTGGACAAATTTGTGTCCGAAGGTGTAACTGTACTCAAAGAAGCGGTATTTGCATAAGTTCCACTTCCTAATACAACTGCATTTATGGTTAGTGTTTGTGAAGCGCCAGGGGCTAAATTTCCAATAGACCAAATTCCTGTTGCCTGGGAGTAGGTTCCTAGGGTTGCATTAGCATTAACAAAATTGTAACCAGAAGGAAGGACATCAGAAATAGTTAAACCTGTGGCAGGACTAAAGTTTGAATTATTACTAGCCTGTATTGTAAATTGAATAGTGCTACCTACAGAAGGCGTGTTATTATTAGCCACCTTGGTAACGGCTATGTCTGTTTGAGGAATAGGCGATGTAGTTACGTTTGCGCTATTATTCCCTGCAACCGCGTCTGTCGGGTTAACATTGTTCAAAGTCGCAACATTCTGATAAATTCCTGTACCGCGAACAGTTGCTGTAATTTGAAGGGTCGCACTTGCTCCTGCATTTAAGTTACCTATATTCCATAATCCAGATAAATTGTTATACGTACCTGATGAAGGTGTAGCACTTACAAAGAGATACCCCGTAGGTAAAAGATCAGAAATAATCAATCCCGTTGCATCTGAATAAGATGCATCGTTAGTTGCAGTTATAGTAAAGACAACATCAGTTCCTACTTGAGGATTATTAACGTCAACTGATTTTGTGAGTGCAATATCACTTCTAAGAACTGGTGTTGGCGTATTAACGGCAGTATTGTTTCCTGTAGAAGGATCAATTTGTCCTCCTGAAATAGTTGCAGTATTTGCGTATGAACCTGTACCTCTTACAGTCGCTGTAATTGTCAGAGTTGCAGATGCTGCATTGTTAAGGTTACCTATATTCCACACTCCAGTGGTAGAATTGTATGAACCTAAAGAAGGAGTTGCTGAAACAAATGTATATCCAGATGGCAACAAATCGTTAACAGTAACGCCTGTAGCATTACCCGGACCATTATTGGAAGCAGTTAAAGTAAAGGTTACGTTAGATGGAACGGTTGGCGTACTATTATTTACTGTTTTAGTTATTGACAAATCTGTTTGGACTACAGCTCCGAAATTACGAGAACAAGATGCTGCGCCAGAGCCTGTAAATGAAACGGCATAAAAATTTGGCGATACTGGAGCTGTTTGCACAAAGCCTGAAGGTAGTGAACCTAATCTCACAATGTATGACGCACCAGTGTAAGTAGTATATGTAATAAGAACGTTATCAATCGTAACAATATCACCAGTTGCATTTGTAGCAGTTGTTTGGAAGCGAACAGTAGTATCGGTTGAAATAAAGCTAGTAATATCAATCGCACCAGAACTTTGTGCCCCGGCATTAGGAATTGTCAGTGTGCTTAATGTGGTGTAAGTACCGCCACTCGCATTTGAAACATCAACAATAACACCGTCAGTATTGACATCTAAACCAGTCTTAGTAAATGTATAAGTAAGTGAAGCACTGATTGCACCAGCAGCTGCTAGGTTAAAAGACCTTCTGGCACCACGAGCTGTATTTTGTAATGAAAGCGCACCGCCCGTTACTTGAACGCTACCTGCTCCAAAACCGTCAACTTCGCCTAACTGTACCCATGGATTAGTCCAGTTTACAGTTCCGTTTGTTCCCGTTCCGCTACCAGCGGTATTAAATTGGTCAAGTAAAGTATTAGAGACAGTAGGTGGAACCACTTGAATTTGATAATCCGTAGCACTACTTTGAACTGTGGTTTCAAGTGTATCGGTTCCTGAATCAAAAAGACCGTTTGTATTAACATCTCGATAAAGCTGAATAGAAGCATTCGCAACACCTAATTCTCCTGCATTCTGAGTGGCATTGTTATTCAAATCGTTAAAAACTGTTCCTGTAATAGTATTTCTGTTGGCCACACTAGTACAAGCAACGTTTAATGTAACCGTAGTAGTTGAACAAACTGTAGGGTCGTCAATACTACATGCATTATATTGAAATGAGTCTGGCCCATTATAACCTAAATTAGGCGTGTAAGTTACTGTTCCATCAGGATTAACTACCACTTGCCCATTAGTTGGACCTGAAATTATTGTTACTGATGCGGGATTTGGAACACCTGGAGTGTCATTCGCTAGAATATTTAAAACTCTAGGAACATCGGTTACAATATTAAAGTTATCCGCAACTGCGGTATAATTAGCAAGTACTCCTAAAAAGCGTCCTGAAACGCAATTACCTAAAGCAACCAATGGAGGCGATTGGCCAACATTTGCTTGATTTAGCGTTGAAACTGTAAATCGACCTGCCAGTCCTGAAACATCAGGCCGTGCAATGTAACATGCGTTATTAACGCCATAGGTAAAGCGAACATTATCGATAAACAAGCTATTAGTATTACTAATTCCTCCGCTGGTTGTAAATGAAATAGTATTAGAACCATTGTTATTTAGAGCACCTGTTGGAACGTTTAGTGTAATTGTTGCAAAACCAGCATCGGCAGCTGTTTGACTAAAATTGATCACTTGTAATGTAGTAACGGTACTTGTAGCGCCATTTGTAATTGTTACGGTAACAAAATCGGCTGCATTGTCCCAAGCGGCTCTTCTATATCTGAAACTTAAAGAAGCTGAAACGGCATTTACCACATTAAATGACCTAGCAGCTGTGCGGTTTGGACCATTTAAAATCAAACTATTATTTGTTCCCGATTCAATTCCGATGGTTGTTGGTACTGCAGCAAAGTCGTTTGTTCCGCCTGATTCAATCCAAGAAGAACTAAAACTTAGCGACCCATCATTACCTGCAATTCCTGACGGTTCGAAATCATCCGCAAAGAAGAAACCGGGAACTACAGAAAAGCTGTAATTTCCGGATAAATCACTAGTTGTTGATTGGATTGCCGTATCGGCACCGTCTATAGCATTGTTGCAGTTTAAGTCGGTAAACAACAATACAGGAACACCACCTTGTAATTTTTCTCCTACATTATAAGTACCATCGTCTGGTAATTGTTCAACAAATACGCGTCCGCTCACTACAGCTTCGCTAGCCGTTGCAGGACAAGTTGTTACTCTAATGTTAACTTGTGCTTCATCGCAACCTGTTACAAATTCGTTAGAACAAACTAAGTAAGTAAATGTTTCTAAGCCATTAAACCCAGGATTTGGTGTGTAGGTAATTGTACCGTCTGTATTTACTTGAACGGTTCCGTTTGTTGGCGGCGTTAATATTTGAACACTTGACCTATTTAATGTACAAAGAAACCCTGCATCGTTCATTAGTATGTCAACGATAATTGGGGTGTTTGGCTCGGTCACTTCAACATCGTCATTTGCAATTACCAAAAAGTCAAGACATTTTGGTTGCATAACCGTACCTACATCCAAACCGGGGAGACCTCCACCAGCATTGACTGTATTAGCGGTAATAGCATCTTGTCCGTAAATGGTTGCGAGGGGCGTACCGCATGAAAAAACCGCAATACCTCCTTGATCACCGTCTGCAGTATCGAATATCTTTACTTGCTCCAGCGGATCAAGATTGACAACAAAGTCGAAAGGTAGACCGCAGGCATTAGTACCTAATGATCCTGGAGCACTTAAATTACCATCAAACTTAACAAAAACATCCGCTGCAACATTTCCTGCATTTGTTACCCAAATAGGATTACCGTTGTTAGCAACGGCATTTGTAGTAGAGCCCGGTGCCCACGCAATACTTGAGAAATTTGTTAGTCGCTCTGCTGCAATTAGTGTAAATGCCCAATCGAAACCTGACCCTGCGGTGTCGTCATCAATTACCTGAATAGCTGTATAAGATTCTCCTCCGGCACTTTGAAATCTGTAACCGCTCGTTCCTGTCAAAGCTAAGAAGGCAGATGAGCTCGCAGGTACAACAACGTTACCGCTAGCGGTACTGCTCGTCCAATTAATTGTTATCGGAGCTGCCAATGGATTATAAAAATAAACTCGTGTTGGAGCTTGAGCAGTTCCTGTAGCAAAATTTTGATCGGAAACTGGCGTATAGTAAGTATCTCCAAAAAATAGCGATTGAAAGATATTAATGTTTCTAGTACCAAAACTATCTAACCCTCCAAATAATACATCGACGCCGACAGGCTGGGTTGATGTAATTACTGCACCGGTTTTCAAGTCATTTACAAGATTGACATTACCTTCTTTTTGTGTGGGTGTATCGCCAACAGAATTTCCTCCCGCTCCGTCGTAAAACCACACTTCTCCTTCGTTTAGAACGCGAGTTACATCTACTGTACCGTTTCCGTCGTAATCCAAAGAGACTGTAGTATTGTTAAACTGCGCGCGTATGAAAGCAGCTGTATATCGAAATGCAGCACTTGTAGGAGTTGCAAATGGTACGGCAAGATCCTCTCCAAAACCAATTACGAATAAATTTCCAAATCGCGTTGTATCGTAAACATCCGTTTTTGCTGATTGAAATCCGAAATTTGTATTGTCACCCGTTACTTTTGAAACTGCAATATCGTTTGATGAATACAACTTATCTCGTCCGTCGAAGTGTATATCAGCAATTGGCGCAACTGTTCCTCGCGAAGCATCATAAGCGAAAGCATTATCCAGCACGATACTTGCACCTGCTGGTAGTATATCCGTTGGATGCCCCGGAGCGATACCGTTGTTGAGATTTCCATCACCCCATACTAAAGTAGAAGCTTGCGTTGGAAGTGAAATATTTGACTCATACCCATCTTCCCAGTGATCATAGGTTATGATTACGTTAGGGTATGGGCTCTTGATACTCGTTACGTTTCTTACAGTATTAGTTAAAACATTGTCTCCGGTGTCACTAGCAGATCTTCTTAATGCGTCCCATAAATCTCTTTCAGGGAATGGCATGTAGAAGGTTTTAGCTCTGTTGGCTTCAAAACAAGGGTCGATAAACGACGCATTTACAACTACAGAAACGTCTGCTTCATCGCAAATCGGCACAGGCGTTGTGAAATCACAAACTTGATAGCTAAAAGAGTCATTACCTGTATAATTACCGTTAGGTAAATACGTGATAATACCAGAGGGAGTTATCTGCAAGATTCCACCTACTGGGAATGAGGTAATAACAATCGATGCCGGATTAATGTTACCTGTATCATTTGCAAGCACATTTAAAGCAAGTGGTCTACCTTGTGGTGTGGTTCCGCTGTCGTCGTTAGCAACAACTTGAGAGTAGGTAGTTTGCGACTGCAAGCCAAATGCAATTACCGAAATAAAAATTAACGCCTTTGTAGATTGTAAAAATTTGTACATATGTATCAAATAATATTTTCCTTCAGTTCGTAAAAAACTTTCTATCATAAAGATAAAAAGTACGGACACCAAGCTGTAAAAACCTGACATCCAATTATTAATATTCAATAAACCACCTCGTTAAGATCAGCTTATCAAAACAAAATAACTAAGTTTAAATCATGCTTCAAGACTGTTTAAAACTCACATCAAACAGTTCTTAACAATTTTAACTCTTCTCCTACTCTAGCTCAGATTTAGCTTCCGAAGACCTTACGACAAACTCTCGGAAAACCGCGTCAGTTCAACATAAATTAAACGCGACAAGCTAGTGTATTACAAAAAAGTTGATTACCTTAGTTTCAATTAACAAAATTACTTTTCTTAATTTTTTTAACAATTTTGAATTTGTAGTATTTTATCTACACAGAACATTTGAATGTGAAACATAACATTAGGATAATACAGCTCGCTATCTTGCTTTTGTCGGCAAATGTATCTGCGCAACTCGATTCGTTTACTTGGCTTGATGATGAAGCCGGACTTCCTCAAAACAGTATAAAGAGTATTGTCCCGGATAAATACGGATTTTTATGGTTAACGACAGAAAACGGACTGGTGCGTTATGATGGGCAAGAGTTTAAGACTTTTAACTCTGAAAATCAAAATTTCTCAAACAATCGGTTTCTGTATATCGCTGGAAAAAAAGAGATCGATTCACTTTTCACCAACACAGACGGACAAAGCGACATTATCCTGATTCACAAAGGACAACCGAAACGATTTAATAAAAAACATGCGTACAAAACTCCGATTTATGTCGATGGGTTATTCGGAGAGTTCTACGCACAATGTATTCCCAATGTTTATCTCGACTACGGCGCACGTCAGGTACGCTATTTTAGGAGTGATGGAAAATACTTCCTGCTTTTAAACAAACGAATTTCATTTCATACTAAGTACGGAAAAAAACTCTGGGAAAAGCCTTTTGAATACACAGATACCAACAGTGTTTTTATGCTCGGAAGCACTTTAGGCTACATTGATCCGAAGGGTGTTTACTGGGAATGTACCGAGAGAGGAATTTCACAATCAAACGAACTCATTGGAAAATTACCAAAAAAACGTAGTTACTTCTGGAACGCTTCAAACGATCAAGTTTTTATCATCAGCAATGTCGAAATTTATCAACTCACGAAAATTAAATCCGGGGCTTTAGATTTAAAAAAACTGTATCACGGCAGTAAACTAGATCCATCAAATTTGTCTTCTTTTTACTACGATGAAGCGAACTCTATATTATTTGCCGGGAGTGCTACAGACGGATTAGGAAAATTTGAAGTAAAGCGCTTTAAGACTTACAAACCCGATGTACTACTATCTACCCGTAGTCAAGTTTTTTACTCTGTGAATGAGCTAGAGCCAAACGCGGTCTTAACCGCAGCTGGTTATTTAATTAAGAACGGCAAGATGGAAAAGAAGTACAATTTTACTCGCGACCGTTCCAAGCTGATTATAGACAAAGAAAAAAACGTGTGGGTAACTGGCTATACCTCCATTTTTTGTTTTACTTCTAAAAGTAATTACACCGAAAAAATCAAAGTGCTTCACACAGATGATGACTGCTCGGCTCTCTTTTACGACAACAACAACGACGCGTTTTTTGCAGCTGTAGACGACCGATATAGCAATACTTCCTCATTATTTATAAAGACTAAAGAAAATGGATTCAAATTCGAAGAAATTGCGAAGATTCCTGCAAAAGTTAATCAAATACGTAGCCTAAATTCCGAGGCACTTCTACTTTGTACATCTTCTGGCCTATTCAAGTATTTTAAGGCGACAAAGAAAATTGTAAAATTTGAGTCCACTAAAAATCTGGCTATAAGAAATGCTGTAATAATCAATGAAAACGAAATTTGGTTTTTTAGTTACGGTAAGGGTTTTCGATTATTAAAAGATAATAAGATTTTTAAATTTCCGCTTGACGA
>NZ_JAIXYH010000024.1 GCF_027490375.1 Flavobacterium sp.
CCGAGTGGGGGAGCGGGCCGGCAGATGTTGGATAACAACGGCGCTGAGATGTACGACGCTAACGGCAACTATATCCGCCGCAGCGATCGTGTTGTTCCGGGAGAAACTTCTAAATTTACGCAGGCTGGTAGTGGAGGGAGTAATACTACCGATACCGCAGACGATGTAAAGAAAAACAATGGTTTGATTATTATTTAGACTGTTGAGGAGTTGTTGGCTTTTAAGATCAGCAACCCTAATGTGAGTTTTGGTGAGATTGGTGATGTAAATTTATTTAGAGAACTATCAGAAAGTTGCGGTATAGATCCTGATGGAAATTTTGGCTTTTCTGGTCAAGAAATGATAGCGATTTGTAAAGCGATTCCAGAGTTAGATAACCTATACCATGATGCTGAACCAAAGCTAGAAAATTTAAATTTTTATAAAACCTTGGTAGATGAAAAATTTGGTATAGAGGCAACTGGGGAAGCGGTAATGTTACCAAGTGGAAATTGGGACATTAACTTATCATACACAAGAATTAAAAGTAATTTAGACTTTGTCTATACTTTTGGAGCGGAATTATTACACGTTTTATACAACTGTGATATGGACTATAATAGCTGGAAAAACAGACCTGTTGTTGATCGTTTCCGGGAGGAATACTCAGTTCATAGTTCATAGAATTTAAGGTATGGAAATCCGAAAGCAAAAATAATGTTAAGCCATTGGGCACAAATGATCAAAAAATCAAAAAAATGAAGTTAAATCTGAAATTTTACTGGATACTGCTGCTGTTCTCAGTCGCGACAACTGCACAAGAATTAAAAATAAGTAGTCCAAGTTTAAAACAAATAGGCGATAGTATTTTTATCAGCTTTTCGATTAGCAATACGTCGGATAAAAATTATATTTTAACAAAGAATTTTACAATTTTTAATGGCAAAAAGCCCTGCATTCAGATGAAGTTCTTTTTGGGGTCAAATAGTATCCATTTTGAGAAACAAAGATTAAGTGATACGATGGATGCAAATGATGTAAATTTTTTAGAAGTTAGTATCAATGATCTTATAGATACTTCTTTCTTAAACAAAAGCAGTTTTAGTGAAGAGCCCTTATTTGTTGGATCTAAAGCCAAAACTGAGGTGTATCTGAATCTAAAAAATTTCCTAAGTTCTGAGGAGTTCAAATTTTTATGCGGATTGTTAAAGTGTGAGAACCTCTCTTTACAATTAGAGCTAAGACAAGGAAAATTTTGGCCTTTTTTAATTAGCGATTCTTTTAGAAGTGAAATAATATCAACGAATGCTGTTTTTTTTGAAGGAGAGCTTACGTCAGGCCGCAGTGCAATAATAAATTCCGAGTAATTTTGTATCAAAGATTTTATAAGTCATTGTATTTAGCGGATAGGTCAAAATTAAAATAAAAATCTAGTATTTTGTCCCAGAACTCTAGAGCAGCGTGCACTACTTCCACCACCCGATGTTCTTTTACAACTGTTACTGGTCGAAGCAAATGCCGGCGGAGATTGGGAAGGGATGCTGGTGGGGATAGTAAGTGCTACTCCCGATGGTGATCCCCCAATGAATAAAAATACACCAAAAAAAAGACAGATTGGTCCTCCAACACCATTATATATTAACGGCTTGTTAAATCCACTAGCCTTTAATTGTCATTCTTATGCTTGGCATAATTCCAAAGGAGATCCTAGTGACCCAGGTAATGTATATTCTCCACCTTTTTGGGACAACGATCCTTATAGAGATACAGGGGGCTACCACATGATACCATTTAGTGAAGCCAATCAAGTAGGAGATAGGCTTGTTTATTATGCATGGGATGAGAAAAAGCAGAGACCTAGTGCAACTCACTCAGCAATTGTGGTTGAAGTTAATAGTAAAGGCGAAGCGACATTGGTTGCAAGTAAATGGGGACGAGATGGTTTATTTATTCATCATCCACGTGATATTCCAACTATTTACGGCTTACCTAATCCCACGTATCGCGCGCCTAATGGTAAAATTTATCAGAGTAGAATCTATTTCCGAAAAAATTAATTTTTGAATAATGAAAGTTTATATTGTAATGTTTTTAGCAGTATTGTCGTTAAGTTGCGAAAAAGAATATCCAGCTTACGATAAAATTTTAAGTGATTTGGAGTATAACTTTACTCGAGACCCAGCACTCACCTTAAGTAAAATAGATTGTAACAATTATAATCGAGTTAATTTACAGCGAGATTCAAAATTGTATGAAAACGCTGTGAAAGATTTCTATATATCTAATTTTGATATGATTGATTATTTACTCCGATTTAAAAACGATACTTCAAGATACTGTGATTGGGTCAACAGCAGAAATAGCTGTTCAAGTAAATTCTACATAAATGAAATGATAAGTAGGTCGCGCGGTTCTTTAATTTTAATCGATAATTATTTGCTTAATCCAGATCATGATACTGTTCGTATTCCGAGTTACATAGATCGTGTAGATTATAATTATTTCGAAAAGCATATTTTCAATCGGAATTCAAAGCAGGAAACAAAACAAGCCTACAGTGTGTACGTGGAAAATTTGTTAAAAAGCAGATGATTTTAATTTCAAGTGAATTAACATTTTTAAGAGATCTAAAGACTTGAAGTGTATCTCTGCTCTATCATACTACACAAATCTCTCAACCGTTTGCTGAAATCGAAGATTGTACAATTGCTCACCAAGATGAAAACGTCTTCAACCCCACGCACGCCCAGCCCCGAGCGCAGTGGATAGCCCACAGTGGGAAAGCGGATTTTTTTGTTGGCGCGCGGCGGCGACCCGCGGAAGCCGATGCAAGCCGTACAAAAAACCGTTTTTCCACGCGGACTAGCAAC
>NZ_JAIXYH010000028.1 GCF_027490375.1 Flavobacterium sp.
AATACCGCCTTCGCGTTGGCGGTTTGGGCAGCTTTTGGCGGGGCTTCCGCTGGTCGCCGCGCCAAAAACGCCCGCACACGCCACCACTTTGGCTTTATTTCCACTGCAATCGGGGCCGGAATGTCGTTACAAAAAAATTAGTGCGCAAATTCAGGTGCATTTCGTGTAAAGTTTAGCCTCAGTGGTCGTCTTAATAGTATAATCTCACTTTCTACATCGAACTCACGTAAAATAAGTACGAGCTGCATCAACCCATTCTATGTAAACTCAAGGTTAACTTTAGAAGCCAGCAGCTTGGCGATAAAATTTTTGACTAATTTCGTGATTTCTCATTTAGTACATTTTAACGTGCTTTATCCCGTAAAAATCTTAATTGTCGAAGATGAAATTCTAATCTTTCGTGACATCAGAGAAGCTTTAGAAAAATTTGGCTACTCTGTTTGCGACTATGCGCCCACCGTAGCCCGAGCTAAAGATATAATCGAGAAAGAACAACCAGATATTGCAATTATAGACATCAAGTTAAAAGGCGAAGAAAGCGGAATAGATCTGGGCAGATTTTTAATTGAAAAAGATATAATTCCTTTCATTTATCTAACTTCGCACGCAGACACACTAACCTTATCTGAAGCAAAAAAAACCCGGCCGTCTGGATATCTGCTAAAACCGTTTAAACAAGATGATATCTTTGTAGCTTTGGAGATTGCGTTGAGTAATTTCGCACATCGAAAAATCGACTTATCGCACAGTCCAGAGGAATTCATAAAATCGGGAACACCATTTAAAATCAGAAAAGTTATCGATTACATCAATACTCACCTGGATGAGCGACTTCAATTAACCGATTTGGCAAAATTGGTGGATATGAGTACTTTTCATTTTGCGAGAACATTTAAGCATTTCATAAAATCATCGCCTGCAAATTATATCGCGAAAGTAAAAGTCGAAAAGTCGAAAGCCTTGTTGTCTGAGACAGACATGAATGTTTTGCAAATTGCTCTAGAAGTTGGTTTTGAAAATCAGTCTCATTTTAGTCAAGTTTTTAAAAAGCATACTGGCTATACTCCAGAAAATTATAGAAACATTTGTTTACTCAAGAAAAGAAACAATTCAGATGAGACAACTAAATAACGCGCTATCCAGCAAATACAGCTTTGCTTTTGTCTTGCTTTTCTTGCATTTTCAGGTATTTTCACAACAACAATCCACAATTGATAGTCTTGAAATATTGATCAAAAAAACGCGAGCAGATACAACTAAAGTGCGTTTGATGAATGATTTAGCGTACGAATACTATTCGTCTAATCCGAAGAGGACAATAGTATTAACGGAGTCGTCTGTAAAAATGTCTTATCGATTAAAAAGTTATAAAGACTATTTGTACGGTTTATATGTTTTAGGAATCGGAAAAAGTATCGTTGAGGGCAATGAAGAAGCACAAAAAACCGCACATTTATTGATTCGTGAGGCTAATCGTTTAAAATTTGACTTTTACAAAGCGCAAGGTCATTTCCTCTTAGCGTATACACTACGAACGGAATCGAAAGACAAAGAATCGTTAGAGAATTTCAAAATAGCTTTAAGCCTTTTTAAAAAAGAGGAATCGCTACCAAATTTGGCAAATACATATAGTCAACTCGCGTTCACGTACAGTAAAATGTCGAGTTACAATATCGCCATCAAGTACTATCTTCTTGCGCTGAAAATCTTTAAGCAAGTAAAGCAAATCGAAGGATATAAAACCACTTTAAATAATCTGGGCGAAACGTATTCTCAGATTTATGCTTATGATTTAGCATTAAAGCAGTTTAAAGAATCTGCCGAAATTGGAAAAAAAATTAATAATCAAATATGGATTGCATCCGACTATCTCTCGATTGCAAGTGTATTAATAGCGACTAAAAAATTTGATGAAGCCGAAAAATATGTGTTGAAAGGCTTAGAACTCTTTAAATCTATTCCCTACGAACAAGGAATAGCAAAATCGTACAACGATCTGGGAAAAATTTACTTCGGCAAAAAACAAACCAAGAAAGCTATTTCTTGCTTTAAAAGAGCATTGGAAATCGACAAGAAAAACAAGAATCAATATCACATGATAGAAACCTATAGTAACTTGGGTAATACCTATCAAAACTTGAAGCAAATTGACGACGCAAAAATTTACTACTTAAAAGCGAAAAATATCAGCGAAGAATACAATTTAGCAGAACAAAAACGCGACGTTTATAAGCTGCTCGCAGACTTATATGCACAATCTGGAAACTACAAAGAAGGCTACTTCTATTCTCAAAAATACCAAATCATTAAAGACTCCATTTTTGACGAAATCAAAAGCAATCAACTCATCACATTACAAATAGAATACGATACTGAGCAAAAAGAAACTGAAAACAAGTTGCTAAAACAACGAAATAAAATTCAAAACCTCGCCATAGAAAAACAACATCAATCGAAAAAGATTATTCTCCTCATTCTTTTTTCCTTAATTGGAATATCTATCGTGCTGTATTGGCTTTTTCGGTCAAAGAAAATAGCAAATAAAAATCTTCAAGACAGCAAAAATGTGATCGATAACAAGAATGTAATGTTAGAATCTACGCAACAAAAGCTAGAACTGTCGCTTCATGAAAAAGAAATTCTTCTGAAGGAAATCCATCATCGCGTAAAAAATAATCTACAACTCGTAAACAGCCTTCTTAGCATTCAAGCCCGAGGAAGTAATGAAAAAAACAATGAAAGTGATTTTCTTTACAAAAGCCAGATTCGTATTCAATCAATGGCATTAATTCATGAAACGCTATACCAATCTGAAAATCTATCCACGGTTGACTTCCAAAAGTACTTATTAAAACTCACGAAACATCTTTTGGTTTCCTTTGATTCAGATAGAAAAAACATCACAATCAATATCAACACCAATAACATTATTATTGATATCGAAACGGTAATTCCATTAGGACTAATTGTAACCGAACTCGTAAATAACTCGCTTAAACACGCATTCGTTGAAAACGAGGGCGAAATAAATATAGACTTACAAAAAAAGACCGGCAATTTGTTGGAGCTAATCATTAGAGATAACGGCCAAGGAATATCTGAGAAAGCATTCGAAAAACAAGATACGTTAGGAATGCAACTAGTGAAAGATTTAGTTACACAGATCGATGGAACGCTTGCAATTGAAAACCTTAACGGCGCAAAATTTACAATTGCATTTCCTTCTGAAAAATTGTAAGAAAAATGCAATCAAATTCATTCCATAAATCTATAAAATTGGGAACACGTTTCAGTTCCAAACAACAATAGTTCGCAACTTGAGCCAATTAAGAAATAGCAGCTCCGTTGTGTTTTTGAAGTAGTTCCTTTAAAATTTAAAAAATTGCATTAAGCTGTATTCAACACAATACGTAACCCTGATTTCTATATCTAAGCAGTTTTTTACTTCAGCGCACCACGGATAAAAAACAGTATCCATAAATTTAGGTTGCGACACTTGGCTTTCCCCAAACAAACTTCCCTCGTATTACGCAGAAAGACAATTTTTAAATCTAAATTGATTTTGCGGTAATTTCTTGCGTTACCATCTTATATTAAAGATCATACGTTTAAAAAAGACATTTGCGTACTGTTTAACGGCATTTTTCTTCAAAATTCGATATAAAAGCACAGCTGTTTTGGCTATTTCAAGCTGTTAATTACTTCGTTCTTCCAAAATAAAAGCAAGATTCAAACAAAAGTCACAAGAACCAAACAATTCAATGCAGTTGAGCAAAATAACTTTGACTTAAGAAAATTGAAGAGTGAAGAATCATG
This sequence comes from Flavobacterium sp., assembly GCF_027490375.1. Classification (GTDB taxonomy): domain Bacteria; phylum Bacteroidota; class Bacteroidia; order Flavobacteriales; family Flavobacteriaceae; genus Flavobacterium. Next base: position 3,817 of record NZ_JAIXYH010000028.1, read on the forward strand.
AAAAAAGCAGTTACCTATTTGATTACCTTATTCGTTTCTACTTTGGCGTTTTCGCAAGAGTCACAAAATAAATCTCTTACGGAAGAAAAAAGCAAAATCAGCTTAAACGAATCGGGTTCTGCATCGCTTCGCTTTATAGCACTTTTGCAAACTTGGGTTCGACACGCAAACTTAAATCCCGGAAGTTTATACAAAGAGCAGATTCGGAGCAGTGAAACCGACTTTAGTGTAAGGAGACTTGTTTTAACGAGCGTAGCGCAAATAAATCCGGAAGCTATGGTTTTAGTTAATCTCTCGGCCTCGAGTAATTCGGGTGAAAATTCTTTCCAACAAGGTCTAAATATTGGATTATTAGACGCTTACGGAGAGTATAAAATGAATAAACACCTTTTTATTGGCGCGGGTTTGCATCAATGGACTGGTTTATCTCGGCTCAATGTCGATGGAGTTGGAAGCATTATAAATCTCGATCATCCTTTATTTCAGCAAGTAACTTGGAATAGATTAGATCGATTAGGCAGAATGATGGGGATTTATGCCAAGGGAGAATTTCAAAATCTAAATTACCGCATTTCGATTAACCAGCCATTCACTGTAAGTACAAATACATATGAAGCCAATACCGGTAAAGGATCGCCAAACGGCGGGGCTGTAAATGGTGAAGCTAAAAATGCACAGCTTAATGTTGCCTATCATAATCCGGCGGCTACCAGTATGCTAATTCAAGGCTATTTTGAATACAATTTTTGGGAAAAAGAAAATCACGTTACTCCTTACGAAACGAATACCTATCACGGGGAAAAGCGACTTCTAAATATTGGCTCTGGTTTTATTTTCAGAAACAATGGCATGCTTACCCCAGAAGCAATTGAAGCGAAAGACCCCGCAATTCCTGAAAGCCCCAGCAATCCGTTACTAATAAAAAGGGGAAATGAAACAGATTTATTTGCAATTGCCGTTGATGCAACCGTAATGTATCCCTTTAGCACAAAACTAGATGGTGTAGCTGCATACTTTGCTTACTACCACATCGATTTAGGCGCTAACTATTATACCGTTTCACCTGTGCTAAATATCACAACGGCCGGACAGGGAGCGTCGTCGATTAACGGAAGCGGAACCGGATTTCCGTCGACAGGTACGGGAGATTCTTTTTATACTAAATTGGGTTACATAACGCCTAAAGATTGGTTCGGAACGTCAAGAATAGGAGTATTTGGAACCTATCAATACACAAAGCTTGATGCCTTGCTCGACCCTTTGGAAGTTTATGAAGCTGGAGTAAACTGGTTCATAAAATCAAATAAGATAAAATTTTCAGTACTATATCGAAACCGACCAATATATACAGGTAATGCAGCTTTCGCAAATCAAGCAAGTACAGCGGTTGTCGATCAACGTAAAGATGAAATTATAACGCAATTACAATTTAACTTCTAAAAACAGCTACAATGAAAACACTTTGTAAACCTATTCCGTATTTATTGTTATTCTTCTTTAATCAGGTATCATGGTCGCAAGAACTTCCTGATATCTTCAAAAAAACGACAAAAAACGTCGCAGAATCGAAGACGCTTTGTGAATTTCCTAAAAACACATTTTTAGAAAATTTAGTGCTGCTTCCAAATAGCGAACTATTGGTTAACAGTCATTTAGACGGGATAGTTTATAAGGTCGATCAGACTGGTAGCAAATCAAAATTTGCAACAGTAAACGGAAAAGTTGCCGGAATAGCTGCCTATGGTAAAGATAACTTTATACTCACAGGATCTGATAAAGACGATAAACCTGTATTGTTTCTTTTGAAAGGAAACGGTACCGTAGAAAAGTTAATGGACGTACCAGAGGCTATTTTTCTCAACGGGATTACACACCTTGAAAAGGATGATTTTTTAATTGCCGATAGCTACAAAGGTTGTATTTGGAAAGTTAATGTCAGAAAGAAAACCATTATTAATTGGCTTGAAGATGATCTTCTTAAAAGAAGTACTACTCAAAATCCAACTCCCGCGGCCAACGGCATTAAAAAGTACAAAAATGCCGTTTACGTTTCTAATACGCAAAAACAATTATTGCTAAAAATTGAGACTGAAAACAATCAACCGCTCAAACCAGAAATTTACGCCAGTCAAGTAAACATCGATGATTTCATATTTGATGACAAAGGCAATATATACGCTACCACTCATGTGTATAACAGCGTGATTAAAATTACCCCCAATTTGATAATAACCATTATTGCCGAACAACCTCAAGGTGTTTCAGGAAGTACGGCATGTGTTTTACAAAAATCAAAAAATGGATTGCGCCTATATATTTCTACCAATGGCGGAATGTATTTACCACCTGCAACCGGAATAGAAGAAAGCAAAATTGTAGTCCTGAAATTATAGAATGACAATTCGCCCGACTTTACAGAATCGGTCGACATTCCAAGCAAAAACTAAAATCATTTTTAATTATTAACTAAAAAATAAGTTATGGCACACACATTAGGAAACATTAAAAAAGCTTCTTCCTCAGCGATAAACTCGGAGAAAGGGCACAACTATCCCATTGAGCCTGGTAAGCTCTACATAAATGGAAAATTTAAAGATGCATCTAATGGTAAAACTTTTGACACCATTAATCCGACTACCGAACAAGTGATTACTCAAATTGCGGAAGCAACAACAGCAGATACTTTAGAAGCTATCGCCTCAGCTAAAGAAGCATTTGAAAATGGCCCATGGGGCAAAATGAAAGGTTCTGAAAGAGCTAAAATATTAAATAGAATAGCCGATCTTATTGAAGGTAAGTATGCCGAAGAGTTAGCGCATCGGGAAGTTGTTGATATGGGAAAGCTCTATAGCGATGTTACCCACATTGATATTCCGCACATCGCGAATATGTTCCGGTATTATGCAGGATGGACCACCAAACTAGAAGGCTCGGTAAAACCTGTTGAAGGAATTCCGGGAGAGGATTTAATGGCTTGGACACGCAGAGAAGCGCTGGGCATTGTAGCGGCAATCACGCCTTTCAATTTTCCGCTGATTCTTACGGTAAGCAAAATTGCACCCGCCTTGGCCTCCGGAAATTGTTTCATTCACAAACCTGCCTCACAAACACCACTTTCGGCAATTACCATCGCAAAAATCATGGACGAAGCGGGCATGCCTCCAGGATCTTATAATTTAATCATCGGACCGGGAGAAACGGTAGGAAATGTACTTACCTCCCATCCGGATATCGACAAAGTTGCCTTCACTGGTTCGACCAAAGTTGGACAATCAATTGTTAGAGACAGTGCCTTGACGATGAAACACACTACAATGGAGTTAGGAGGTAAATCGCCCAATATTGTATTTGCAGATGCAGATATCGATCGCGCGGTAAACTTAGCGTTTTTCGCCATGTTTTGGAACAAAAGCGAAGTGTGTGTAGCCGGAACACGCTTGCTTGTAGAAAAATCGATTTATAAAGAATTTACCGAGAAATTCATCGAAAGAGTAAAACAAGCGAAAGTGGGCGATCCGTTTGACTCGGAATCAACTTACGGCCCGATGAGCAGTAAAGGCGCTTGGCAAAAAACACTGGATTTCATTCAAAGTGGTATTGATGAAGGAGCAACTTTGGCGACCGGAGGAAAAGCACTACAAGTAAATGGAAAAGGTTGGTTCATTGAGCCTACCGTTTTTCTCAATGCAACCAACGATATGAAAATTGCCCGAGAAGAGATTTTTGGTCCAGTTTTGCCCATCATTCCCTTTAATGATTTTGAAGATGCCATTCGCATTGCCAACGACACGCCCTATGGTTTAGCTTCTGGAGTACAAACCCGAGATTTAAAAAAAGCCATTCGCGCAGCAAACCGAATTAAAGCTGGTACTGTTTGGACAAATACATGGCACCATTACTCCCCGTCGGCTCCATTCGGCGGATTTAAACTATCAGGCTATGGAAGAGAACACGGCATTGAAAGCTTTGAAAGCTACACGCAGTATAAAACAATTTGGACTGATCTGTATGAATAGAGAATTCAAGTTCTCCCCGATTTCTATTTGGGAGAACTTTTTTCACCAAAGAAATGAGAAAAAATATCTGCATAGCAATAATCGCCAATTTTGGGATCATTTTTCAAACTATGTTTGAAATAAAAGGATGGATATTTTATCTGCTCTTTACCACATTCCTCTTACTTGTAAAGGACACTACCGACATCTTCAAGTTAACAACCACATTTTTACTTGGCATTCTGCTCTCCATCGCAATTTGGAATTTCACAGGCGTATTAATTCCAATTGTAGGAAGTATAAAAATGGCAATGCCTCTAGCGTCTTTTACGGCTATTCTACTCATTTTAAGTATAAAAAAATACGATGTAGTGAACATGTCCTCTGGCTTTTTTATCGGATTGGTAGCGTACTTTTGAGTCGGTAAGGCACCTTCCGAAGACACCATTTTACGAATTATTACACCGGCACTTTTAGGAATCCTCTTCGCCTTCCTCGCAACATTAGTTGAAAAACAATTTCAAAAAATAGAACACTAAAAAATTTAAATCATGAAAAACATACTAGTTACAAACGGGAACATCGGTACAGCAGTGGCTATTCTATTAGCCAAACAAGGACATAAGGTGAGTATCATGGTTAGAAAACCTCAACAAAATGATGCATTAGCTCAACTCGGGATCTCTTTCGTAGTAGCCGATGCTGCCAAACCCGATTCACTTCCTGACGCGTTTAAAAACATCGACGCCTTTCTCTTTGTATCGCCACTTATCGAAAACATGGTGGAGCAGGCAACTGTAATCATAAATGCAGCCAAAAGAGCAGGGGTTAAACAATTGGTACGTTCCTCGGCTAATGGCGCATCGCCAGACGCCCCTATCGTTATGGGTAAACTACACGGTAAAGTTCAAGAATTGGTTAAGGAATGTGGAATACCCTATGCAATCATTCAGCCAGCCTCGTTCTTTCAAAATATTTTTGGAAGTCTTAGTACCATAAAAGCACAACAAGCATTTTATGGCTCCGCAGGCGAAGGAAAGAATGGCTTAGTAGATGTGCGAGATATTGCAGCAGTAGCCGCGACCATTATTAATGAAGGTAGTGTACATAACGGAAAAACGTATGTAGTAACAGGCCCAAGGGCCATTTCTAATCGAGATATGGCAACGGTACTTTCCAATAAATTAGGTGTCGACATAAAATATATTGATTTATCGCCCGAAGATTTAGGAAATGCTTACAAAGAATACGGCATGAATGACTTTACAATTAATGCGGTTTTAGAATTAGACAACATAACGAAATTAGGTTATGTTGCTAATATTAGTAACGATGTTGCCGAGGTAACTGGAATTCAGCCAATTAATTTTGAGCAATTCGTTACAGAACATATTCAAATTTTCAAATAATAGCAAAAACTAAACAATAGCAGCAAAAACTGAACAATGTAAACCCTGCTTTAAAAATACCTTTAGAAAATTATTAAAAATAAAATTATGAAAACAAAATTTATCCTTTCCTGTATTGCAATGCTTTTAATTACAACAATTAGCTGTAATAAAAAAGAAAATGAAAGCGTATCTACCAACAATGAAAATACGTCTTTAGCTGAAAAGTCCACCCAAGAAAAAAATCTTGAAACTGCTATTAAATTCGTCGATGAAGGATTGAACAAAGGCAATTTAAGTGCATTTGACGAATGTGTGGATCAAAATGTAGTTGTCCAAACGGGATTAAAACCAACCGGTCCAATAAATGGACTCGAAGAATACAAGTCAATTTTCTCAAATTTCTTAAAGGCTTGGCCGCAAGTCGACTTTACCATTGATGAAAGCTTTGCTGTAAACGACAAAGTAGTGATTCGATTCAATTCAATTAATCATTTTAAAGGCGAATTTTTTGGCTTGAAACCCACTAACCAAATTGCGTCTTTGAAAGAAGTACACGTAATGACTTTTAAAGACGGGAAAATAATAAACAATATTGTAAGTGCTACAAATTTGGAGTACGAGTTTATTCTTTATCCTATTCTTAAAGATGCCGTATTGAAAAACGTACAAACAGCAAATAGCAAATAAAAAGTTAGTGAAAAACTTATTAGTGATTCTTGTTATCTTGATAGGAACTACATTAACAGTAAGAGCGCAATCTATTGAGTTATTTGGGGGCAATAAAAATTTTCAAGGAGATATTCAATGGCTAAAACCATTCGCTGTAAATAGCAAATTTCTGTTTTTTAACAGAAATCGGTTTACAGCAGATTATAACAACAACACTACTTATTTTATATCGGGCATTACCGCCTATGAGATCAAAAACGGGGTTGGAGTGGCAAATGAGATGTTGATAACTTCCGAGGGATGGATGCCAAAGTTGGGAACGCAATACCTTAAAAAATCAGAAAACACAATGATATACGCATGGCTAAATTGTGGTTATTTGAAAGAATTCAAGTATCATTTATTTAGTTTCATCAGATTTCAACCTCCAATAAATACCAAATGGAACTGGTATCTACAACTGGAATTGGTAGCTAACTTTAACCAGTATGGCAATGAATTTTCAGCTCAAAGACCTCGAATCGGAGTCAGTAACAAGTACTTTCAAGTGGGTATGGCATCCGATTTCACACAGTCAGGAGCCAATTGGAATTTAGATCTTAACACAGGAATATTCCTAAGAAAAGAATTTTAAAAAATACTATAATGCAGCTTTTAGTCAAATGGAACGTCGTAGAGGGCACCGATCCAACAGCAGTAATTAACTTACTTCCAAAAGAGGAGTTTTTTGCATGGAATGCTTACTTAAGTGGAACACTAAGACAGTTTTGGTTAACTCAAAATCCGGGCGAGGTAATTATGATTCAGGAATTTGATAGTTTAGAACATGCTGTGAAAGCCAATCAGAATTTACCTTTAATGAAAGCGGGCATGCTAAAAGCCACTTGGTTTGAATTAAAACCATTTCAATCTTGGGAATTCCTCTTTGCTAGCGAATTCAAAACAAACTCAAAAAACGTCATGCAATAAAATCATGAAACTAAAAAATATAAATGAACAGATTATTGTAGTTCAAGGTGCATCAAGCGGTATCGGTAGAGCTACGGCAAAACTATTAGCTCGCAATGGTGCTAAACTTATTGTATCAGCACGCGGCGAAAAAGGCTTAAAAAGTTTAGTTGAAGAAATTGAGAATGAAGGTGGTACTGCAAAATTTTGCATTGCCGATGTCTTAAATATCGATGAAATTAAAGCACTAGGTACTTTTGCAATTACAGAATATGGTAAAATTGATACTTGGATCTCAACGGCGGGCTCATGGGTTACCGCAAAATTCGAAGATCATACACCTGAGGAGTTTCAGCGCGTAATAGACGTAAATCTTATGGGAATGGCCAAAACACTTTGGACAGCTCTACCACACTTAAAGTCAAACATATCTCAAGGAGCGGAAGGAACTTCTTTAATTTTAGTCTCCTCAATGTTAGGCCAAATGGCCCTTCCCTACTCATCGTCCTACAACGCTGCTAAATTCGGAATGCAAGGCATGATAAACGCCCTACGAATTGAATTACTACAAGAAAACGTGCCGATCAATCTCGTTAACATTATGCCCTACGGTACTAATACGCCCATTTACAATACAGGTTTGAGCAAAATCGGAAGTGTACCTAAACCTGCACCGCCCATCGTTAATCCAGAGTTAGTTGCGCAATTAATTGCCTTTGCAGCAACTAATCCTTCAAGAGATTTATACGGCAGTACACATGCTTTCATTTTTGACAAAGCATATCAGTTATTTCCAGATTTAGTTGATAAAGTTCTCGCTGTTGCGTCTACAAAAGAAGCACAAAGCACTCAAAAATCGAGAAGGCACGACGAAAACAATAATCTATTTTCTGTCGTTGAAGATTTCAGAATACAAGGTGATTATCTTAATGAATCCATTTCAGAAGATGTATTTATATCCATGCAGACACTTCAAAAGAATCAAAAAGATGATTTTCAAAATTTATTAAAAAATACCCTACCCATGCTTAAAAATTCATTGTTAGAAATAGGAAATAACGATGGAAGCAAAATTCAACGAAAAGCTACCTTAAAATATCTGAAAATCGTTAGTAAAATTTTAAAAGCTAAGTAAAATGAGCAAATCATATAGGTTAAGCCTTTCCCTTTTTATGGCTCTTTTAATTGCAGCTTGCGCTTGTCAAAAAAAGTCAGAAGCTGCTAAAATTGAAAAAGTCGAACAAGTAGAAATTGCAACTTTAGTCAGTGAATTACTGAATGTAAACGATGATTTCAATAAGGCTATCCACGAAAAAGACCTGCCCACTCTTTTAAATTTATACGATTCAAACGAAATGTATTGGTTGCCTCCCAACAACAGTAAAAGCATGGGAATGAATTCGGTAAGAGATAATTACAATTTTATCACTTCATCGCCAGATGTGAAATTATGGCACGTAGTCGATAAAGTTTTTGTGGGTCCAAATCAAAAATTAGCTACCATGATGGGTTCATATCATTTCAGATCGAGCAATCCATCAATTCAAGGCGACGATGGAAAATTCTTCTTAACACTTGCAAAAGAAGGCAGCAACTGGAAGATTAAATCAGATATTTACAATTCCGACTTTCCTGCCAACGGCGAAAAGCTACTTCGTGATAAACCAAACGTTTACATTCATACTTATGCATCAGACGCACCAGGTTCTGTCAATGCACATCTGATTATTACAACAGAGGGAATAATATTGGTCGATGCGTTAAGAACAACTAGTGAAGCAAAGAAACTAGCCGAAGTGATAAAAAGTTTTAAAAAACCACTACTGGCCATCATAATCACCCATGCACATCCCGATCATTTTGGGGGCCTTGAGCAAATAGCTACTGTTTTCCCTCAAGTTCCAATTTATTCTTCCCTAGAAACCAAAGTCGATATCGCAACAGATAAAAACGGATACATTAGATCAACCAAACTGTTTATAGGTAGTGATTTTGGAAATAATGTACCTATTCCAGCTAAAACAATTGATTCCGTCCTAAATTTGGGTAGCCTTGAATTACTTTTCGACACTTATCGTAATGGAGAGTCGGAAAGCCTAAACACTTTTCAGATAAAATCAACCGACATTGTTTTTGCATCCGATTTAATAAATAACAAAATGATACCTTATCTCGTTGAGGGACATACTGCCAATTGGTTAAAACATCTTGATCAATTTACTCAAAAATATCCACCCCACAGTATTGTTTATCCCGGACATGGTGCACACGGATCCATAGAAGAACTTACTGCTTTTCAAAAAGAATACATCACAACCATTCGAAATTTAGTAGCAATAGAATTACAAGAAAAGAAAAATCTTAATTCTGAAAGCAAAAAAAGAATAATCAAAGAGCTAAATGGTAAATTCGGTAACTTAGATGGCGTTACACCCTCAAACAGTCTGAATGCAATGAATGTCGATGCTGTCGAAGATGAACTAAAAAAGGAAAAATCAAATAAAAACAAAATGTAATAATTATGAAAAAAGTGCTAATAATTTTAGGAATGGGTCCCGGATTAAGCTTGGGAATCGCAGAAAAATTTGGTGCCGAAGGTTTTACAATTGGAATGATTAGTAGAAACCGACACAACCTGACGAAATACCGAGATCAACTGGCACAAAAAGGAATTACCGCGCATTTCAAAGAGGCAGATTTAGCCAATACCGAACAAATGATCACTGCGCTAAAGGAGCTAAGCAACGAACTCGGCCAAGTAGATGTTCTTGCTTACAACGCGGTGGATTACCGAATGAAACACATTCTTGAAGAAACCATTGAAGACTTAACCAACGGCTTCAAAATTAGTGTCGGCAATGTTCTTGTAGCTGTTCAAGAAGTGCTACCTTTTTTACAGAAAAGCAAAGGCGCGATTCTGCTTACTGGAGGTGCCAGTGCCCATACGCCCGATCCTAATATGGGTTCTATTTCGTTGGGAAAAGCAGGCATTAAAAATTTAGCTTTTCAATTACATACAGTACTAAAGAGCAAACAGGTATTCGTCGGAACGGTAACAATTGCAGGTTGGATAAACCCAGAAAGCCAGACGCATTCACCAAAACAAATTGCCGAACAATTCTGGAAATTATACCACGAAAGAGACCGTGTTGAGATTGCATATTAACGCTGCCAGAAACCGTCAGCTCGCATAAAATCGAAAGCTAAAAAAGACTGATACATCAACTAAAAACCCAACACCCAAAACAAAATGAAAATTATTGCATTCTTTAAACTAAAAGACGGTGTCGAACTTGCGCAAGCTCTGCCCTATTTGGCCGACGAAGAAAAGATGGCTTGGCAACTGTATCTCAGCGGTAAATTGCGCGAATTTTACCTCACCTCAACGCCCGGCTTGGTTATCGATATATTCGAATACGAATCCCTTGACGCTTTTCACCAGGAAATGAAACAACTTCCGTTAATGCAAGCTAATTTACTGGAAATAACGGCTTACGATTTGCTACCATTCAAGAATATGGAGTTTCTTTTTAAAGACGAATACAAATCGTCGTAGAAGTAGCTTCGAAGCCCATACCAAAACTTAAGAAAATTAGGGTAAGGACAAAGTTGATTTAACGCTCGTATCCGCTTGGAAATAACAGTCGCGTAATTACTACACAGAATAGGCCTTAAACGAAAGTAGTGCGCGCTCAAGTCAGTGAGCAATTTCCCAAGCAACTACTTTTTTAAAGCCATTTTTACTTCTTCATGCGGCTATTCCCGCTTTTCGTTGCAATACCGCCTTCGCGTTGGCGGTTTGGGCAGCTTTTGGCGGGGCTTCCGCTGGTCGCCGCGCCAAAAACGCCCGCACACGCCACCACTTTGGC
>NZ_JAIXYH010000023.1 GCF_027490375.1 Flavobacterium sp.
GTTTTTCCGTAACCGTGTTTCGTTTTTTTTTCGTTGGGATTAACCCGTTTTCCCCTTCCCGTTTCGGGCGAAGTTCCCGAAAAAAATCGACATAGCATTACGGGAAATCCGTAAAAATCTTCAAAAATCTAAAAAAGTTCTGTCGACAAATCACAGTTTAGAACTCGTAATTGGCTTAGGTGATCAAACACTGGAATCTATTTTTAGCTTTTCATCAAAAAAGCTTCTAAGATTTCAACAACTAAATCGATATAGTACGCGTTACTGTTAAAATTCAAAGAAAAAAGCTATTTTTTTCAATACTTGTACCTAGCTTTGTGGCGTATATGAAGTGGTTTAAATCGTTTTTAATTCTCTTTGTTAGCGGGCTTCTATTGTCTGCAACTACTTCATTTGCAACGGATATAAGTCTAGTAGGTAGTACTTTTTCCAAGACAAAAACAGTAGTTAAAGGCGCCTCTACGGCTGTGGACACCCATAGTAAAGAGGTCTTTTTCTCAGAAGATCACGAAAGCGAGGAAGATCATGAAACCGAATCGCAGCCTTCTTTTAAACCATTTGTTGCGCTACTAGCTAGCAAAAGCGAATCGGGTTTCGTTTCTTTTATTTCTTTCCGCCAAAAGCAACTAATCCCTGGTAGTTTCCACAAACAAATCGGACGTTCGTGCCCGATCTATCTTTTCATTCGGGTACTCAGACTGTGATTAACGGCGACAAGTTGTCGCACCGATGTTCGTCCTTCGGGACAAATTTCCTAACAAAAATCCTTTAAACTCTTGCGCACATGCGCAAAAAACATCGTTTGATCATGGTCAAAAAAATGATTGTGGCTGCCGTATTGGTATGCCTTGGCAGTGCCAGCTGCGCCCATAAAGAAACCGAAAAACAAGAGAATGTTACTTTTGCTGTAACGGCTCCAATTCAAATAGATACCACGTTTGTAAAACAATATGTCGCGCAAATTCGCTCGGTACAGAACGTCGAAATTCGCGCGCAGGAACGTGGTTTTCTTGAACATATTTACGTTGATGAAGGCCAATTCGTAACTAAAGGTCAGTTGCTTTTCAAAATCATGCCGCGCTTGTATCAAGCCGAACTGCAAAAAGCTCAGGCCGAAGCAAAAGCAGCAGCTATTGAATTGAAAAATGCCAAAACACTAGCCGACAAAAATATTGTTTCCAGAAACGAACAACTGGTGGCACAAGCTCGTTTAGAACAAGCAAACGCAGCCGTTTCGATGGCAAAGTTGCATTTATCGTTTACCGAAATTCGCGCACCTTTTTCTGGAACGGTCGACCGAATTCCAAAAAAACTCGGCAGTTTAATCGACGAGGGAGAAATTCTCACCACTTTGTCTGATAACTCGCACATGTTTGCCTATTTCAATGTTTCTGAACCCGAATATCTAGATTACAAATTACACGTTTCCGATCGCGGTGAAACCAATGTCGATTTGCTTTTAGCGAACGGCGATACGCTTCCGTACAAGGGAAAAATCGAAGTAATTGAAAGTGAATTTGATGCTGAAACCGGAAATATTGCCTTTCGCGCTGGTTTCCCCAATCCAAAGCAATTACTCAAACACGGAGAAACGGGTAAGGTACAAATGCAATTTCCGATGCGAAATGCGATTGTTATTCCACAAAAAACCACTTACGAAATCCAAGACAAGAAATTCGTATTTGTAGTGAATGCTGCGAATCAGGTAAAATCGCGCGAAATTGTCGTCGCTGGGGAATTACCCGACTTGTATGTAGTAAAATCAGGTTTAAAAGTTGGTGAAAAAATTGTTCTCGATGGCATTCAAAAGCTAAACGATAACGAACACATCAAATATGCGTTCGAGGAGCCTAAAGCTTTGCTTCATAAATTAAAACTTAAAGCAGAGTAACCGCAAAATCCAAGAACTTATGTTTAGTAGATTCATTCAAAGACCGGTATTATCTATCGTAATATCGCTCATTATCGTATTCCTGGGAGTTTTGGCGCTTATCGGTTTACCTGTAACCCAATTTCCAGCCATTTCCCCACCAAAAGTTAGTATCGTTGCCGAATATCCCGGTGCGAATAACGAACTGATGATCAAGTCGGTAATCATTCCTTTAGAACGTGCACTTAATGGTGTTCCAGGTTTAAAATATATGTCGGCCGACGCTGGTAACGACGGTGAAGCCTCCATTCAAGCCGTTTTTAACCTCGGAACCGACCCTAACCAAGCCACGTTAAACGTACAAAACCGAGTGGCTTCGGTAGTAAACAAACTCCCGCCTTTGGTTATTCGCGAAGGAATCAAGATTTCGCGTCAGGAATCAAACATGTTGATGTACGTAAACCTTTATTCGACGGACAAAAACGCCGATCAAAAGTTCTTGTACAACTTTGCCGATATTAATTTACTCGCCGAGTTGAAACGTGTCGATGGCGTCGGATTTGCCGATATCCTCGGAAACCGAGATTACGCGATGCGAATTTGGTTAAAACCCGATCGCATGCTCGCCTATAAAATTTCGGCCGAAGAAGTTATGGAAGCTTTGAGTTCGCAAAGTTTGGAGGCTTCGCCTGGGAAAACTGGTGAAGCTTCTGGAAAACGCTCGCAAGCATTCGAATACGTTCTAAAATATCCAGGTCGTTTCACCACACCCGAACAATACGGAAATGTGGTGGTTCGTGCGACTCCAGATGGCGAGCTCCTGCGCTTAAAAGACGTTGCCAATATTGAGTTCGGTAGTTCTATGTACGATATTTATTCGAATTACAACGGCCGACCTTCTGCCGCAATCGTTCTAAAACAATCGTACGGCAGTAATGCAACACAAGTCATTGAAAACGTAAAGGAAAAGCTAGCCGAGATAAAGAAAAATCGCTTTCCAAAAGGCATGGACTATGAAATCAGTTACGATGTGTCAACGTTCCTCGATGCGTCAATTGAGAAGGTCTTGCATACGTTGGTAGAAGCGTTTTTGCTCGTAGGCTTTGTGGTTTACTTGTTTTTAAACGACTGGCGATCAACACTTATTCCCGCAATAGCCGTGCCTGTGTCGCTGATTGGGACCTTCGTTTTTATGCAATTGTTCGGTATCACACTGAATCTAATCACCTTATTCGCTTTAGTTCTAGCTATCGGAATTGTTGTCGATGATGCGATAGTGGTTATCGAAGGCGTTCATGCCAAAATGGAAACTGAACATTTATCGGCGCGAAAAGCCACACAAGCAGCGATGGGCGAAGTTAGTGGCGCAATTATCGCAATTACTTTTGTGATGGCCGCTGTATTTATTCCAGTGTCGTTCATGTCGGGTCCGGTCGGGATTTTCTATCGACAATTTTCCATTACCATGGCAACAGCAATCATTCTTTCGGGCTTGGTGGCACTTACTTTAACGCCGGCTTTGTGTGCCATGATGCTCAAAAACAATCACGGGAAAAAGAAAAAACAAAATGCGATAAATCGTGCTGTAGCTGGTTTCAATCGTTGGTTCGACAGCTTATCAGGAACCTACGGTGCTATATTGAAAGGCATAGTAAACCGACGCGTTTTAACTTTTGGAATTTTACTTTCGTTTTGCGCTGGAATCTACTTTCTAAGCAATACGTTGCCGTCGGGTTTTATTCCCAACGAAGATCAGGGAATGCTTTACGCAGTGATTCAAACGCCGCCTGGTTCGAGTTTGGAACGTACGAACGAAATTGCCGAGAAGTTGCAAAAAATCTGTGAATCTATTCCCGATGTGAAATCAGTTTCTGCTTTGGCAGGATACGAGATTTTAACGGAAGGAACTGGAGCCAATTCGGGAACTTGCTTAATCAATCTTAAATCTTGGGATGAACGTGAACATTCTGCCCTAGAATTGATTGAAGAAATCGAAGAAAAGTCGAAAAACATTGCGGGTGCCACCATCGAATTCTTTCAGCCTCCTGCTTTACCTGGCTACGGAGCTGCTGGCGGTTTCGAGTTGCGATTATTAGATGAAACCGGTACGGGCGATTACCACAAATTAGAAGAAGTGAGTCGAGACTTTGTGGCAGAATTGAACAAACGTCCAGAGTTATCGTCTGTATTTTCTTTTTACAGTGCGAGTTTTCCGCAATTTATGCTGCGAATCGACAACGATCTGGCTCAGCAAAAAGGCGTTTCTATAGAGAATGCAACCAACACACTGTCGACTTTAGTTGGAAGTAATTACGAAATTAGTTTTATCAAATACGGACGTCAGTACAAAGTAATTGTTCAAGCCGCGCCAGAATATCGCGCTTTACCCGACGATATTTTGAAGTTGTATGTAAAGAACGACCGCGATGAAATGGTGCCATTTTCAGCATTTATGCGAATGGAAAAGGTATATGGCTTGTCGGAAATTACACGTCAAAATATGTACACAGCTTCAGAAATTTCCGGACAACCGGCACCCGGCTACAGCAGCGGACAAGCAATTGCCACCATAGATGAAGTTGCTGCCAAAGTTTTACCGCGAGGTTATGAAATTGATTGGGCGGGAATTGCAAAAGACGAGGTGGCTCGTGGAAATGAAGCGATATACATCTTTTTGATTTGTTTAGGCTTCGTATACTTGATTTTAGCGGCACAATACGAGAGTTTTATTCTTCCGTTTGCTGTAATCTTGTCTTTAGGCGGTGGAGTTTTTGGCGCGTTTTTACTGCTGCAAATCTGTGGTTTAGAAAACAACATTTATGCGCAAGTTGCACTAGTAATGCTTATCGGTTTACTTGGGAAAAACGCGGTTTTAATAGTTGAATTCGCTGCTTTAAGGCACAGCCAAGGGCTCACGGTTTATCAAGCAGCAATCGAAGGTGCCGTGGTTCGATTCAGACCGATTTTAATGACTTCTTTTGCATTCATCGCCGGGCTAATTCCCTTGGTATTTGCAACCGGTCCCGGTAAAATTGGTAACCGGACTATTGGAGCTGCCGCAGCAGGTGGAATGCTAATTGGAACCCTCGCAGGTGTTTTCATTATTCCAGGCTTGTACTACATTTTTGCTCGTATTTCGGAGAAGATTAAAATGGTGAAGAAACAAAAAGAGAGTCCGTTAACAGAAGATTTTGAATACGATGAATAAACTGATAAAAATAAGTTCGGTGCTGGCAGCTGTGGTTGTGGGATGTAGTGCACCTAAAGTGAGCGAAGTAAAATCGAGCTTACAAATACCGGAACAATATAAAGCAAAAGCTGACACTTCCAATACAGCAATTAAGCCTTATCGCTTGCTTTTTAATGATCCGAAATTAGTGTCGTTAATCGATATAGCGCTTAAAAACAATCAGGAACTGCAACGCGCACTTCAAGAAATCGAGATTGCAAGAAATGAAGTTCGCGCTCGAAAAGGTGAACTGTTGCCAGCAGTTGGTATTGGCGCTGCCGCAGAAGTCGAAAAAGTTGGAAAATTTACCAGTCAGGGAGCAGGCGATGAATCGACCGATATTTTACCTGGCAAAAGAGTTCCAGAAGATTTAACCGACTACTCGCTTGGATTACGCGCCAGTTGGGAGGTTGATATTTGGAAAAAACTAAGAAGTGCGAAAAAAGCTGCACTATCGCGGTATTTGGCAGAAGTTGAAGGAAAGAACTTCGTAATTACCAATTTGGTTGCTGAAGTTGCCGAACGCTACTACGAATTACAAGCTTTGGATGCCCAGCTCGCTATTATTGACGCGAACGTAGCTTTGCAACAGAACGCATTGGAAATCGTGAAAGTGCAAAAAGAAGCGGCACGCGCAACGGCTTTAGCGGTCGAAAAATTTGCAGCAGAAGTCGCAGGATCGCAACAACGCGCCTTTTTCGTCAAACAGCAGATTACCGAAACAGAGAATGAACTCAATTTTCTTCTCGGGCGTTTTCCGCAACCCATCGAACGGAGTAAAATCGATTTTTTAAACATTGAACCACTATCAATTCACACCGGATTGCCATCACAGCTACTTGAAAACCGCCCGGATGTACGCCAAAGAGAACTAGAAGTTACAGCAACACGCTTCGATGTCAAGGCTGCTAAAGCGGCGTTTTATCCGCGATTAGATATCGGTGGTGCTATTGGTTTTCAATCGTTTCGCACAGCGTCTTTGTTTACTTTTCCAGAATCACTGTTCTACAATTTAGGCGCCGATTTAGCTGCACCGCTCATAAACCGAAATGCCCTGAAAGCGGCTTTTAATTCGGCAAATTCGAGGCAACTTCAAGCCTTAATCGAGTACGATCAAACTTTACTACGTGCGTTTGTCGAAGTAGTTAATCAACAGGCTAAAATCGAAAATTTAGCGAACGGATTCTCAAGACAACTCGAGCAAGTAAATGCTTTAAATCGAGCGATTGATGCAAGTAACGAACTTTTTAAATCGGCACGTGTCGATTACTTTGAAGTTCTCATGACCCAACGCGACGCCCTAGAAGCCAAACTCGAACTGGTTGAAACCAAGCAGCAAGTTTTGGTGGCATCAGTAGTAATGTACCGTAATCTAGGCGGTGGATGGCGTTAAAAAACGCTTTTCATACATATAGCAAAGCAATTTTTGTTAGGGAAAAATTGTTCGGAAACCGCACAAACACTTCGTTTGCTGCGGTTTTTTCATTTAATAGATGAGATCCAATTAGCGCTAATTGAAATTGCGTTTTAAAAAAGGTTTTTTTTAAAAAAAATGCGGTTTTTCCGTAACCGTGTTTCGTTTTTTTTTCGTTGGGATTAACCCGTTTTCCCCTTCCCGTTTCGGGCGAAGTTCCCGAAAAAAATCGACATAGCATTACGGGAAATCCGTAA
>NZ_JAIXYH010000073.1 GCF_027490375.1 Flavobacterium sp.
CGGGTTTGGGGTGGAAAAACGATACGTGAAGTGGTAAATTCATCGAAGTCTTAATACTTAATACTCCAATCTTAATACTCCATTGATACGTGAAGTGGTAAATTCATCGAGTCTATCCCGATAGCCATCGGGACTAGTTTCCCCCAACACGGTACGTCAAATGGTAAACTCATCGAAATCTTAATACTTAATACTCCTATCTTAATACTCCATTGATACGTAAAGTGGTAAACGTTGCGATTCTGATAGCTATCGGAACTAACTTCTATCCCGATAGCCATCGGGACTAGCTTCCCCTAAAAGATACGTAAAGTGGTCAATTCATCGAGTCTAGCTTCTATTCCGATAGCTATCGGAACTAACCTCTAACTTCTAACCTCCCACTACCAACTTCCGCCACTTCCGCCGCCAGAGAAACCACCGCCGCCAAAGCCACCAAAGCCGCCGCCGCCACCACCAAAGCCGCCTCCGCCACCGAAACTTCCGCCTCCGCCGCTTCTGCCTAAACTGCTTAATATGATGATATCCGCTAAATCAAAACCGCCACCCCGATGATTGCCGTTTCCTCTGCCACCACCGCCTTTGCCAAATTTGCTGATCAATACCAATACGATAACCACAATCACAAACAATAAAGGCAACGGAAAACCACCCGATTTTTTCTTCGGTTCCGCATCGTACTTGCCAGCAAAAAGCTTAATCATAGCATCAACGCCCGCATTCAGACCGCCTACATAATCTCCTTTTTTGAAGTAAGGAATAATGTCGTTTCGGGTTATCGTACCGCCAACTCCAGCGGTAAGTACGTCTTCTACTCCGTAACCAGCCGATATCCATATTTTGCGTTCTTTCACCGCCAGCAGCATCAAAACGCCGTTGTCTTTGTCTTTTGTTCCGCCAATTCCCCATTCTTGTCCCCAGCGCGGCGTCAGTAAACCAATATCTTCGCCTTGAAGCGATTCTATAATAACCACCGCTATTTGTGTCGACGTACTATCCGCGTAATTAACCAACTTTTGTTCCAACATCGCTTTGTCGTTAGCCGAAAGCAAGTTGGCATAATCGTTCACCAAACGCGGTGGGTTCGGAATTTCCGGAATTTTTAGTTGCCCAAAAGCCGTTCCGGCAAGTAAAAGCCACAAGAAAAGTAGGATACGTTGCCGCATTAGCCTTTCGATATTTCGTTAGATAATTCGTTTTGATCGTCTTTCGCGTACGGAAAATATTTTTTCAGTTGCTCGCCAGCAAGCTCAATTCCCGCAATCAAGCCGGCTGCAAATTCAGCACGCTTAAAATGCGATGCCAGCAAATCTTTGGTCGAGTTCCAAAAATCAGCGGGAACCACGGCATCAATACCACGGTCCCCGCAAATAGCAAATTTATGATCGTCGACCGCCAAGTAAAAAAGCACGCCGTTCTTTTGCTCGGTTTTATGCATTTCCAGCAATTCAAAAACTTGTTTCGCACGCTCCAATGGGTCGCCCGAACACAAACGCTCGATGTGCAAACGTATTTCACCCGAAGTAGCGCGTTCCGCCGAAGCAATAGCAGCTACTATTGCCGATTCCTCAGCAGACGTTAAAAAACTTTCTACGGCCGACATCCGATTAAAATTTAACTTCTACAGGCTTGTCAGCACCTTCAACCGATTTGAAATACGGTTTTTCTGCATAACCGCTCAAAAACCATTTCTGTGGAATTTTCAACACATAGCCGTTGTAAATCTGTGCCTGCTCGTTAAAACGCGTGCGCGCCGTTAAAATCTGGTTCTCGGTACTAGCCAATTCATCTTGTAATTTCAAGAAATTTTCGTTGGCTTTCAAAGTCGGATACTGCTCCACACTCACCAATAATCGCGATAAACTGCTGCTAACACCGCTTTGTGCAGCGTTAAAAGCTTGCAATTGCTCCGGTGTTACGTTGCTCGGGTCGATCGTTACCGAAGTAGCTTTCGCACGCGCCTCAATAACCGCTGTTAAAGTCGATTTCTCAAAGTCGGCTGCACCTTTAACGGTATTCACCAAATTGCCAATCAAGTCGTTTCTGCGCTGATACGCCGTTTCCACATTTCCCCATTCTTTCTTAACGGCTTGGTCGTAGCCTAAGGCAGTGTTTTGCATGCCTACAACCCAAAAAATTCCTATTAAAATAATCCCTACAATAACCGCAATCGGTATGAACTTTCTCATGATGTTTGTTTATAATTGTTGTTTAATTTGTATCAATTGTTGTTTAATTGTTTCAAGCTTTGCAATAATTTCAAATGTGTCGAGCGATTTTTTCTTCCCTTCCTTCAAATGCGTTTTCGCTCCTTCCAACGTAAAACCGCGCTCTTTCACTAAATGATAAATCAATTGTAAATTTTTAACGTCGTCTGGCGTAAACATCCTATTGCCTTTCGCATTCTTCTTAGGTTTCAGAATTTCAAATTCTTTATCCCAAAAACGTATCAATGAAGCGTTTACGTCAAATGCCTTCGCTACTTCGCCAATCGAGTAATACAATTTCCCCGGAACTAAATCAATTTGCATACCAAAAATGAATTTCATCTGCCAAGGTAGCAAAATTCGACTTTCTGTCATGCTGCGAAAACGTATTTTTAAATCTCATTAAGTCTGTAAAAATTTTACTTTTGCAGTCAATTTTTTAAAACTTTGTTTTGGCTGCCATTTCCGGCTGTTACTGCAAGCTAAACCTGCATCGGCGGTTTGTGTAGTGCAGCGTGCGGGCTTCCTTCGGTCGCCGCTCGCCGCCCACACGCACACGCCACTGCACGTTCAGGCTTTCCGTGCCATCCGGGGCAGGGCTGTCAGACCCAAAATACGATACTAACCCAATGTCGATTATGAAATCCGAACTCATCCGTAAAAAGTTTCTTAACTTCTTTCAGTCCAAACAACACCTGATTGTTCCCTCAGCACCAATCGTTCTTAAAGACGATCCAACGCTGATGTTCAACAACTCGGGGATGGCACAGTTCAAAGAATTCTTCCTCGGCAACGGAACGCCTCCTTCAAAACGAATCGCCGATACCCAAAAATGCCTTCGCGTTTCCGGAAAACACAACGATCTCGAAGAAGTAGGTATCGATACCTATCACCACACCATGTTCGAAATGCTCGGAAACTGGTCGTTTGGCGATTACTTTAAAAAAGACGCCATCGATTGGGCATGGGAATTCTTAACCGAAGAACTTAAACTCGATAAATCACTTTTATATGTATCGGTATTCGAAGGCAATGCAGCCGAAAACGTACCTTTCGATCAGGAAGCCTTCGATCTATGGAAACGATACGTAGCTGAAGACCGAATTATTCTCGGAAACAAAAAAGATAATTTCTGGGAAATGGGCGATCAAGGTCCTTGTGGTCCGTGCTCCGAAATTCACGTCGATTTGCGTTCTGCCGAAGAGCGTGCACAAATACCCGGACGCGAACTCGTTAACGCCGATCATCCGCACGTTGTCGAAATTTGGAACCTCGTTTTCATGGAATTTAACCGTAAAGCCGACGGTTCTTTGGAGAAACTTCCCGAAAAGCACGTCGATACCGGTATGGGCTTCGAACGTTTGTCTATGGCAATGCAAGGCGTAAAATCCAACTACGACACCGACGTTTTTACACCATTGATTCAAAAAGTTGAAACAATTACGGGCGCTTCGTACACAAAAAACAATCCGAATGTCGAGCAAGAAAAAATCAATATCGCCATTCGCGTAATCGCCGATCACGTTCGTGCAGTTGCTTTTGCCATCGCCGACGGTCAGTTACCGTCAAACACCGGAGCAGGTTACGTGATTCGTCGCATTTTGCGTCGCGCCGTTCGCTACGGATTTACCTTTCTCGATGCGAAAAAACCTTTTGTATGCGAGTTAGTGGCTACTTTAGCCGCGCAAATGGGCGAGTCGTTTCCCGAAATCGTTGCACAACAACAATTGGTTACCAACGTAATCCGCGAAGAAGAACAAGCCTTTTTACGCACACTCGACCAAGGTTTGCAATTGCTCGACCAGGTTATTGCACAAACTAAAGGCGATACAGTAAGCGGACAAAAAGCCTTTGAACTGTACGATACATTCGGTTTTCCAATCGATTTAACAGCACTAATTCTTCGTGAACGCAACCTCAAACTCGACGAAGCCGGTTTCGAAGCCGCCATGTTGGAACAAAAAACACGTTCGCGTGCCGCAGGCGAAGTTACCACCGCCGATTGGGTGCAAGTAAACGATCGCGAACTCGATAATCCGTTTGTAGGCTACGATTCGCTTACCAACGAAACTACTTTGGTTCGCTACCGTAAAATCGATTCCAAAAAAGACGGAATTCGTTATCAATTGGTCTTAGAAAGTACGTCATTTTACCCAGAAGGTGGAGGCCAATTAGGCGATCGCGGAACGCTTACCTTCGGAAATGAAGTAATCGAAGTTCTCGACACAAAGAAAGAGAACAATTTAATCATGCACATCGTTGCCAAACTTCCCGAGCAATTAACTGCCCGCGTTCAGGCAACAGTAGATGCCGTTTGGCGCAAACATATTTCGGCAAACCACTCGGCTACGCACTTATTGCACCAAGCCTTACGCCATATTTTAGGTACACACGTCGAGCAGAAAGGTTCGTTGGTAGCGCCGGGTTATTTGCGTTTCGACTTTTCGCACTTTTCAAAAGTAACCGCCGAAGAATTACAACAGGTAGAATCGTTTGTTAATGCGCGTATTAACGAAAATTTACCCTTGGTAGAACGCCGTGCAATTGCCTTTGCCGACGCGGTAGCTGAAGGCGCTATGGCTTTATTCGGTGAAAAATACGGCGATAAAGTCCGCGCGATTAAATTTGGCGATAGCGTTGAATTGTGTGGCGGTATTCACGTGCCATCCACTTCCGCTATTTGGCATTTCAAAATCAGCAGCGAATCGGCAGTAGCGGCCGGAATTCGCCGAATTGAGGCCATAACCGGCGAAGCCGTTGCAAATTATTTTGCAGAGCAAGAAAGCGAATTGAAGGAAATCAAATCGATTTTGAAAAATCCACAAGACATTCAAAAATCAATCAAGCAATTGCAAGAAGATTTGCAAAAGGCGCAAGAGCAACTTGAAAAACTCAATAAAGCGAAGTTCGAAGCATTAGCAACACAACTGAGTACACAAGGTTCGCTTCAAAACGGTATCGAAGTATTTGCGTTCGAAATAGACGCCGATGCCAACCAAGCCAAGGATGTAGCATTTGCCATTGGCGCCAACCACAATCATGCAGCAATTTTGCTCGCAACCAACACCGACGGAAAGCCAGGCTTGTCGATTTATCTATCTAAAGAACTCGTAGCCGAAAAGCAATTAAATGCTTCGACTATGGTGCGCGAATTAGGAAAGTACATCCAAGGTGGCGGCGGCGGACAACCGTTTTTCGCGACAGCGGGAGGGAAAAATCCAGATGGAATTCAACAAGCTATAGAGGCGTTTAAAGCGCAATTCTAATCATGAAATGGGTAACCGAAGTTAACGTTCCCAAATACAATTTCGACGTTAATCATCGTCAAAAGCAATTGTTTTTGGGTTCGTGCTTCGCGACACATATTTCGAATAAGTTTTCCTATTTCGGTTTCAACCAAGTGTACAATCCGTTTGGTGTACTTTTTTCACCAATTGCCTGTGCAAATCTTATCTCTAGCGCACTTTTAGAAAAATCGTTGCCGCAAAAGCATATCATAAATCGAGACGACCACTTTTTTAGTCTCGACGCACATTCTGAGATATTCGGATCGACCACAGCAGCCTTGCAAAAACGTTTAGACGACGCAAGCCAAAAGCTGAGAACAGCTTTGCTCGAAGCGGATGTTTTGTTTTTAACCTTAGGAACGGCATTTGTTTATCGGTATTTGCATACGGGCGATTTTGTGGCTAATTGTCAGAAAGTGCCGGCAAATCAGTTTGAAAAAGTACTGCTTACCGTCGATGAGATAACGAACGACTTGCAAGCGAGTTTCGATTTGCTTCGCCAATACAATCCGAAGATAAAAATCGTTTTAACGGTTTCGCCCGTTCGTCATACCCGCGACGGTCTCATCGAAAACCAACGCAGTAAAGCACAATTGTTACTTACCATAGAAAAACTACTTTGCACAGACGCTGTTTTTTATTTTCCATCCTACGAAATCATGATCGATGAATTGCGCGACTATCGGTTCTACGAAAGTGATTTAATTCATCCCAACCAAATGGCGGTCGATTATATTTGGGAAAAATTCGAGGCTTCGTTCTTTAACACGGAAACTATACAAATTTGTAAAGCGGTTCGAAATTTAAGAAGTTTCGAAGCGCACAGTCCACAGAGTAAAATCGATTTGCATTTCGATAAATTAGCTGCCATAAAAACAGATTTAATATCTAAATATCCCTTTCTTCAGCTTTAAGCTTATCTAAACATCTACCCCTTTTTTTCGCTAGAAATTTGCAGTAAACTTCGAAAATGGGTTCGGTCTTAATCAAATAAATACGGCTTTATACGTATTTCTTTAGAAGGTGCTGCTATGCATTTTTGCTTCATAATCACTAACAACTTAAATCAACGTAATTATGAAGAAAATTAAAATGACATTTGCGGCCGTTTTAACTGCGGCTACTTTAATTGCAACCTCATGTAGTTCAGACGACGGCGGGTCGGGCGGTGGAAGTAATTTAGATACGTACATCAGTGCGAAAGTCGATGGGCAAACATTCACCACTTTCTCAGCAGGAGGAGTTGCTGCTTCAACTGCGATTCGCTCAGCCGATCTGATTCAAGTAACTGCAACGTCTATGGTAAGTGCAACAGCTACCGACACGAAAACACTTGCCATATCATTGTTTGGTGTAACAGCACCGGGTACTTACCAAGTAGGTCCAAATAGCGATAATTCGCTTTCGTATGTTGAAGGAGCTTCTTTTAGCGCTTTTAGTACTAATGTTTGTGCGGATGCAACGGGAACCATAACCGTCACGACCATCAACGATACAAAGATTGAAGGAACTTTTTCATTTACTGGAAAGAATGACGACAACTGTAGTCAGCAAAGAGTTGTAACCGAAGGTCGATTCCGTGGGACTTTCTAAAGACAACAGACTTTTTCACAAATCGCTCCTAGTGAGCGATTTTTTTTGCCATTTCTGAAAGAGAAAAAGCACAGCAGAATAAGGCAAATTACGTATTGATTCACAACCAGTCAAAGGAGAATTTTACCAAACAAATCATTCGTTATGAAAGTAATCTATCTATTTTTTGCGATTTCTCTATTGCAACTCCCAATTCAAGCGCAAAATCGAAAACTACTCACTTCAGAAGAGGAAGTTCAAGAAGCCGTTAGCGCTGAGGTATCTGATTTATTTAGTTCTGAAAAATTTATGAAGTTGAAGAATAAGAAGTTTCCCGAAGTTAAAGGATATATCGTTTATGATTTATCAATTGTGGGGAATGGAAAAGTATCAACCTGCTTTAAAGTTGATTCAGATATTAAAAACCCGTTGTTCATCAATTTTATTTCATCGTATCTAATTGATCAGAAATTCTTCTTCAAACTCCAAAAGCAACAACGTTACAAAGTGCGATATCGTGCCGAGTTCAGCTAAATTCTTACCAACCAAACCACATACTTATGAAAACTACAAACACTATTTTTGCTTGCATTGCCCTCATCTGCACAATTTCAGGGCAAGCACAAACTACAAAATCACCAAAAAGCAGAGGAGGAGCTGGAAAAAAATCCGGACAATTTGCAACCGTTTGGGAAGGCACATTCGATAACAAAGCAACACGTTTAGCCGTGTCGAGTTCTAATGGAGATATTATTCTTGGAACCGATGATAATTCAGCGTCGGCACTAGACAAAGACGGAAAACCAATCTGGAGCGGCGATTATAAGAAAATGACTACCAACAAAACCAACAAATCAGAATATCAATACGTACAATGGAAAAACGGCGGCGGAGGTTACTTATTCCTTTTCGACGAACGTAAAATGGGCACCGACCGTGTAGCCGTTTTAGATCTCTATTCGGGAAAAGAGTTGTGGAGTTCGGAGGAGTTTCAAAATTTACTTCCCAAAGGAACCAAATCTGAAGACGGAGCCGATCAAGGAGAACTCGACACAGTGAAATATCTCGATGAACTCGACGCCTTTCTCATCTCTCAAAAAGCCTCGGTAATTTTGGTAAATGCGAGTACGGGCGAGAAAATTTGGGAAACGAATCGCTTTAAAGGTGGAGTAGGTAAATATGTGTACAACAAACAAAAAAACGAGATCATCATGGTAAACTTCAAACCTACGGGTCTAGGAGCTTTACTCGCTGGTTTCAAAAACCAAATGGTTCGAATCAATGCAGCAAATGGCGAGGTTTTATGGGATGCAACCTTTGTTGGAACCATAGAAAAAGAATTGGTAACCCGACGTGCAATAATTGATTTATGGATAAAAGACGATAAAATTTTCATGTATCTCGACGGAATTCGCGTTTACGATTACAATAACGGCCAAAAATTATGGGAAGTAATTTATGAAAACGATATGGATAAAGGAAATTCGGGTGGTTTTCTTGGAAACAGAAGCCGAAAGAAAATCTACAGAACTATAGCCGATCCTATTTTTACTAACGATGCTGTTTACTTAGTTGTTTTTGGAAATCGTGATAGAACAAAATACGTTGAAAAACATGATTTAAATACAGGTAAACTGATCTGGGCGTCAGAGAAAATTACGGGAGCGCTTTCTATGCCAAACATTTATAAGGCGGGCGATCGCGTTATTCTTCAAATTGGAGGAAAAGTTCAAGTTCAGGAATTGCGTTTAGAAGAAGTTAGCAGCGGTCTCGGTGGGGGCTTAGGCGGTTTTGGCGGCGGATCGATGAAAAGTTGGGTACCTTATATTTATTGGGAATACAGAAATCAGAAAAACGGATTATTGGCTATAGATGATAAAACAGGGCAAACAGCTTGGCGTTCAGAACGCTTCGATAAACGCATTACCGATTTTATCGTAAACGAAGACAAAACGGTCTTTGTTGGAGATGGCGACGAATTTTACAGCTACGATATTCCTTCCGGAAAACTACTGTTTGATGTAAAGCACAACGATGCGAAGGTCGGGAAAGCTACTGATGTAATTGATTTTGACGATAAAGTAGTCGTACTTTCAGAAAAAGGACTTGCCGCTTACCGAAAAGCCGACGGAACACGTGCTTATGCCTCAGAGAAAATTAAAGGTGTTGATTATTTTTATCTGGTTGGCGATAACTACTTCCTTCGCGATCAGCGCAATAATAAAAACATCATCTACGGAATTGATATGACAAACGGCGAAACGAAAGGCTCGGTACAATCTAAAGGAAAAGGCGGAAGTCCGCAATACGGTGATGGTATTGATATCACTGCCGATGGCGAGTATATTTTTGCCTTCAAAGGAAAAAAAGTGGAGAAAATTAAAGTCAACAATTAGAGTTACTTGAGTTTTGCGATAGAAACCGGTTTACGTATTCTCGTTTGCCGGTTTTTTAATGATTAAAGTTATGAAACTACGAACGTTTTTTTGGATACTACTTGCCATGCAGATGCAGGCACAACAAGTGCAATGGGCATCTAAAGTAGTTAGTTACAGTTCTGATTTAGGAGGAAAGCAGTTCGGAATTAAGCAAATTTTAGGGAAGCCAAATGCGTTTCCGCAATGCGAAAGTTCTCCTACAGCATGGATGCCTAAGTCGGCTTTAAGCGGCGCACAAGTACTTGAAGTGGCGTTTGAGAAAGAACAGACTGTGCAGCAAATTGCCATTTTTGAAAACCTAAATTCGGGTTGTGTCAAAGTAATTTCGGTTGCTGGATCCGATAATAAATACAAAGAAGTTTGGCGCTGGACCACCGATTGGCGTAATCAGCCTTTTAAGCGTAATCTGAAGACTGATCGCTCTTACTATTTCAACCGCAAACGTCGAAAAGTAGAACCCGCACCACCTGTCGACGGTTTTCCAGGAATTCACCGTGTGCTGTTAACCGAACCGGTTGCTAACGTCAAGAGCGTTCGAATCAAATTCGACTTCTCGATACTTCCCGGGCAAAAACAAATCGATGCCATCGGAATTTCAGACAGCAAGATTCCGATTGAAGCCCAGATTAATAACATTCCGAGCGACTTACTATTGAGCAAGCCGGAACTTTTAGCAAACAACTGCGATTCGTTCACCTGCACCGAAGATGGGAAGCAGTTGTTCTTTACCCGTGATCAAGCAGGAAAAAATGTGGTTTTTAGCAGCTCGTTTGAACAACCCTCGCTCGCAACGATAGTAAACGAGTGTAGCCTTAACGCAACTTACAACCATTTGCAAGGAGGCAACGCGAACCTCTTTCTACACGGCGGTGCAGCTTATAAAGCGAGTATGGGTGAAACAGGTTGGAACCTCATGCAGTATAAAAATGGTAGTTTTCAAAATCTTGGAAAGCTTCGTATCGCCGCTTACAGCAACTACGGCGAATCTGCAGACGCGACAATTACGAGTGATGCAAAAATTGTGATTGTAGCAGTGGAAAGCGATCTTACACAAGGCGGCTCCGATTTATATTTAGCCCGAAGAAAAGACGACGGAACTTATACTTACCTAGAAAATCTGGGAAAACAGCTCAATACAGCTGCCGACGAGCTTGCGCCATTCTTATGTGCCGACAATAAGACGCTGCTTTTTGCTTCGAATGGATTTGCTGGATATGGCGGAATGGACATTTTTGTTTCAAAGCGACTCGATGATACTTTTCTAAATTGGAGTGAGCCGCAAAATCTGGGAAATCTTATTAATTCCGATGCCAATGAAGTAGGCGCAGCCATTACAACGAATAATCAGCTGCTGGTAAATAAACAAACCGAGGAAGGTTCCGCTCTTTTTCATGTGGCAATCAAAACCGGCGATTTTGAGAGTAAGTAAAGCATGTATTTAGGAATCGTACATGAGATACGAAAATCGTCGTATGTATCGCAACAACTAAAATCCAGAACTTAGCCAAACAATTTTAACAAACTCCAACAACATTAGCAAGTTTGCTCTACGCGGCAGCGCTTCATTCGACGTGTAACGAAAATTTGAAGATTTTATGATTTGGTCTATTCTCTTTTTACTTGTTTGCGGCTTAGTTTTGGGTTTTCGTTTTTGGAAACAAAAGCGTTTGGATAGCTGTGAAACCAGTAATACAGCCTTGAAGTTACTCGAAGATCAAATGCAACATCAGCAGCAGCTTAACGAACAATTGCAAACTAAGGTATATCTAGCAAAGCAGTTTCAACAATCGTATTTTTCAGCTGCTACTTCGCTCGAGCAAATGCGATTTGAACTTACAAACGAACTCGTTTCAAAAATTGGCGACTGCCAAGAAAAGTAACCTAAAAACAAATTTTGTTAAATTAGAGGAATCCAACCCGCAGTAAAGCATGCCAAAATATTACTTGATTTTATTTCTTTTTGTCCTAGTAGCATGTAAGAATCAACGAGCTGCTTCCCCAAATCTTAGTGCTAAAAGCAATAACGCCATTGCACAATATTACGACCAGATGCTGAAAACCAGTGGAGCGGGCGCCGATTCTAATGCCAAAGCTTTGGATCGTCTCAAGAAGCAATTTAACTCGAAAAGTACCGCAATCGATTCGTTTAAGTACGCAGTAGCCTACGGTATTCACCAATCTACAAAGGGATCATATTCTGAAGCCTTAAAACAATTAGAAGATGCAAAAGAGAATCTGAAACGAATTGAAAACGACACACTCCAAACCGACTGGTTGATGTGGACGGCAATTTGTCATAAAAGTCGCGGCGATTATCCCATGGCGTTTCGCTATGTTTTTCAAGCCTTAAAAAAGTATGAAAAAATGGGCTTTTCACAAGGAATTGCCCGCGTTTACGGAACTTTAGGTCAAATTTATTTACAGAAAGAAGATTTACTTTCGGCCGAAAAATATCTACTTAAAGCAAAAGCTGTTTTAAAAGATAAAAAACCGCTGGAACGTTATCTTTTCACTACACATCATCTGGCAAATGCATACGGCATGCAAGGAAAATTCGACAAAGCGCTTGCTCTCGATCGCGAAGGCCTGCAACTCGCAAAAGACATTCCGTACATAAAAGTTACTTTTCTGGATAACAAAGCTAATTGCATGTTGTACACCGGCAAGTTAGACAGTGCTGCACATTACTTTAGGGAATGTTTAAAAGTGGATTTTCAAGTCGGAAATCAGAAGCAAATAGCCGATTCATACAGCAATTTGGCCGTTGTGGCTTTGTATAAAAAAGAGCTTTCACAAGCAAAAAAGTATATTGATAGTAGCATGAGTTTACTCCAATCGGGCAGCAACAAGTTTAATGTCGCGAAGTCTTTGCAAATTCTCATCGATATTCACAAAGCTGAAGGCGATTTTAAAAAGGCTTTGGAGGTGACTGAGATCTACGATAATTCGTATCGTGAAATGATTAACGAACGTAAAGAAGATGCGCTCGCTGCCTATCATATTCTTTACGAAACCGGAAAAAAAGAAGATGCGCTTGCAAAACAACGCTTGCAGTTAGCCGAAAGTAAAGCGGCTTCGAATCGGAAAACAGCCGTAATCGTTATCTTGTTTTTGATAGCTGTTTTAATGGCAATTATCGGCTTTCTTTTCTACAAACAACAGCGTTTGAAAGTACTTCAGAAAGAAAAAGAATTTCAACTGAAAGAAGCCTTAAGTGTAGTAGAAACGCAAAATAAACTCCAAGAACAACGTTTGGAAATTTCACGTGATTTGCACGACAATATAGGTGCACAACTTACTTTTATCATCTCTTCCGTGGATACAACTCGAAGTAGTTTTGAAATAAAAGACATATCATTAGACACCAAATTGCAAGATATAAGCAGCTTTACAAAATCGACGATACTCGAACTTCGCGACACGATTTGGGCGATGAATTCCAATGAAATTACATTTGAAGATCTACGCATTCGCTTGTTGAATTTTATCGAAAAAGCACAATCTAATGTAAGCGACGTTTCGTTTGGTTTTGAAGTCGACGATGAGTTGAAAGCGCTAAAGCTGAGTTCGGTAGTAGGGATGAATGTGTACCGAACTATTCAAGAAGCGGTGAATAATGCGATCAAACACGCCAAAGCTGCGGAAGTAAATGTACTAGTAAGCAGCGATGAAGCGGCGATAAAAGTTATCGTTTCTGATAATGGAATTGGTTTTAATCAAGAGGTACAAAACTTCGGTTCCGGACTTCACAACATGGAAAAACGAATCGACGAAATTGGCGGAAGTTTTCAAATTATTTCTCAATCGGAAAACGGCACACGCGTGCAATTCCGGCTTTATAAGAATCTTTTAAATACATAGCTATGATTAGGTTTGCCATTGTCGACGATAATATTTTTCTTCAAAAAGCAATAACAGAGAAATTAGCCTTATTTCCAGACACAACTTGTAGATTCACTGCGAAGAACGGAGTGGAACTACTCGCCAAATTAGAAAAAGATCGCCATGTAGATTTGATTCTTATGGATATTGAGATGCCAGTAATGAACGGAATTCAAGCTACTGAAGCGGTAAAAAATAGGTTTCCGCAGATTAAGATCATTATGTTAACTGTTTTTGATAACGACGAGAACATTTTTAAATCGATTAAAGCTGGCGCCGACGGCTATTTATTGAAAGAAGTGAATCCGGAAGATTTGTACCAAGGTATTTGCGATACCATGCAAGGCGGAGCCACCATGACACCTTCTATTGCCCTTAAAACGCTGAAGTTATTTCGCAATCCGATAGCATTTGAAGATACGCAAGTAAGCCGTGAAGAAGTGTCGCTTACGCCGCGAGAAATCGAAGTTTTGGAACAGCTCAGCAAAGGTTTGAAGTATCAGGTCATTGCCGAAAACTTGTTTCTTAGCTTAGGTACTATCCGAAAGCACGTCGAGAATATCTATACCAAATTGCAAGTTCACAATAAACTTGAAGCCATTCAGAAGGCAAAAGACAATTTTTTGCTGTAATGAAACAACCTCAGTTCAACGCAAAATGGGAGCTATATTTTTTAGAATGCTACTCGCTTATAATCTTATCGAAAGGGGCATGTATCGTTTTTGTTATCAACTTTTTCAGCGATTTCCATATCTGATTTTACAAGTGACTTACGGAAAAAATAGGGCAACTGCCTTATTGCAACACCAATACGGGAAAACGAATTTTGATTCAGTTCAAATTCTAATTCTATAAGTTATGAAATCAGTTTCTAAATTTTTCTTTTTGGTGATGCTGTTCGGATTATTTTCTTGCAGCAACGACGACAATGGTTCAGGTGCAAGCTCAGGTTTTTATCTGAAAGCGAAAGTCGAAGGGCAGAATTATCGCAGTTTCGTTTCCCCAACAGCAGTATCGGTTGCAGGAATGCTTATGATTCAAAGTAGTGCGAGTTCAGGAAATTCCATACAAATTCAAATTGCCAATTACAACGGCGTTGGTACCTACACATCGGGTAACAACGACTTAACAGCCGGATACATCAACTATCTCCTTTTAGGCGATACGCCAACAAGTTTTCAAACTTTTACGTCGGTACGCGGAACAGGAACAGTGGAAATAACCGAAGTTACCGAAACTTCGATATCCGGAACTTTTTCTGCGACAGCGCCAGAGAACGTACCAGGTGCCACCAACCAAGTTTCTATTACTGAAGGCAGCTTCAGAGCCGAGTTACAATAAAATGTAGTAGTAGCGTTTGTTTGATTTCCCTCGGCGTCAGTTATTGTGTCGGGGGTTTTCTACTTCAATACGATAGTTTGTTTCCTAAAATTTAGTATCTTACAGAGATTAACCAACCAAACCAACTCATGAACAAGCGCCTATTTTTTAGTCTGCTTTTCAGTCTTGTCGCGCTCTGTAGTTTCGCTCAAAATCAACAGATCGATAGTATGTTGCGGAAGTTAAACACCGGAACGGTCAAAGAACGCTTCAAGAACCTAGTAAAAATAAGCGATGCATACACGCAAACCGACTATAATAAAAGCATTCAATACGCACGAGCTGCCGTTGAGTACGCGCGGAAAGTGAATGACAAAAATTTTGAAGGTGAAGCGTATAACGTATTGGCCAACGGTTTTCAGTTTCATGGAAAACTCGATTCGGCATTAATTTATCATCAAAAATCGCTGGAAGCACGAAAAGCCATTGGTGGAAAGAAGGAAATAGCCGACTCGTACAACAACTTAGGCGTAGCTTACGATACTTCTGGTAAATACCGACAAGCGCTGAGTTACTATTTTGCGGCATTAAAAATTTTTGAAGATTTAGCAGCCACACCGCAAGTAGCGATGACCTGTACCAATATTGGAATTGTGTATAAGGAAATGAAAGACTATACAAAAGCTTTGAAGTACTACAACAAAGCGTATTTGCTTTATCAAAAAACTACCGATGATTTTGGCAAAACCGTTTCGGCAGGAAATATGGGATCGATCTTGATAAATTTTAATCGATATAAAGAATCGCTTTCATACTCAAAACAAGCTTTTGCGGGCTATCAAAAACTTGGTTATGAAACGTATACGGCATATCCGCTGTCGAATATTGCTGTGGTTTACGATAGTTTACACGTTTTTGAAGAAGCAGAAAAAGCTTACCGCAACAGCATAATATTGCATCAGAAGTTCGAGAATACGTTTGAAATTGCCAACATTAGCTGCGCTTTTGCTAATTGCTTGTACAAACAAAACAAATTAACCGAAGCCGTTTTTTGGGCCAAGCGTGCCGAGCAAGTTGCCACCGAAGCCGAACAGTTTTTATTAGTTGTTAGAGCTTATGAAATACTTGCCAAAGCCTATCGAAAAAGTGCCGATTATAAAAATGCGTCGCTTTACGCAGAAAAGTACGCTTCCGGACGCGATCATTTATTTGAATACGAGAAAACCAAAGCCAGTTTTGAATTAGAAACCGTATACGAAACCGCTAAGAAAGAACGCGAATTGTTGGCACAGCAGGCTAAAACAGAACGTCGAAACATTACAATAGTTGCTTTAGGAACAATTGCCGCACTTTCTGTTGCACTCGGATTTTTATTTTATAGACAGCAAAAGATAAAAAACCGACAACAATTGCAAAGTTTTGAACTCCAAACGGCATTGCAGCAGATAGAAACTCAAAAGCGACTTCAGGAACAACGCGAGAGTATTTCCAGAGATTTGCACGATAATATCGGCGCTCAACTCACATTTATCATTTCTTCTGTAAACAACATCGGTTTTGCATTTAAAAACAGCGACGATAAGATTCTGCGAAAGCTAAAGTCGGTGGCCGATTTCACTAAAAGTACAATTGTAGAATTGCGCGACACCATTTGGGCAATGAACGAAAGCCATATCTCATTCGATCAACTCAAATTGCGGATTTTGAATTTTGTGGAAAAAGCCAGCGAAATGTCGCAAGTAGCATTTACGTTTTCGATCGACGAAGATTTGAACGCACGAACTTTTACCGCCATCCAAGGAATGAATCTGTATCGGATTATTCAGGAAGCAGTAAATAATAGTTTGAAATATGCCGAGGCAAAATCCATTGCAGTTTCGGTTTATCAAGACGAAACTCAGCTCACAATTTGTATTTCCGACGATGGTAGAGGTTTTGATATGAAAGAAATTACACTCGGAAATGGCTTATTAAACATGGAAAAACGTGCAACAGAATTGTTGGGCACATTTGAAATTTCCAACAAAAATCCCGGAACGCAACTATGTGTTCGCTTTCCCAAAACTCAATTATTATGATACGTATCGCTATAGCCGACGACAATGTATTTTTGGTAAAATCGACAGTTGAGAAGTTGCAATTTTTCGAAGATTTTACAGTAAAATTTACCGCGAAAGATGGCCTAGAAATTGTAAAGAAAGTTGCCGATAATCCGAATATCGATGTCATTTTAATGGACATTGAAATGCCGGGAACCGACGGAATTGAAGCCGCTCACGCCATTAAACAACGGTTTCCACAAATCAAAATCATTATGCTGACTGTTTTTGATAACGACGAAAACATTTTTAACGCAATTAAAGCCGGTGCCGACGGATATTTGTTGAAGGAAATTGATCCGGAAGAGTTGCACAAGAAAATTCTGGAAACTTGTAACGGTGGTGCTGCTATGCATCCATCAATTGCCTTTAAAACGTTGAAATTACTCCGAAATCCGACCGTTGTCGACAGTTTTGAATCAAGAGAAGAAATTGCGTTAAGCGCTCGTGAAACCGAGGTTTTGGAGCAAATCAGCAAAGGTCTGAATTACATCAATATAGCCGAAAATTTGTTTTTGTCGCCCAGTACCGTTCGTAAACATATCGAAAACATCTACGGAAAATTACGTGTGCACAGCAAGCTAGAAGCCGTTGAAAAAGCAAGAAGAAATAATTTGATTTGAAACCTACTTGTTTTTTGTTTGAACTCCGCACTGATTGAAAACAATCATCAAATACGATTTTCTTCGGATGGTCTACTAGTTAATAGTTTTACAACTTCGTGATGTAAAAAATCAAACATCATGAAAAGAGTACTTTTATTTTTAGTTACCACTGTCGTATTTTCAATTACTGCTTGCAGTAGCAACGACGACAGCTTATCGAATCCTTCACCAACATCAAATTTCTTTAATGCAACTATTGGAACTGCTGAATTTGCGACAAATGATATTGTATTAGCAGAGGTCTCCGCTGGAGGTACGCAAGCATTTGTCGCTACGGGTGCAAATGGTGTGAGTTTTAGTTCGGCTATTTTTCCAAATCAGTTTCCAATTGGGCAAGCCGTAAACATTGCCTATTCATCTAGTATTACATACAAAGTTGGAGATGTAATTTATATTCCAAATTCGGGAACAATGACTCTCGAAATCATGCAAAATTATAAACGAATGAAAGGAAGCTTTTCAGGTACATTCGTTGGCGGAACACCTGCCACAGAAATTGTGATATCTGGAACATTCGACGTTCAAAATCCCTAAAATATCATAGAAAATTTAATCCCTAAAACTTAAACTATAACTTATGAACAGATTTTTTTTTATCCTTTTCGTGTCAACAACTTTAATAACAACTAGTTCTTGTAGCGGCGACGACAGTTCAAACAACGGAGGCGGTAACAATCAAGCGTCTGGTTTTACTTGGCGTGAAAACGATCCGAATGGCATGATCAACCAAGCTGCTTCCGCTACATTTACAAATCAATTTAATACACTCATTGCAAAGAAAGCGGATGGTTCGACCTTGTTCGAAATTAATTTGTCAGGAAGTTCAGCAGCGGCGTACACTTTGTCGAGTTCTGGTGCAAACATGTTTACTTACACCGGCGAAAATCCGTTTTTTGTAGCCGAGTCCGGATCAGTAACTATTTCTTCAAACACCAATAATAAAATCACGGGAACTTACGAGGCGTTTCGAACAGGAAATAGTGGATTAACACGCCTTTACGGAACTTTTACAGATGTTCCCGTGAATTAGACGCATATTTTCTAAATACAGTAGTTCCCTTATACAAACAGAATGAAAAGAGCGGATTTTTGGTCCGCTCTTTGTTTTTTTAATGAAATGCGATTTACAACTTAACCAACGATTCGATTGTCTTTGGCAACAAATTTCGCGAATCCCATTAATGCGCCCGTTACAAGGATATTTCTAAAAAAGTTTACCATTTCGAGCTCCTTCTCACGAGCGAGGTCGGCTGTCATGCGCTCAATTTCAAGTTCCTGACCGAGAGCACGCGGTAAGTGAACTAAAAAAGCCATTAAGATAACGTACACTGCCATCAACGTATAAGCTAATTTATCGTACTTTCCGAGGACTGCACTTCCGATAAAAAGCAGAATGCATACTAGTGTAAAGTAGTTCCAGAATAGCGGAAAGGGCAAATAATCGGGTACAAAAGCGGCTCCTACTTCAGGTTTTCCTAAGTGCAATCCTGCATAAAGCAAGAACGAGAGCGGGAAGAGGTATCTTCCCATGTTTAGTATTTTATCCATAACAAAATTAATTAGTTGGAAAAGGAATTAGCGGACGGATTTCCACTGAACTCTTGGGATATTTAAGGATCGGACAGGTTTGGCTCCAAGCTTCAACTTCTTGCAAATTGTCGGATTTACAAATCAAATAGCCGGATACTAGCACGCTATTGCTTTCTTTGTGCGGACCATCCACAACTGTTTCCGAATTTACCAGCCGAGCTTCATAATGAATGGGAGCCGTGTGGACTAATTTTCCCTGAGCGGCAATGGCACCAATCCATGATTGCCATTTAGGCATGTCTTCGGCCATATCTTGCGATGTTGCCAAATAACTACTCTCATTGCTGGCGTTGCGAAATAATAATAAATACTCTGTCATAACGTTGAATTTTAAATCTGATTAGGAAGTAAAATTCTCGTTTCTGTTTTCGTTTAACGATGACAAAAGTCGATGTTTTATAATTTGGCTTTCAACCGGCTGAAAACATCTTTATTGATTCCTAAATAGGAGGCGAGCAGTTTACTCGACAGGCGAGTCATAAGTGTTGGCCGGTACGTCATGAGCCACTGCATGCGCTCTAAAGCCGTTAGCGAAACAAACGTATTGATGCGATAAACAGAATTGGCATACGATGCTTCTAAGATCTGTTTGTACACCTTGTCAAATTGCGGAATAGTTTCCATCATTTTTTGAAACGACTGTCGGTTGATGGCAAAGAGTTCGCAGGCTTCTACAGTTCGGATATTTTCGGTTGCAGGATTTCCAGTTCCAAAACTTAACAGTTCCGAACACCAATGATCTTCAATAACGATATCCCGTGTCGTTTCGTTAAAATCGCGATCGTAAACGTAAACTTGTAAACACCCTTTTGCGACAAAGTAAACATAATTACACACCTTTCCTTGTTCCACGAGTTGCACGTTTCTTTTCAACGAAAGATGCTCAAATTCGGCTAGGACTTTCTCCAAATTCGGAACATCGGCTCCCAGTCGGTTTGTGATGTGATTGCGGAGAACTGCTTGCATCAGATTTTTTGTAAAAGATAACTTGTCAACTATATCGGCTGCGGCTGTGCCAACTCAATACCATTTTGGATCAAGTGCGCAATTTCTTTGCGATTTTCCTTTCGAGTTTTAAGTAATTGTAGTGCAGCATTTTGTAGTGCTTCGTCTTCGTCTGTATGTGCTAATTCAAGAATTTCGACTGCCAAAAGCCAATCTTCAGGAAAACGTGTTTCTAAGGTTTGTAAAATCTCAGACAAACTAGCTGTTTCAGTGCCGTTTCGATGTTTGCGAACTGCCGCATACAGTGCTTCTAAAGCCGAACGCTCGTCGGATTTTTTAGCTTTTATTGTTGTGGAAGAAGGAACGTGCGTGATTAAATCGAAGCTACGTACGTCGGCTGGTCCTGAGAATGCTGAAACAATTTTCTTGCCCACCGCCATATCGTAAACGCCCCATTCCGGACGGAACAATACGGTATCTCCGTGCTTTACTGTACAATCGCGGAAGCTAATTATTATGATTTCACCTTGTAAATTCCTGCTTCCTGTGATGATTTCACCTTCCACAGTTAAATCGCCTTCAAAAACCAATTCCACGCGTTCGCCTTCGTAAATGTCGTAGGCACGTAAATCCCGTGGCGACATATCTTCGATGGCTAAATTGATGCCTTTTAGTTTTCCAATCGGACTACCAAAGCCGTCTTTGTGCGTTTCGGTTCCGTGACCTACTAGTTCTTTCTCGCGGTATGCTAAAGCGGTTTTACCCGTTGTTTGAATATAAATTGGCTTGCCTTCGTGAGAGATTACATTAGTGAAAACGCCCGAAACTTGAAGTCCGGTGGATAATTCAATAGTTCCTAAGGCTTTGCTGCTTACTAATTTTTTAACACCGCTTAAACCACCTGTTCGAAGCGACATGCTATTAGCAAATTCTTCTAAAACTAAACTCAAATGTGCAAAATCAGGTGTTACAAAAAGCTGAGGTTGTGGTTTAGTGATGTCGAAACTTTGCTGTGCAGCGGCAATGGAGTAGGGGAGCTTTTGTACGGCATCGGTCATGCACCAACTACTTTCGCCAATCGACGACAATAATCCCGCACCGTAAATCTTCGGATCGTCTAAGCTGCCAATCAATCCATATTCCACAGTCCACCAATGTAAGTTACGAATTTGAGCCATTTCCGAAAGTTCGCCCATATTGTTTTGAAGTTCATCGACACGTTTTTCCGCGGCAGCGATATCTTCCGGCGAGGCATCTTCAGCTTCTTTCAAAATCGATAGCAAACGTATCGCCTCGTACATTTCGTAATCCTTGTGCGATGAAATGGCTTTACAACCAATTTCACCAAATCGGCGCAAATACTCAGCATATTCCGGATTTGCAATGATCGGTGCATGACCAGCGCCTTCGTGAATGATATCGGGTGCCGGAGTATATTCGATGTGTTCTAATTGTCGAATATCTGAAGCAATAACCAAAACGTTGTACGCTTGAAATTCCATAAAAGCATTTGGCGGAATAAAACCGTCGACAGCAACGGCTGCCCAACCGATTTCTTTCAGAATCCGATTCATCCCATACATATTTGGAATTTCATCAACACTGAGACCGGTTTTCGTTAATCCATCGACATACGAATGATGCGCAACTTTCGAGAGGTAATCCACGTTTTTACGCATTACGTAGCGCCAAACTGCTTGGTTTATAGGCGTGTAGTCGTCGTAATTCTGTGGCTTAATAAATTGTTTGAGATGTTGCGGTAAGCGGTCGATCAACGGATTGCTAACAAAATGCTCAGACATAGGTAATTTTTTAGCTAAAGTACAAAAAGTACAACGACGCACCACAGCGAAAACGTTGTAAATGCGTCGTTGATTGCGTTAAACTGAAATTAAAATAGCCTTTAAAAAGTTAATATACGTTCGTGGAACAAACGAATTCGTTTACAATTTCAGTGAAAGATGTTTTTATTTTTTTGGTTGTGGCGGATATTGCGCCAAGATTTCGGATACAAATTCGCGGATTTTCGCTTCTTTTCGTTTTGGGTGCAAGTCGAGCAGCCCGTCGCCCTGTCCTTGCCAAACGAGTTCTTGTTTGCGAGCGTCAACCACATCGATGTAGAGTGTGCCGTAGGTGTCGGTAGTTACAGAATAATTATTCCAACCCCAAGGACCTCCCCAGCCCCAACCCCAACCCCAGCCCCAGCCGGCGTTCCAGTTGTTGACGTTCACTTCTTTGCGCTCTTTGGTGAAAATATTTACCAAAACATCCGGATTATCCGATTTTGTAAAACCTTTGCTTTGCAACGATTCTTCAATAGCGGATGTTATGCGGCGCTTGTCTAAGTCTGAAATAGCAACTTTAGCAATCTCAGCAGTCATTAAATTGTAGGTTTTGTAGGCAGTAAAATCAACTTTATTGTCGAAATCTGCCGAAACGTGCACGCTACGGCATCCCACCGTAAGCATCAGCACCATCAGTAAAAAAACAGCCTTTTTCATTTTCTTCTCTTTTCTTTAATACTCGTGTACGCGGCAACTACATTGAGCAATATCGAAGTAAACAGTAAACTGTATTTAATGTACAGACTATCGATTAGCCAACCTAAAGCCAGAAGTACATTTGCGAATAGAAAGATTTTTAAGCTTCCAACTTTTTCCACTGTTTACTTTAGCAACTGCTCATCTACCAGATTTGGGATGGTAACTTTTAGTAAGGGTTGCGCTTCCATGGCGCGTTTTATAGCAAAAACAGCGTTTTCATTTCGCGCCCAGTTTCGTCGTGCAATACCGTTGTTAACGTCCCAAAACAGCATCGATTCCAATCGTTTAGCTGCTTCTTCTGTACCATCAAGAACCATACCGAAGCCGCCGTTTATCACCTCGCCCCAGCCAACACCGCCGCCGTTGTGTATCGATACCCAAGTGGCACCTCTAAAACTGTCGCCTATTACGTTATGAATCGCCATATCGGCCGTAAATCGGGAACCGTCGTATATGTTTGAAGTTTCACGGTAGGGTGAGTCGGTGCCGGAAACGTCGTGATGATCGCGGCCCAAAATAACCGGTCCGAGTTTTCCTTTGGCAATAGCTCGGTTAAATGCTGCCGCTATTTCAACTCGCCCTTCCGAATCGGCGTATAAAATTCGTGCTTTCGAACCCACAACCAAGTTGTTTGCCTTGGCACTTTCAATCCATTTAATGTTATCCATCATTTGTTGCGCGATTTCCGCAGGAGCTTTGGCGGCCAATCGCTGTAAAACTTCTAGTGCAATTCGATCGGTTAAATCCAAATCTTCCATTTTGCCGCTGGCGCAAACCCAACGAAACGGACCGAATCCAAAATCAAAGCACATGGGCCCCATAATATCTTGCACATAACTCGGATATTTAAAATCGATGCCGTTTTCTGCCATAATATCGGCGCCGCTTCTGCTTGCTTCCAATAAAAAAGCATTTCCGTAATCAAAAAAGTACGTTCCGTGCGCTGTGTGTTTGTTTATGGCAGCAGCGTGTCGCTTCAAACTCTTTCGTACCTGTTCTTTAAACGTTTCAGGATCATTAGCCATCAAATCGTTGGCTTCTTCAAAACGCAAACCTACCGGATAATAGCCACCCGCCCACGGATTGTGTAACGATGTTTGATCAGAACCAATATCAATCATAATACCTTGCGTGTCAAAACGTTCCCAAACTTCAACCACATTTCCTAAATAAGCAAGCGACACCGCTTCTTTGGCCGCTTTTGCTTCTTTAACACGGGTAACAAGGGCGTCGAGATCGCTGTAAATTTCGTCAACCCACTTTTGTTCGTGTCTGATTTGCGTAATTTTCGGATTTACTTCCGCACAAACCGTTACGCAGCCCGCAATGTTACCAGCTTTAGGCTGTGCGCCGCTCATGCCGCCTAAGCCCGAGGTAACAAACAAGCCGCCGCTCGGATTCTTGCCAATTTTTCGAAAGGCGTTTAAAACAGTAATGGTGGTTCCGTGTACAATACCCTGCGGACCGATATACATATACGATCCGGCGGTCATTTGTCCGTATTGTGTAACTCCCAGTGCGTTAAAACGTTCCCAATCGTCGGGTTTCGAGTAGTTCGGAATCATCATGCCGTTAGTAACCACTACGCGTGGTGCGTTTTTATGCGAGGGAAATAAGCCCATCGGATGTCCGCTGTACATAACCAAAGTTTGCTCGTCGGTCATAGTTGCCAAATACTGCATGGTTAGGCGGTATTGCGCCCAGTTGCTAAACACGCCGCCGTTTCCGCCGTAGGTAATTAGCTCATGCGGATGTTGCGCTACAGCATGATCCAAATTGTTCTGAATCATCAGCATAATAGCTTTGGCTTGTTCGGATTGTCCGGGATAATCGGATATCGAGCGTGCGTAAATTTCGTAATCGGGCCGGTAACGGTACATATAAATACGTCCGTAGGTTTCGAGTTCGGCTTTAAATTCGGGTAAAAGCGCGGCGTGAAGCTCGGGTTTAAAATAGCGTAACGCATTTTGTAACGCCAATTTGGTTTCGGCTTCGCTGAGAATGGCTTTTCGTTTAGGCGCGTGATTTACTTTCGGATCGTACGCCTTTAATTCGGGTAATTGGTCGGGAATTCCGGCTAGAATTTCTTCTTTAAAAGTCATGCTTTTATTTCTTTTTTCTGATGGTGTTTGTTTTTTTGTCGAATCCGTACGGACAATGGCGACAGCCGCTCTTGCAGCAATAACCGCGCTTTAAGTGCCACTTTTCGGTAAAACAACGATAGCCTTCGGGAGTCAGATAGTAATCTTCTCCTTCTTTGGGCTTTTCTTCTTGGAATTTATTTGGTTGCATAACGACTTAACAAAATTACGGGTTTAATCTCATCTTTGTAAACCGATTTAACATTTAGCAAATGATTGTTGTAGCTCCGTTTTTGTTTTCGAAGCGGTTTCGCGCGCTGGCGCTGTATCCGTTTATTTTTGTGGCTACCACAGCCGATGCGCAAGATCAGGTATTGTTACAGCACGAGCGCATTCATTTCAGGCAACAAAAAGAGCTGCTTTTTGTGTTTTTCTATTTGTTTTATGCCCTCGATTTTTTGCGAAATCTGTTCCGTTTTCGCGGAAATGCCCATCAAGCGTACCGCTACATTTGTTTTGAACAAGAAGCATACACTTTCGAACACGACGCTACTTACCTCAATTCCCGAAAGCTGTTCGCCTGGCGCGTGTTTTTGTAGTTGTTAGCTGTTAACTTTTAGCGTTTAGCAATCAGTATTTAGCTTTTAGCCTCTATTACTTTCCCCCTTTTTTCCATTCTTTCCATTCTTTCCATTCTTTCCATTCTTTCCATTCTTTCCATTCTTTCCATTCTTTCCATTCTTTCCATTTTTTCGCTTTTTTCGCTTTTTTCGCTTTTTTCGCTTTTTTCTATTTTCCGTGCCCATCCTGCCGCCGAATTTAGTGGAAGTTGGTGCAGCGGCAGGTCGGGCTGTTCACTGCAATACACGCGTTTTGGCGCAGTTTCAGCCTACGTATTTGGTTGGGCTTCCGTTGGTCGCCAGCCAAATCCGGGCTTCAATCGCGCCAAAAAGCTTGTATTTTCGTTGCCATCCCTTGTGCGGGGGTGAGGGTGCCTGGTAATTCGTTTTTCCTCGAGCACTTCCGCCGCGGCCGCGAGTGCAACGAATAGCCCGCAGCCAAAAACGCTAGCTTTTGTGGCAGCGAGCGGGCGACCCAAGAAGCCACGCTAAGCAACTACAAAAGCAGCGTTTTTGGCTGTGGCCTAGTAGTGTAAGGCGCGAAATGCCGCCCAAAAAATTACCAAAATAGAAACAGTTGTTCTTGCCTAGGCGTTTATCTTTGCACTGATGGCTTTTCTTCCTACAGAAATAAAAAATCAGTGTGTTTTTTTACCGGGATGCGATCGCGTTTCGGTATCGATGAAGCGACTCGATTTGTGGCATCCGGTGGTTTCTGGCAATAAGTTTTTTAAGCTAAAGTATAATTTAGAAGCCGCTTCAAAAATGGGTGCAAAGCGTATTGTAACCTTTGGGGGTGCGTTTTCAAACCATATTGCTGCTTGTGCGTATGCGTGTAAATCTGCTGGTTTTGAGTCGGTTGGAATCATTCGTGGCGAAGAACTCGAATTTCAAGAGCGCAACGCCACCTTGCGCTTTGCCGAAAGTTGTGGCATGCAGCTGCAGTTTGTGTCGCGCGAAATTTATTCTCAAAAGCAACTGCCGTTTAAAGCTGCGCCAACCGATTTCATCATTCCGGAAGGCGGTGCCAACGAATGGGGCGTGCACGGGTGTCGGGAAATTTTATCGGAATCCGATTCGACGTACGATTACATTGCCGTATCGCTCGGAACTGGAATCACAGCGGCCGGTTTGTCGCATGCCTTGTTTCCACAACAACAATTACTCGTTTTTTCTGCTTTGAAAGGCGCACTAACTGACAGCGATTTTTTTACTTTTGCCGATGCAAAGCGATGCCGGCTTTTTGAGCAGTATCATTGCGGCGGTTACGCGAAATGCCCGCCCGAATTAGTACACTTTATCAACGATTTTTACAAACAAAACGGTTTTTTACTCGATCCGATTTACACCGGAAAAATGATGTTCGGTTTAGGCGATTTAGTACAAAACGGATTTTTTAAAGACGGGGCAAAAATTTTAGCCATTCACACTGGCGGATTGCAAGCAATTTCTGGCATGAATGCACGTTTGAAAGCAAATGGACTCTTAGAAATACAAACTGAATTATGAAGTATTTACTGGCTTTAGTAG
Source organism: Flavobacterium sp. (assembly GCF_027490375.1). GTDB lineage: Bacteria > Bacteroidota > Bacteroidia > Flavobacteriales > Flavobacteriaceae > Flavobacterium. The sequence continues at coordinate 26,780 of NZ_JAIXYH010000073.1, forward strand.
CTGTTTTATTTTTAGCAACCAGCTGCAAATCGAAACAAAATTTAGTGCGAACCACCAAAACGGAACCGAAGATCAAAACCGTGAAAACAAAGCCGGTTGCTCAGAGTACTTCAAACCAGTCGCAAACCACTAAACCAAATAATTCGAAGAAAACGGAAACCATTGTATCGACATCAAATACTGTGGTGTACACCGAAGTAGTGCAATCGTACGTGAACGATTTCAAAGACGTTGCCATGTCGAACATGCGTACTTACGGTATTCCGGCGAGTATAATCTTGGCTCAAGGAATTTTGGAGTCGGGAGCGGGTAGAGGTCGGCTGGCGGTTGAAGCCAACAATCATTTCGGAATTAAATGTCATAAAGATTGGACCGGCGAGAGTGTTCGTCACGACGACGACAGTGAGCAAGAGTGTTTCAGAAAATACAATGATGCCAGTGAATCGTATCGGGATCATGCCGTTTTCCTGACAGGAAGACAACGCTATGCTTCGTTATTTCAATTAGAGAAGAACGATTACGAAGCTTGGGCACGCGGCTTAAAAAATGCAGGTTATGCCACCGATCCGAAATACCCAGAGAAGTTAATTTCGTATATAGAACGGTACGAGTTGGCGCAATACGATGCGGCTGTTTTAGGTAAAAATTACATTCCGAACCAGGCACCTAGCGAATCGATTGCCTACAGCGACAGCGATTATTATGAAGTGCAAAAAGGCGATACGTTGTATTCGATTTCAAAGCGGTTCGGACTCAGTGTTGAGGAATTAAAATCAAAAAATAATTTGGCAGACAATGCGATTGCTGTCGGACAAAAAATTAAAATCAAATAATGGAATACAAAAGGAGTAGTGCTTTATTTATTGAAGCGCAACAGTATATTCCGGGAGGTGTAAACTCTCCGGTACGAGCATTTAAAGCGGTTGGCGGACATCCGATTTTTGTTAAATCGGCAAAAGGCGCTTATCTGTATGATGAAGATGGTAACCGATTGATTGATTATATTAACTCGTGGGGACCGATGATCTTAGGACATGCCTACGAGCCCGTAGTGGAAGCTGTGATTGAAAAAGCAAAATCGGGAACTTCGTTTGGAATGCCCACGGAAATTGAAACTGAAATCGCGAAACTAGCCATTGCAATGGTTCCAGGTATCGATAAAATTCGGTTTGTAAATTCCGGAACAGAGGCTTGTATGAGTGCTATTCGTTTGGCGCGCGGTTTTACTTCGAGAAACAAGATTATAAAATTTGCGGGCTGTTATCACGGGCATTCCGATTCGTTTTTAATTCAAGCCGGCAGTGGTGCTAGTACGTTTGGTATGCCAAACAGTCCGGGTGTAACCGCTGGAACAGCACAAGATACGCTATTGGCAACATACAACGATGAAGCCAGTGTTCGCGAATTGTTTGCGGCCAATCCGAATGAAATTGCCGCACTAATTGTGGAGCCGGTGGCGGGTAATATGGGTTGCATTCCTCCTGCAGCAGGATTTTTACAGTTTTTGCGCGACATTTGTTCGGAGAATAATACGCTGTTGATTTTCGATGAGGTAATGACGGGCTTTCGATTAGCTAAAGGAGGCGTACAAGAGTTATACGGTATAACGGCCGATATTTGTTGCTTTGGAAAAGTAATTGGCGGCGGTTTGCCCGTAGGTGCATTTGCAGCTCGTCGGGAAATCATGGATTTTTTAGCACCAGTTGGACCAGTGTACCAAGCCGGAACATTGTCGGGCAATCCGTTGGCTATGGTTGCTGGACTAACGATGCTGCGTGCAATTAATTCCGATGCCGAGTTGTTTAAAAGGCTCGAGGAGAAATGTGCGTATTTAGAAAACGGCTTGCGTGAGGCATTTTCAGAAACTGCGATTCCGTTTACTATAAATCGGGTTGGATCGATGATTTCAATTCACTTCGCCAAGGAAAGTGTTGTTGATTTTGCCACTGCAAAGCTCGGCGATAACGAGTGGTTCAAAAAGTTCTTTCACGGCATGCTGCAGGAAGGCGTTTACATTGCACCTTCGGCTTACGAAAGTTGGTTTTTAACCGACGCTTTAACGTACGAAGATTTAGATTATACGATTACGGCGGCGAAGAAAGTCGCGGCAGAGATGTAACAAAAAGCTGTTTTATGGCGATATGAAACAAAAAAGGCGGTCAATCGACCGCCTTTTTTAATGAGTTAAATTATGGAATACTTGCTGGTTTGCTTTCAACTTCTCATACTGGTCGTTTGGAAGAGAAGCTTCTAGTTTTCTCGCAATGGTTTGATAGATAATTTCTTTACGTTCGTCACTAGCACCCGCAGCTTCATTTAAAAGACGGTATTTGGTAGTAAAAAGTTCTTTGAACATTTCTTTTTGCGGTTCTGTAAGAGATAGTACAGAAGTCATTTCCGCAAGATTAGATTCAACTTTTTTAATATCTACACCTTTTGAAGTTGCCGTTTGACTAGTAGCTAGTTTTGTTACTATTGGTGCTGCTTTTTGTGCCATTCCTGCTAGGGAGAACATCATAAAGCTAAGTAATGCAAGTTTTTTCATAACGTTTTTCGATTTAAAGAAAGCCAAATCTAAAGAAATTATTTTAGATACAATTAATCTTGTGGCTCATTTAGTGCAGGTTCTGCATTTTTTCCTCTACGTCGGTCTGACAGTTTTTTCTCCATCTTATCCGCTCTTTTGTCGCGCGTTGCTTCCCACTTGGCAAATTGTTCCGGTTTTAGAATCTTTTTCATTTGGTCGCGAAGCGCAATTTTTTCGTCAAGGATTTTGTTCTTCATGTCGAAACGATCTTGCTCGGTTGGCTTTACGCCCGACTTTCTTTTAGCGATTAATTCTTCGCGAGTAGCTTCTCTTTTCTTTTCCGCTTCAAGGAAAACTTGTTTAATCTCCTTTTGCTGAGCGGCAGTTAGATCGAGCTGCAATGTCAATTCCTTAACACGCAATTCGGTGCGTTGCTCGGGTGTTAGCGGCGCTTTGCGGGTTTTAACTTCTTTCTCTTGAGCGAAGCCTACGAAACTCGTAAGTACAATCGCAATCATCAATAGTTTTTTCATCTGCTTAAAAATTAAATATATGTCTATGACGATTTCATTTTCAAAAGGTTTAATGTTCAGCTTTTAATTCAAAGTATTTTTCTTCTCCTTCAGTAACTACACCAATTAAACCTAACTTCGTTAAGTTCTTGGTGTATTGATCCCATTTTTTGCCAGACAATTCCGCTTTTCCTTTCAATTCAGAAATAAGCAACTTCCCTTCCGCTTGTTGTAGCAGGTCTAAAAGATGCTGCTCTTCAATGTGCAATTCAATAGTTTTTTTCTGTTTTTCAGGACGCATTTGCGGAAAGAAAAGCACTTCCTGAATCGAAGTATTGTCGGTTAAGAACATGATTAGTCGATCCATACCTATTCCCAAACCTGAAGTAGGAGGCATGCCGTACTCCAAAGCTCGTAGAAAATCTTCGTCGATAAATTGTGTTGCTTCCACATCGCCTTTTTCAGCCAAACGCAGTTGCTCTTCGAAGCGCTCACGCTGATCAATCGGGTCGTTTAATTCCGAATAGGCATTGGCAATTTCTTTTCCACAAACCATCAACTCAAAACGCTCAGTCAACTCCGGATTTTCGCGGTGTTTTTTGCACAGCGGCGACATCTCAATCGGATAATCCGTAATAAATGTAGGTTGAATAAAATTCCCTTCGCAAAACGCGCCAAAAATTTCGTCGATCAGTTTTCCTTTACCCATGGTGCCATCCACTTCAATACCCATACTTTTGGCAGCCTCGTATAATTCTTGCTCCGATTTTCCAGAAATATCAAATTGGGTAAATTTCAAAATGGCATCGCGCATGCTAATTCGCGGGTACGGCGCCTTAAAATCGACATCCATACCGTTGAAAGTCGTTTTTGTAGTTCCGTTAACCGCAATCGCACAATGCTCGAGTAATTTTTCGGTAAACGACATCATCCAATTGTAGTCTTTGTAGGCTACGTAAATTTCCATAGCGGTAAACTCCGGATTGTGCGTACGGTCCATTCCTTCGTTCCGGAAATTCTTCGAAAATTCGTAAACTCCCTCAAAACCGCCCACAATGAGTCGCTTTAAGTACAACTCGTTTGCAATACGCATGTACAGTGGCACATCAAGTGCATTGTGGTGCGTAATAAACGGTCGTGCGGCAGCCCCACCTGGGATAGGTTGTAAAATAGGAGTTTCTACTTCTAAATATCCTTTTTCGTTAAAGAAACTGCGCATCGCATTAAAAAGTTTTGTGCGCTTAATGAAGGTTTCTTTAACGTGATCGTTTACGGTTAAATCAACGTATCTTCTGCGGTACCGCAATTCGGCATCGCTAAAGGCATCGTGTACTTTTCCATCGGCGTCGGTTTTAACCACCGGCAACGGGCGAAGTGCTTTTGAAAGAACGGTCAGCTCAGTAGCATGTACCGAAATCTCACCTACCTGCGTTTTAAAAACAGTTCCTTTTATTCCGATGAAATCTCCTAAATCCAGTAAGCGTTTAAAGACTACGTTATAGGCATTAGCGGCTTCATCAGTCGAAATATCATCTCGAGAAATGTATACTTGAATACGTCCTGTCGCATCTTTAAGTTCTGCAAACGATGCCTTCCCCATGATGCGTTTACCCATCAAACGACCGGCAATGGTTACTTCTTTCCCCGCCAGGGCGTCGTAGTTATTAAGGATTTCTTCCGCGTAAGCGTTGGTGTGAAAGGCCGCCGCTGGAAACGGATCGATATTTAGCTTTTTAAGTTCTTGTAGTGCTTCTCTGCGAAGTATTTCCTGTTCTGAAAGCATGGAATAAATTTTTTGCAAAGATAGCTTTTAAGCTCGCGGCTGCAAAACCCAAAGCACGGATAAATTGAGTAGTAAAATCTTTAGGGTAATTGATTCATTTTCAATTGGATTGTCTGTTTTATCAGGGCGGCTTTTCGCGCTGTTCGTTGCAATACCGCCTTGCCGTACCGGTTTGGGCTGTTTTTCGAGTCAGCTTCCTTTGGTCGCTGGTCTCAAAACGCCCGCACACGGCACGGTTGCGGCTTTATTTCCACTACCATCACGGCCGCGGCAATCGTTGCTAGGAAGCGTATTGTGAAACTTGTTAGAAAGTTATTTTTTTCTTGTGTTTTTTTTGGATTTAAAATATTTTAAATCAATATCTTATACGAGGTAATATTGCAATATTACAAGTGTTAAAATTTAATAGAAAAGTAGCTAATTTTTCAAAAGCATTATCGTCAAAAACAGAATGAATTAGGATTCGTAACTTTGCAGCATGCAAGTACTCCAAAACAAAAAAGTTCTATTAACCGATTTAGGTTCGAAAGATTACAAGGAAACATGGGATTTACAGGAGCAGATTTTTCAGCAAATCGTTTCGCAAAAATTAGCAAATCGTTCAGGAGTCTATCAACCTACGAGAAATCAGTTGTTATTTGTGGAACATCCGCATGTGTATACTTTAGGCAAAAGTGGTGATTTTGAAAATTTACTGTTGTCGGAAGAGCAATTAACTCGAATTGGAGCTACATTTTATAAGATTAATCGGGGAGGCGACATCACCTATCACGGTCCGGGGCAACTGGTTGGTTATCCGATTTTAGATTTGGAGAACTTCTTCACAGATATTCACAAGTACTTACGTTTGTTGGAAGAAGCAGTAATCGCTGTTATCGGACATTACGGTTTAAAAGGACAACGATCGTCGGGTGAAACAGGCGTATGGCTCGATCCCGACACTAAATTTGCGCGGAAAATCTGTGCCATGGGAGTTCGAGCTTCGCGTTGGGTTACCATGCACGGTTTTGCCTTGAACGTAAATGTCGATGTAGGTTATTTCGATCACATCATTCCTTGTGGAATTAGAGGTAAAGGTGTTACCTCTTTGCAAAACGAACTAGGAGTTACTCAGGTTCCTATAGAAGAAGTAAAAGCCTTGTTTTTGAAATTTTTCCAGCAGTATTTCGAAGCCGAAATCGTTACCAATTAAGAGGAAGTTCTGGGTCGGGCAGTAGTTGGAAGGTTTTTCGGTGATGCTCAGTAATCCCAAAGTCGCGAATTCCTTGTCGATGTTTCGGGGTTGGATATCCCATGTTTTTGTGCCAGTCGTATTCTGGATAGGCCTTTGCGGCTTGTTGCATATAGTCGTCTCGATAGGTTTTAGCTAAGATAGAAGCCGCTGCGATATTCATGTATGTCGCATCCCCTTTTATAATGGTTTTATGAGGAATGTCTTTATATTTTTTAAATCGGTTGCCATCAATTAATAGGTGTTGAGGTTCAACAGCAAGGTTTTCTATGGCTCGATGCATGGCTAATATCGATGCGTTCAGGATATTGAATGCTTCAATTTCTTCGACGCTTGCCCAGGCAACTGCGAAGGCTATGGCTTCTTTTTCGATGATCTCACGCAGTTGAAATCGCTGATTAGCGGTTAATTTTTTAGAATCGTTCAATAATTTACTCTCGAATTGTGGAGGCAGAATTACCGCCGCTGCTGTTACAGGTCCAGCAAGACAACCTCTTCCAGCTTCATCGATACCAGCTTCAAGAAGATGGCTTAAATGATTTGATTTTAGCATAACTAATTGAATAAGAGCTTTAAAATGTTAAAAAACTTCATAGAGCGCAACCTTTTTTTTAAATATACTCTTGTTAACATAGTTATTCAAAATTATGAACCTTAGCTTGGAAATAAGTTAATTTTTCGCAATAAAAGGCTTTATGTTGTGTAATTAAGAAATTATTATGAAGTTTGCGGAATAACTAATTCAAATTAATTAAATATGAAATCAAGATTAAAGTGGTTTCTGACATTACTGATCGGATTTTCTCTTCAGTTTGCTTATTCGCAGGAACGAACCATTAAGGGTACAGTCTCTGAGGGACCTATGCCGCTTCCCGGAGCAAATGTTATTGTGAAGGAGACGAAGAAAACAGCCGTAACAGATTTTGATGGAAACTATTCTATCCAAGCAGCGACGGGGCAAACTTTAGTTTTCTCTTTTACTGGATTAGCTACCCAAGAAATTAAGGTAGGTAACGCGTCTACAATTAATGTAACCATGAAAGAATCTGCAGAGATTCTTCAAGACGTTGTCATTGACTACGGATTCGTAAACACGAGTAAGAATAAAGTAAATTCTGCTACAGCAGTAATCTCAGGTAAAGAGTTGGAAAAATTCTCCAGCGTCGTTTCCATAGACAATGCTTTGCAAGGTAAAGTTGCAGGTGTTCAAGTAGTTGCTGCTTCTGGTCGTCCAGGACAGGCTGCTAGAGTTGTAATTCGAGGTGTAAATGGTCCAGATGGATCTTCTAATCCGCTGTACGTAGTTGATGGTATTTATATGAATGCTACCGAAATGACCGCGATTAATCCTGCTGATATTGAAACGCAGGTGGTTCTGAAGGATGCTGCCTCAGCAGCCCTCTATGGTTCTAGAGGAGGTAATGGTGTAATTGTAATTACAACTAAAAAAGGTAGAGAAGGTCGTACAAGCTTTTCGATCAACAGTAGTTATGGTAGATCAGAACGAGTGGATGATAACTTTGCGGTAATGAACGCTCGTCAATATTTGGCATTAGGAGAAAAATATCGCGCAGCTGGAATTACTTCGATTCCTGCAAGAACACCACAACAGCAAGCGATCTTGATTGCAAACGGAACTTCTTGGGAAAATGAAATTTTCAGAGAAGGTACAATCCGCTCAACGCAATTTCAAGTTACTAGCGCAGATGCAGATACAAATTTCCTTGCCTCTTTCGTAACAGACAGTAACGACGGTTTGGTTCGTCCTTGGAATGGACAAGAGCGTCTTACAGGTCGTATTAAAGTTGATCAAAAATTGAAACATGGCATGTTTGTCGGAGCAAACGTAGCGATGTCTTATCAGAGCGACGACCGTCCAAGAGAATCATTTAACGTGCTTTCTCCTGTTTTTACAGCTTATGGTTCTGTGCCAATTATTCCGGTTTTTCAAACGAACGATGATGGTACTTTAGTACGCGACGCAAATGGCAATCCACTTTACAACAGCGCTGGTTTACCAAATAACTTCTCGTATTTCGATATTTACGATAACTATTTTATCACCACACGTCAATTTAGAATTTTCGGTGGTGTAAATGCCGGGGTAAATGATTTATTTATTAAAGGTTTGAACTTCAAGTCGGAATGGTCTGCTAATTACAATAGAGCCGTTTCAGAAACATTTGTGGTTCCAGGTTCAAATATCGCATCTGCTTTTGGTGTCGCAACCGGGTCAAAAGATGATGCTGGTTCTGATGATTTGGAATTTACTTGGATTAATACCTTGTCATATTCTAAAACATTCGCGGAAAAGCATGAAATTGCCGTAACCTTGTTTACTGAATTAAACCAAGGTAATACTTATAGTTACTCATTAGGATCTACAGGTTATCCGAATTCATTTTTACAAGTACAATCTTTAGGTGGTACACCAGTTGAAGCTAGTACTGATCGCTCTGATTTCCTATTTACTGGGGGTGGTATCAACTTTAACTACTCTTACGATAATCGCTACTCCGTAACATTAGCTACTAGAAGAGACGGAAGTAGTTTCTTCGGTGTTGACAGAAGATACGGTAACTTCCCTGCGATCTCTTTGGGATGGAACATTATTAATGAGAAATTTATGCAAGGAAGTAAGATTTTCGACAACTTGAAGTTGAGAGTATCTTATGGAGAAAGCGGTGTGATCACGGGTATTGGACAAACATATCCAACTACAAATGTTATTTTCCCGACTTACAACAACTTAAACGGTGCAGCTCCATCTTTGAATTATTCATCTCCAACTTTAGGTTGGGCTTCCCGAATCAGTAGAAACGTAGGTGTCGAAATGAGCTTCTTGAAGCGTCGTCTTAATATTGTAGCTGACTACTTTTATGACACACGTTCTGACTTTTACTTTGCCGACAACCTTCCAGTTGAAGGTGGTTCTTACGGAAGAACAATCAACGCTGGTAAATTCTTAAACAGAGGTTTCGAGGTAACTATGGATGCAACCATTTTAAAAGCGAAAGATTTTTCTTGGAATATCTACGGTAACATAACTACTATAGATAATGAAATTCAGGATATTAACGGTCTTGAATTCCTTCCTGATACAAATGGTGATACCCGTAACGTTGTTGGAAACACACTTAATAACTACTTTTTGGTTCGTTACGCAGGTGTAAACCCAGCTAATGGTGAGCCTTTGTACTTAACAGCGGATGGAGAAGTGACCAATCGTTACGATGCTAATGATGCTGTAATACTTGATGGAAAGTCTCCGATTCCAACTTACTATGGTGGTTTTGGTACTTCTATTAATTACAAGAATTTCGATGTATCTGCAGATTTCGCTTACCAAGGCGGTAACTACATCTATAATGTAGCAGAACTTGTTCTTACAGATCCTTCAAACTACGCAAACCAAAATATGCGTGTTGAGGCAGCAAATTTCTGGACTACGCCAGGACAAACAAATGTATTGCCAAACCCAATAAATACAAACGGAACAATTCGTCCAATCGAAGGAACAGATCAGTTCTTACAAAAAGGTGATTTTATCCGTTTCAGAACATTAAACATCGGCTATACATTTGGTAAAGAAACCTTTGGTAAATTCCCTATCGATAAGTTTAGAGTTTATTTCCAAGGGCAAAACTTACATACATGGACAAACTTTAAGGGTGACCCAGAAGTTGGTTTCATGGGATTGGAAAGCACTGCTACACTTCCAGGATCTGCATACAGATGGGCGTATCCTAATGCTAAAATCATGTCATTCGGAATCCAGTTAAACTTCTAATTTAATTCAAAGATGAAAAATATATTTTCAAAAACTTTATTCGCTGCTTCTCTAGCTTTAGGCCTTGGTAGCTGCGATGGATTGTACGATCAATACGAGCCGTACAATGCAGTAACTTTAAATACATTTTATAGAACTCCTGAAGATTTTGAACAGGCTATTCTAGGAATGTATGGTGGTTTCCGTTCTAGTGGTTATTTCGCTGGAAGTGGAAGTGCTGGCGATTTGGTTGCTACTCCGGATGTAATGTCAGACAATCTTGTTTTTAACACAGAAGGTCGTCAATCAGGGCGTAGAGCAGCTGAGTTTACCTACAATTCAAACGAAGCGCCGACAGGTTTGTATAGTGGTGCGTATTTTGTGATAAGTAGAGCTAATGCGATTATTTCGAATATCGACAATCTCGCAGACGGCGATTTTAAAAATAACGTTTTAGGACAAGCTTTGGCCGTGCGAGGTATTTGCCATTTCGATGTTGCAAGATTCTACGCTAAAATTCCAACACAAAGCGCTGACGCCAATGCTTCATTAGGTGTTGCTTATGTTGATCGTTTCGATCCGCTTCAAAAGCCGGCACGTCTTGCTACAGTTCAAGAAACCTACGAGCGCATCATTGCTGATCTTGAAGAAGCGAGTACTTTGGTTTCAAATACCAATGAACCATTCACAATTTCTCAAAGAGCAGTAAAAGGACTACTTTCTAGAGTTTATTTGTATGCAGGTAATTACCAATTAGCAAGACAGCGCGCTGAAGAATGTATCGCTTTAGGTACAACTCTTATGACGAGAGCTCAAGTTGCTGGATTTTGGCAAGATAGTTACACTGCAAACGTTGAAGAATTATTTACAGTTCGTTTAACTGCACAAGACAATATTCAGTTAGGTGTAAATTTCAACCAGTTGTTATCTGGCGAAATCTTTTCTGAATTCGTTGGAGACAAAGCGTTTGTTGATTTGTATACTTCAACAGATATTCGTCGTTCAGTTTATTGGGCTACGTCTTCAACTAACGGATTGTTCTATCACCACGTAAATAAATATTTCCGTGATGCAGGAAACTTGCGTTGGGTTGATGGTAAGTATATTCGTCTTTCAGAGGTGTATCTTAATCTAGCTGAAGCAGCTTACAGATTAGGTGATGAAGCAGCTGCTTTAACTGCTGTGAATAATATTCGTTCACGTCGATACAATAACTTTGTAAGTCCGAACGAGGCAGGACAAGCTTTATTAAATGCTATTTTATTACAACGTCGTTTAGAATTAGCAATGGAAGGAGATCGTTTCTGTACTTTGAAGCGTTTAGGTTTGCCGCTTCAGCGCTCTGGGCTCGGACATTTAGCTGATGGTAGCGGAAACATCCCAAGTCCACAAACAGTTGCTGCAGATGATTACCGTTGGCAATTACCAATTGATCAGCAGATTAGAAATTTGAATCAAAATATTGAACAAAATCCTGGTTATACTAACTAACATGAAAAAAGTTATAATTCCCTTTTTGGTAGGAGGTTTGTTCGCATTGTCATCGTGCGAACAAGATAACCATGATCTTTTCAAGACCTATGGTGAAACTGATGTGCTTACTTTTGTAAACACCACTGAAGTTATCTCTTTTACAGAGAATGTCGGACAAGTTCGTATTCCTGTTGCACTTTCTGTTGCACAAGCGCAAGATGTGGTTGTGTCACTCAACGTGGTGGATGATACTGCTGTTACAGGTACTAATTTTACTTTCCAAAATCTATCGATAACGATTCCGGCGGGAGAATTCACAGGTGAATTTGTTCTTAACGTTGTTGACGATGTTGATTTTAACGAAGCTCGCAGATTTAAAGCTACTTTAGCTACCACTGCTCCTAATGTTAGCGTTGGTTTTGAAGCTGCTCTCGGGACTTTTGAAAAAACCTTCTTAATTGCAAATGACGACTGTCCTACCAATTTTGATTTATGGTTTGGCCCTGTAGATGTTGAAGATGTTGGTTTCGGAAGTACGCCAGGTGTAGGTGGTTTGAATGCAAATGGAGATTGTGATACTATCAGAATTGAAAATAATCTCCCTGGAGTTCCTTCCCCAACCAATGAGGTCTATGAAATCGTTTTGGTGCCTGATTTCCCAGGAGCTACTACTGGTACCGCTACTGTGGCCGCTACTGTATCGAGAGTTAATGCTTCAGGTGCATTAGATGCGGTTTACGAAGCTTCGGGTACTTACGATGAAGCTACCAAAACCATTACATTAGATTACGTATTGGCAGCGGTTAATGATGCTGGTGCAACCGTAGGAAATTTCTACACAGGTACCAATGTCATAACAGTTCCTTAAGTATTTTCTTAAAATAATTAAAAATCCTGATTGAAAAATCAGGATTTTTTTACTTTTATATCATGAAAACTTTTACTATCTCAGCTTTTTTGTTAGTTGCCTTATGGGCAAACGGGCAAACCATCGAAGAAAGGGCTAAAATCGCCCAAATGTCAGATTTGAAAACGCTTGATTCTCTTAAATTAGAGTTCCAACGTGAAGAGCAGGAACGTTTTGTGCGTATAGAACAGTATTTGCGTAATAATCCAGGTCAGACAAGAAGATCGAAGTCTGAGAATGGTGTCTTAAAAGAGATTTATGATATAAATCCCGACGGTACTGTAGCGTATTTTGTAGCAGGAAACGCAAATGCAGCCAGAACCGCGCGTGCAAATCGTCTGTATTCAGGTGGTAACCTTGGTCTAAACATCCAAGGTCAGGGAATGAATGCAGTTGTTTGGGACGGTGGCTCAGCGAGATCAACTCATGTGGAATTTCCAAATAATAAGGTATTTGTTGCCGATGGTGGTGAACTAGATGATCACGCAACGCATGTTGTGGGTACCATTTGCGCACAAGGAATAACAGCAAATCTTCGTGGTGTAGCTTTTGACTCTTCTGTTAAATCATACGACTGGAATTCTGATTATTCTGAAATGACAAATGAGGCCTCTAACGGTCTACTTGTTTCAAATCACTCTTACTGGATCTCGGGTAACGGTGGTGGCGGAGCTTGGATGTTTGGCGCCTATGATTCGCGTGCTCGTGGTTTTGATTTAATTGCTGCCGGTGCTCCTTTCTATCTGGCAGTTACAGCGGCAGGAAACGATCGCAACGATTTTTCTGACGCAGTTGTCGGGCCTTATCTGTCCGAGAAATTTGGATACAACCTCACAAGAGGAATGCAAAATGCTAAAAATTTCTTGACAGTCGGTGCTGTTAATCAAGTTCTTAATTATACCGGCCCTAATTCCGTACAAATGTCGAATTTTAGTAGTTGGGGGCCAACAGATGATGGGCGTATCAAACCGGAGGTTGTTACTAAAGGTGTAAGTGTTAGATCAACTTTAAGCAACAGCGATACCGCAAATGGAATTTTAGACGGTACCTCGATGGCATCACCCGGTGTAGCAGGTTCCGCTCTACTTTTACAGCAGTATTACAATAGTTTAAAAGGTTCTTACATGAGAGCAGCAACGCTTAAAGGCCTAATCATGCATACAGCAGATGAAGCAGGTGTTGAAGTTGGACCCGATTATTCGTATGGTTGGGGATTAATCAACTGCGAAGCTGCTGCAAATGCAATTACTGCTAGTGGCCAAACGAGTTTAATCTCAGAGAACACGATTACAACAGGAACTTCCTACTCAATTACGGTTGCGGCAAATGGAACAACACCCTTGAATGTATCTATCTCTTGGACTGATAGAGCCGCATCTGCAAATTCAAATGGAACTAATGATCCAACAACTAAATACTTGGTTAATGACCTAGATTTGAGAGTTACGAAAGATGGTCAGACATTTTATCCTTGGCGTTTAGATGTAGCAAATCCGACTGCTCCAGCTACAAGAGAGGGTGATAATGATGTAGATAACTTTGAAAAAGTTCAAGTTGATAATCCAAGTGGTACATACACAATTACTGTAACCCATAAAAGCAACTTAATTGCTGGTCAGCAACCGTTCTCTTTAATTGTTACAGGGCCGTCTTTGGTACTTAATAATGAAGACATCAACAGAACCAAACCGTTTGTAGTTTATCCAAACCCATCGAAAGGGTTTATCAATGTAGGCTACGAAGCGTCTACAGATCGCGTTCAGATCCAGTTATTTGATATCAGTGGTAGAATTGTTAAAACTCTAGACAGCTCAGCGCTTAATAACTCAATCGATATTTCGGATTTAACGAACGGAGTTTACATCTTAAGATGTAACGATGGTAACAAATCAGTTAGTCAGAAAATAGTACTATCTAAATAAAAATTATTATGCGTAAGCTCCTAGCTTTAATTACTACGCTTACCGCATGCTTATTTACACAAACGACCGATGCAGCACGCATGGGTCGTTTTTGTGTAAATCAATTAGTAAATTGTTCTCTTCTACATGATAGCCCCGAGCCCGACTTAAAGCAACTGGAAGCTTTAGGAGATAAAGCAGGGCAAAATAAAAATTGGGAGCTTGCAATTAAGTATTACAAGCAACTGGTGCAAGCACGACCTGAAATCGCCAATTATCATTACAAATATGGTGGAGCCTTGGGCATGTTCGCAAAAGAGTGCAACAAATTTAAAGCCCTTGGCATGATTGGAGAGATAAAAAACTCTTTTGAAACGGCTATAAAACTTGATGGCAAGCACATTGAAGCTCGATATGCCCTAATTGAATTGTACCTCGAGCTTCCCGCTATAGTTGGTGGTAGCGAACGAAAAGCACAACAGTACGCTAGTGAGTTATTGAAAATCTCCCCAATCGATGGATATCTTTCTAGAGGTCGCATCGCCGAATATTTCAAAAGATACAAAGTGGCAGAAAACTATTATCTACAAGCCTATAAACTCGGAAATTCGAGAACGACCAAGCAAAAACTTATCAATTTATACAAGCTTACTAAGCAATTTGATAAATTGCAGAAACTAGGTTAATATCAAAAAAATGAAAATCCATTTTATTGCAGTTGGAGGAAGTGCCATGCACAACCTTGCACTAGCATTACACGCAAAAGGTGACACCATCACGGGCAGCGACGACGCTATCTTTGAACCCTCGCTTACACGACTTAAGAACGCGGGTTTACTACCTACCAAGCTCGGCTGGTTTCCTGAAAAAATCACAACTTCTTTAGATGCTGTAGTTCTCGGGATGCACGCAAAGGAAGATAATCCTGAACTTTTACGAGCCAAAGAACTGGGCATAAAAATTTATTCCTATCCCGAATTTTTATACGAACAAGGGAAGAATAAAACGCGTGTCGTTATTGGTGGTTCCCATGGAAAAACATCAATTACGTCAATGGTGCTGCACGTTCTCAATTACTGTGATAAACCAACCGACTATATGGTAGGTGCTCAGCTCGAAGGTTTTGATCGTATGGTTTCAATAGAACCTGAAAACGAATTCTTCTTGATCGAAGGCGATGAGTATCTATCTTCACCAATCGATCGTCGACCAAAATTCCATCTCTATAACCCAAATATTGCCGTAATCAGCGGAATTGCCTGGGATCATATCAACGTCTTTCCTACATTCGATTCTTATGTAGAACAGTTTCGGATTTTTATTTCGAAGATTACTCCCGGTGGCATTTTAATTTATAACGAACAAGACGAAGTCGTTAAGCGAATTGTAGAAGAAAGTTCAAATCCAATTCGAAAAATACCTTACAACGTTCCAGATTTCAGCATCAAAAACGGAATTACCTATTTAAAAACCGCACACGGTGAGCTGCCTTTGGCGGTATTCGGAGAACATAACCTCAGTAATTTGGCCGCCGCAAAGTGGGTTTGCCAATGCATGGGCGTAGATGAAGCTGAATTTTACGAAGCGATCGTTTCCTTTAAAGGAGCATCAAAACGTCTAGAACTTGTTGCTCGAAACCAAACAAGTACTGTTTTCAAAGATTTTGCACATGCGCCAAGTAAAGTAAAAGCTACAACTGCCGCAGTAAAAAATCAGTTTCAAGGGGTAAATTTTATTGCTTGCCTCGAATTACATACATACAGCAGCTTGAACCCTGAGTTTCTCGTACAGTATAAAGCTGCACTCGAACTTGCTGATACGGCTGTGGTATTTTACGACTTGGAAGCGCTTAAAATTAAAGGGATGACAAAAGTTAGTCCTGATGACATTAAGGAGGCATTTGATCGAACCGATTTGATTGTATTTACCACCGCTGAGGATTTCCGTAATTATGTTTCTGAACTTCCTCTAGAATCAAGAAATTCAGTTCTACTGTTAATGAGTTCTGGGAATTATGGAGCAATTGATTTTGGAAAATTAAAATCAAGGTTAGCATAAAATCCGTACTTTTAGGCTTATTTAAAAGCCATACAGATGTACGATTTAATAAACGAAGGGCCAATTAATACTTGGCACGAATCCGAACAGCCACGTGAAAAACTTAGCACCAAGGGGGTAAACGCACTATCCGACTCTGAATTATTAGCCATTATTCTTGGAAGTGGTTTTAAAAGTAAATCGGTCGTAGCCGTAGCTCGGCACATGCTTAACTTCAATCAAAACAAACTACATGTACTCGCTAATCAATCGCTAACCGATTTAAAAAAGTTTAAAGGAATTGGTACCGCTAAAGCCGTTGCTATATTGGCCGCTTTCGAACTCGGACGCCGCAGAGAACTCGAAGCCGCCCAAGAACAAAAGACATTTAAAACAAGCAACGAGATGTATCAGTATTTGAAACCACTTATCGGCTATCTCGAACACGAAGAATTCTGGGTCGTTTATCTCAACAACTCAAATAAAATCCTCAGTTCTGTTAAAATTAGTAGTGGTGGCCTTACTTGCACTGTGGTCGACATACGTGTTATTTTCAAACAAGCATTGCAACTATCCGCGGTTGCCATTATATTAGCACATAACCATCCTTCTGGAAATGTCAATCCGAGCAAACAAGATTTCGAAATCACACAAAAAATAGCTCTAGCCGGAAAACAGCTTGATATTGCCGTACTCGATCACATTATTGTTTCTTCAAATAATTATTATAGCTTTAAACGAGAAGAGGAAATGCCCGATATCTAAATGAAAACCAATCAACTCCAACATATTTTCTTTGATCTCGACCATACGTTGTACGATTTCGATACCAATTCTGCGAAAGCACTCGAAGTAGCATTCAACGAATTGAACCTTTTACAACGCGGAATTGCGCTAGCCGATTTTCTACCCGTTTACGTTCCCATCAATAAGAATTTGTGGGATTTATACCGCGATAACCTAATTTCACAACATGAATTGCGCTATCGTCGATTTAAAGACAGTTTCGACCAGCTGATGATCACTATTGCCGACGCAGAAATACAGCAACTTTCGGATACCTATATCAATGAATTACCCAATTTTGCAAGCTTGTTTCCGCATGCTGATCAAGTCCTTCACGAACTCAGCATCAAGTATCAACTTCACATTATTACTAATGGTTTTGAAACGGTTCAGCTAAAGAAAATGAAACAAGCAAACATTCAAAACTATTTTCAAACAATAACGCACAGTGAATCAGTTGGGTATAAAAAACCTGATAAGCGAATCTACGAACACGCACTGCGAACCGCCCAAGCAAATGCTCACGAATCGATAATGATTGGCGATTGCGAAATTGCTGATTATTCGGGAGCGCTAAATGCCGGTATGCATGCCTTGTTATTTGATCCCCAAAATTCGTCAAACCTTAATAAAAAAATATCATGCCTTTCTCATTTGCCAAAAATTCTCGAAAACTATTCTTTGTAATTCTTTTCTGTATCTCCTCCTCTCTAGGATTCGCACAGCAAAAAGTATTTATTGTTCCCACTCAATTTGATTGGCAAACCAAAGAAAATCAATATCGTATCAGTACCATTGTTAAAAACCGTATTGCCGAAAAAGACTTTGTCGTTTATTACAGTAGCGATATTCTACCCGAGGCAGTACTTAATAATGCATGCAATAATTTTACAATTAAAGTAGTACGTCTAAAAGGTACCTTCCTTTCGAAAATTAGAATCGATGTTGCCGATTGTCAAAATCAAATTGTTTTGCAAAGTATTGTTGGCAGTAGCAAAAGCAAAGAGTATGAATTAGCCTATCAGGAAGCACTTAACGAAGCGTTAGTCGATATTATTCCGAAGCTCAGCACTGTTAAACGAAGTGAAATACCTAGCGAACAGGCAGCCAACACAAAACAAACGACAGCAGCTGCTTCTACTGTTGACGAAGATCAACCCAAAAATGCGGGAATTTTGGCGCAACGCACATCAAGAGGCTACAACTTTACAACCGAAAAAGGTGTATTGGTTCAATTACAACAGTCGTCGAAACCTGGTGTATTTTTAGCCTTTCTAGATACGCAGCCGGCTGTAGCGTTTTATAACAGCGGCAAACTACTTGTCGAATATTACGAAGGTAATAACAAGATTAGTATAAACTATGAAGTGCAATTGCCCCAGTAACAACGTTTCAGTATCCGTATTTGTCGCCCCAACGCTTTTTCAAAAACGCACGATCTGTCGTTTCCCGAGAATTAGTACCCGGCTCGTAAAACTTCGTGCCCGATAGCTCCTCCGGTAAATATTCCTGAAAAGCAAAGTTTCCTTCGAACGAATGTGCATACTGGTATTCTTCTCCGTAGCCCAATTCTTTCATCAATTTCGTGGGCGCATTGCGCAAATGCAACGGAACTGCATACGGCGGAAGCTTCTCAATCAGTGCCAAAGCCTCATTAATAGCAACGTAAGTGCTGTTCGACTTCGGACTGCTAGCCAAATAAACCGCACATTGGGCTAAAATAATCCGACTCTCCGGATTGCCAATTGCCGAAACCGCCTGAAAAGTACTGTTCGCTAAAACCAAAGCCGTTGGGTTGGCATTCCCAATGTCTTCCGAGGCTAAAATCACCAATCGTCGAGCAATAAATTTCACATCTTCACCACCGCTCAACATGCGTCCCAACCAATAAATCGCCGCATTCGGATCACTGCCGCGAATCGATTTTATAAAAGCCGAAACCACATCGTAATGCATCTCACCACTTTTATCATAGCGCGATATTTGCTGCTGCGCCACCGCTAAAACCTGAGCATCGTTAATAATTGCAGGCTCCGAAGTTTGCGACAACACAACCAGCTCCAACAAATTCAATAATTTTCGTGCATCACCGCCCGAATAGCGCATCAAAGCTGTAGTTTCCTCAATCTTTACTTCGCGCGTTTTTAGCAAAACATCTTCAGCTAATGCTCGTCGAATCAGCGTTTCCATCTCCGGAACACCAAAGGATTCCAAAACATACAACTGGCAACGCGACAAAAGGGCAGGAATAACCTCAAAACTCGGATTTTCTGTCGTGGCTCCAATTAAGGTCAACCAACCTTTTTCAACCGCTTCCAACAACGAATCTTGTTGCGATTTGCTAAACCGATGAATTTCGTCTATAAACAAAAGCGGTTTTTGCGGATCAAAAATTCCACCGCCGCGTTTCGCCCGATCAATAACCTCTCGCACGTCTTTCACACCTGCGTTTACAGCACTTAATGAATAAAACGGACGCTTCGTTTCCGCCGCCAAAAGCTGAGCTAAAGTTGTTTTTCCCGAACCCGGAGGTCCCCAAAACAACAAACTCGGAACCACACCCGATTCAATAAACTTGGTCAAAATCCCACTCGCACCAACCAAATGGGGTTGGCTAATATAGTCGCGCAAATGCTTCGGCCGCAAACGTTCAGCTAAAGGTATATCCATACCGTAAAAGTAATTCTATTTCATAAATCTTAATACTCCCGTCTTAATACTTAATACTTCTGTCTTAATACTTCCCCGAAGCTAATCCGCCTATCCACTACAAGTTTGCGCACTGGCGTTTGGTTTTGTCTGGCGCTGCAAAGCGCTTCCTGCGGTCGCATGTGCAGCTGCCGTCAAAACGCAAGCGCAAGCACACAAAGCTTTCCGTTTCTATGCGGGCTAGGGCAATCGTTTCCACAATCAAACCTGACAAAAAAGCAGTTCACTAAAAATCGGACTTGTTTTTGCTTTCCACAATTAAATCTAGCTATACAGCGCCATGAATTTAAAATTTACACCTGCAACCTGGCTTTTCCCGCTGCTATTCGTAGGTGCGCTGTGGCTCGTTTTCGGAATCGAAGAGTTTTTAAATACCACTTTCGTGGCGTTCTCGCTCAATCCAAGAACATTCACCGGTCTGGCAGGTGTCGTTTGTGCCCCTTTTCTGCACGCCGATATCGAACATTTAGCCAATAACAGCGTGGCGCTTCTCGCATTGCTTACGGCATTGATGTACTTCTACCGCCGACTCGCATTAAAAGTAGTGGTCATAGGTATCTTACTTTCCGGAATCATCACTTGGTTAATCGGTCGGCCTTCCTATCATTTAGGCGCTAGCTCACTAATTTATGTGGTAGCGTCATTTCTCATTTTTAAAGGCTTGCAAGTGCAGCATTACCGCTTGGTTGCGTTATCTTTTCTGGTTATCTTTTTCTACGGAAGTAGTATTTGGTATATGTTCCCAACAGCCGATGCAGGCATTAGTTGGGAAGGTCACTTGTCGGGTTTCATCGCAGGTTTATTCCTAACCAAAAAATACGCCGATTACAATCCTATTATCGAGCCCCAATACGATTGGCAACGGCCCGATTACGACCCATCGACCGATAAATTCATGCAACGATTCGACGAAAACGGAAATTTCGTAAACCCACCACCGCCCGAACCCGAGCCAGAAGCTATTTCTGAAGTTCAGATAATCTACGATTTCAAACCCAAGAAAGAAGAGTCGAATTAGGCAAGACGCTGCCGAATGGCTTCATACAAAAAAGCACCGCAAGCCACCGAAACATTAAGCGATTCTATGGTTCCGTGCATGGGTAGTTTTGCCGTAGCATCAACAATTTTTAAAACACTTGGGTTTATTCCGCGGTCTTCACTTCCCATAATTATCGCAGATGGTTTAGTGAAGTCAATATCATAAACCAAAGCATTTGTTTTTTCGGTAGCTGCTACTACTTGAAAGTCGCTGCTTTGTAAATAAAATATAGCGTCTTTAATGTGATCTACTTTGGCGATCGGAACATTAAAAACCGCGCCCGCACTGGTCTTTACAGTATCGCCGTTTACAGGAGCAGCTCCACTTTTTCCGATTATAATTCCGTGGACTCCCGTACATGATGCTGTTCGAATAATGGCTCCGAAATTTCGGGCATCGCTAATTTGATCTAAAATCAAAAAAAGCGGCGTCGAAGTCGTTTCAAGTGCTTTTTCTACTAGTGTTTCTAAACTCAAAAAATCAATGGGAGCAATTGTAGCCACAGCGCCTTGATGGTTTCCCGGCGTTAATTTGTTAAGCTTCTCTACCGGAACTTGCGAATAGGAGATACGCTCTCGATTCAAGGTGTTGATTAGCGTTTTCATTAAATCGCTACTGCTATCCTTTTGTATATACACTTTATCGATCGTCGTTTTCGCTTGAATTGCTTCCAAAATAGCGCGAACGCCAAAAATATTTTCTGAATTTTGCATGCGGCAAAGATAAAAACGTAGTTCGACTTTTTGCTCGCCTTTCAGTTTAAAATATGCCGGAAATGCTTGATGTATTTTCACCTCGCTCCCAACTGCTGAAATAGAACTTTTTTATTAAAAATAGCTCTTAAAGCTAATGTGTGCCAATGCGTTGCGTAACGAGTTTTCTGTGCCTGATAATCGCGAAAAAGCATAAGTGAAATTCAGAATTCCATTTTTAGTTGCCAGAACAAAACCAGCACCAGCCGCAATGACAGTTTTTGAAATATTTGTTGTTTGATCACTGAAATATCCAAAGTCACTTAAAATTTGAACATTTAAGTTCGGAGCTACCCGATAGTAATAATTATTCATGAGCGAGGTAAAGCTGTGGGCTTGCAAAACATTTTCATTCAATCCACGAATCGAGTTAAAACCACCGAAACGATATAATTCATTCACAAGAATTTTCTGAGATCCTAAGAAGTAGTTGTCGGTATTTATTTGAACTCTGCTTTTTGCAGAAAAAGCTATATTGTAGCTGCCAGTAAGTCTAAACAGAGTTTGGTCGACCTCGCTGGTTTCACGAACCGATTTCCCAAAGCCTAATTTTAAGTTTACAAAATCCGAGTACCGAAAAAAATCATCACTTTCTGCATTCCTGCTAAAGTCGAAACCAACCGTGTAAAAAGTGCTGCGGAAGTCTTGTAGTGTCTCGCTATTTTGCGACTGAATATCACTGGATTCTCCACTTTCATATCCTAAAAATATCCGTGAATTGTGTTTGAGTAGATAACCAATTTCTATGGCCGATTTTGAAGTTTGAAAGGTGCTGTCTTGCCTGAAAATGTTGAGCTGACCTCGTAGCACTAAGTTCGAATTAAAAAGATAGGGTAGAGTACCGGAGAAAAAGAAATTGCGTTGTTCTTGTCCGTCGGTTTTCCAGTTTAACTGAAATTCTTCGCTAGACTTTAAAATATTGACCAATGCTAAATCTAAATAGCCATTTACCACCAATTTATTGTCTGCGTTTTGTAGTCCTGCAAATCCTTCAAATCGATTATTACGCACTTTCTCATCGTATATATATAGGAGTGTCGAATCTTTGGTAAACAAGACTTCACTTTTGCGCGCAATCCGGGCAAATTTCAAGTTGTTGATTTCTGCTTCGATTTTAGAAATGGTTTTATCGTTGAAAATGCTTTTCCGATAGCGGGCTTTTAAGTGTTTTAAAACGTTTTTAGGAATCTCGGTATTTTCTGCAAAGATTAAATTTGAAATTTTTCGTACCGTCGTATTCGAAATCTCCACTTTTAAAAAAACTTGATCAGCGCGCTCGGCAGTAACCACTGTTTTTAAACCAGCAAGTGCCATTCCTTGATCTTGCAGTTTGGTAGTGATTGATTCCATAAAAGCAGGCAGCT
The DNA here is from genome assembly GCF_027490375.1 of Flavobacterium sp. Classification (GTDB taxonomy): domain Bacteria; phylum Bacteroidota; class Bacteroidia; order Flavobacteriales; family Flavobacteriaceae; genus Flavobacterium. The sequence goes on from NZ_JAIXYH010000073.1 coordinate 49,570, forward strand.
CGGCGGGTTTCATCGATATGCTTTTCGGTCGTTCTGTTAGATAGGGTGTTATCGAGCTTAAGTCGATTTCAACGGTGTTAAATTTTGCTCCAGATTCACATTCAAAAAGAATGCTGTTTTTTTCAATGATGCTCGATTTACAGCTGGCAAACAAATAGCCCGATTGCCTTAAAGAATCTGTGAATTGCTGTAGCCGGTCTTCATCGGATACTTTGGCAGGGATTTTTAGTGTGCGTTCTATCTTTTGATTGGGAAAATTAACTTTTATCAAAACGGTTTTTTGGCCGTAAACCAATGATTGCAGTAGCAAGAAAAGCACTAAATAAGCCGATTTCGGTGTCATACTACCCATAACGTAAAAGTATCGGAAAATCTTTTGCAAAAGCTTGTTTTAGAATTGTATTGAAAATTAATAGTTTAAGATTTGGAAGCATAAATATTATTTCTACCTTTGCAACCCCGTAAAAAGCGGGAATTTAGAAATTTTAGAAACTTGTAGTATTAATTATGCCAACAATTCAACAATTAGTAAGAACTGGAAGAACCCAGATAACTAAGAAGAGTAAATCGGTTGCATTAGATTCTTGTCCACAAAGACGAGGAGTTTGTACTCGTGTTTACACCACAACGCCAAAGAAACCAAACTCTGCAATGCGTAAAGTTGCGCGTGTACGTTTGACTAATGGGAACGAGGTAAACGCGTACATTCCTGGTGAAGGACACAATCTTCAAGAGCACTCGATAGTATTAGTTAGGGGAGGAAGGGTAAAAGACTTACCTGGAGTTCGTTATCACATTGTTCGCGGTGCACTAGACACATCTGGTGTTGCTGGTAGAACACAAAGACGCTCTAAGTATGGTGCTAAACGCCCAAAAGAAGCTAAAAAGTAATTCAAACTTTTAAGAAAAAGACATGAGAAAAAGACAGGCAAAAAAGAGACCTCTTTTACCAGATCCTCGTTTTAACGATCAATTAGTTACACGTTTTGTGAACAATTTGATGTGGGATGGTAAAAAATCTACCGCTTTTAAAGTGTTCTACGATGCACTTGATATCGTAGAAAACAAAAAGCAAGACGCTGAAAAATCAGCTTTAGAGATTTGGAAAGATGCATTAACTAATGTGATGCCGCACGTAGAAGTACGTAGCCGTCGTGTTGGTGGAGCAACATTCCAAATTCCGATGCAAATCAGACCAGATCGCAAGATTTCTATGGCAATGAAATGGTTAATCCTTTATGCACGCCGCAGAAACGAAAAATCGATGTCTCAAAAACTGGCTGCCGAAGTTTTAGCTGCTGCTAAAGAAGAAGGTGCTGCGGTTAAAAAGAGAATGGATACTCACAAAATGGCAGAAGCTAACAAAGCGTTTTCACACTTTAGATTCTAATCGGAAATGGCAAGAGATCTTAAATATACAAGAAATATCGGTATTGCTGCGCACATTGATGCGGGTAAAACAACTACCACTGAGCGTATCTTGTTCTATACAGGAAAATCGCACAAAATTGGTGAAGTACACGATGGAGCTGCTACCATGGACTGGATGGCGCAAGAGCAGGAGCGTGGTATTACCATTACCTCTGCAGCGACAACTTGCGAATGGAATTTCCCAACTGTACAAGGTAAAGTTATTCCAGAATCTAAACCATACCACTTTAACATCATCGATACTCCCGGACACGTTGACTTTACCGTAGAGGTAAACCGTTCATTGCGTGTTCTCGACGGATTGGTGTTCTTGTTTTCAGCGGTTGACGGTGTTGAGCCACAATCAGAAACTAACTGGCGTCTTGCAGATCAGTACCGAGTGCCTCGTATGGGCTTTGTGAACAAGATGGACCGTCAAGGTTCAAACTTCTTGGCTGTATGTCAGCAAGTTCGCGATATGTTGAAGTCTAATGCAGTTGCAATTACACTTCCTATCGGTGAAGAAGCTGATTTCAAAGGAGTAGTTGACTTGGTGAAGAATCAGGCTATCATTTGGCATGACGAAACACAAGGAGCTACTTTCGATATCGTAGAGATTCCTGCGGATATGGTTGATGAGGTTAAAGAATACCGTTCAGCGCTTATCGAAGCAGTAGCCGAATACGACGAGAATCTTCTTGATAAGTATATGGAAGATGAAAATTCTATTACTGAGGAAGAAATCAACAATGCACTTCGTGCTGCTACCATCGACATGGCAATTATTCCAATGTTGTGCGGTTCTTCTTTCAAAAACAAAGGCGTGCAGTTCATGCTAGATGCAGTTTGTAAATATCTTCCATCTCCTTTAGATAAAGAAGGTATCGAAGGTATTCACCCTGATGATTCTGATTTGTTAGAAGAAGATCAAAAGAAAATTATGCGTCGTCCTGACGTTAAAGAGCCTTTCGCGGCTTTAGCTTTCAAGATTGCAACCGATCCTTTCGTAGGTCGTTTAGCTTTCTTTAGAGCGTACTCAGGTCGTTTAGATGCCGGTTCATATGTGTTGAATACACGTTCAGGTAACAAAGAGCGTATTTCTCGTATCTACCAAATGCACGCAAACAAGCAAAACCCAATCGAATTTATCGAAGCAGGTGATATTGGTGCAGCAGTTGGATTTAAAGATATCAAAACAGGAGATACTCTTTGCGACGAGAAGAATCCTATTATCTTGGAATCAATGAAGTTCCCTGCGCCAGTAATTGGTATCGCTATCGAGCCTAAAACTAAGGCTGATGTAGATAAAATGGGAATGGCGTTGGCAAAACTTTCTGAGGAAGATCCTACGTTTACCGTTCGTACAGACGAGGCGTCAGGTCAAACAATCATTTCGGGTATGGGTGAGCTTCACTTAGATATCTTGATCGATCGTATGAAGCGTGAGTTCAAGGTTGAAGTTAACCAAGGTGAGCCTCAAGTAGAGTACAAAGAAGCGTTTACTAAATCAGCACAACACCGTGAGGTTTACAAGAAACAATCGGGTGGTCGTGGTAAATTTGGTGACATTGTATTCCGTCTTGAGCCAGCTGATGAAGTGGATGGAAAAGTTCCAGATGGATTACAGTTTGTTAACGAAGTTAAAGGTGGTAACGTACCAAAAGAATACGTTCCTGCTGTTGAGAAAGGTTTCCGTGAAGCCATGAAAACAGGTCCTTTAGCTGGTTACCAAGTAGATAGTTTAAAAGTTACACTTTTGGATGGTTCATACCACCCTGTTGACTCGGATGCACTTTCTTTCGAATTAGCAGCGCGTATGGGTTACAAAGAGGTAGCTAAAGCTGCAGGTGCAATCATCCTTGAGCCAATCATGAAGCTTGAAGTATTAACCCCTGAAGAAAACATGGGTGATATCGTTGGTGATATCAACAGAAGACGTGGTCAGGTGAACGATATGAGCGACAGAGCAGGTTCTAAGGTTATCAAAGCAAATGTGCCACTTTCGGAAATGTTCGGATATGTAACAACTTTACGTACCCTTTCTTCCGGTCGTGCAACTTCAACTATGGAGTTCTCGCACTACGCTGAGACACCTTCAAACATCTCTGAAGAGGTAATCAAAAAAGCAAAAGGTAACGCTTAATTCTTAAGAAAATGAGTCAAAAAATCAGAATAAAATTGAAGTCTTACGACCATATGTTGGTTGATAAATCTTCGGAGAAAATTGTGAAGACTGTGAAAAGTACCGGAGCTGTTGTTACTGGTCCAATTCCACTTCCAACACACAAAAAACTTTTTACTGTGTTGCGTTCGCCACACGTAAACAAGAAAGCGCGTGAGCAATTTGAAGTAATGTCGTACAAGAGATTGATCGATATTTACTCGTCGTCTTCGAAAACTATCGATGCATTAATGAAACTTGAATTGCCTAGCGGCGTTGAAGTGGAAATTAAAGTGTGATGCTTCGTAAGCAATAAGTCAAATCCGTCGGACACTGTTCGGCGGATTTTTTTTTGAAGAAAATTCAACTCGCAGATTCCTTTGTGAAAATTTTAAAATCAAAACGTACAGCAATTCTCAAATGTTGTACGCGATAAATTTCTTTGAATGGACACATCGCTTCTGTAACTATAAACATCGGCATTTACTCAGAACGGTCGATTTATTCCTTGATGAAATAAGGGATTTTAGTACTGCTATTTAACTTTTTTAAGTTGTTAGGAAAACTTCTTAAAAAAAGGAATATCAATAGTTTGCATTACAAAATAAAAATATTACTTTTGCGCGCTCTCTTGGGAGTAGTATGCACTATTCTCAAATTTAATAATTTATAACTAATTTAATATGTCTGGGTTAATTGGAAGAAAAATCGGCATGACCAGCATCTTCGACGAGAACGGGAAGAATATTCCTTGCACCGTAATCGAAGCTGGACCATGCGTTGTTACCCAAGTCAGAACCAAAGAGGTCGACGGGTATGAAGCGTTGCAACTTGGTTTCGATGACAAAACTGAAAAGCACAGTACAAAAGCTGCTCTTGGTCATTTCAAGAAGGCAGGAACTGTTGCTAAAAAGAAAGTTGTCGAGTTTCAAGAATTTGCAACAGAACAAAAATTAGGAGACATCATTGATGTTACAATCTTCGAAGAAGGAGAATTTGTAGATGTTCAAGGTGTTTCTAAAGGTAAGGGATTCCAGGGCGTTGTTAAGCGTCACGGATTTGGTGGTGTTGGACAGTCTACGCACGGTCAGCACAACCGTTTAAGAGCTCCAGGTTCTGTTGGAGCATCGTCTTACCCATCTCGCGTATTCAAAGGAATGCGTATGGCCGGCCGTATGGGTGGCGAAAATGTAAAAGTTCAAAACCTTAGAGTTTTAAAAGTGATGGCGGAGAAGAACTTACTTCTTGTTAAAGGTTGCGTTCCAGGTCACACAAACTCTTATGTAATCATTCAGAAGTAATGGAAGTAAAAGTTTTAAATACCAGCGGAAAAGAAACAGGTAGAACAATTACGCTATCTGATTCAGTTTTTGGAATTGAGCCTAATAAGCACGCCATTTACTTAGATGTTAAGCAATATCTTGCTAACCAACGTCAAGGAACACACAAAGCGAAAGAGCGTAACGAAGTTACAGGTTCTACTCGCAAAATCAAGAAACAAAAAGGTACAGGTACTGCTCGTGCAGGTTCTGTAAAGAGCCCTGTATTCAAAGGAGGGGGTACTATTTTTGGTCCTAGACCAAGAAGCTATTCTTTCAAATTGAATAAGAATTTAAAGCGTTTAGCACGTCGTTCTGCTTTAAGTATTAAAGCAAATGAGGCGTCTTTAATCGTTCTTGAGGACATTACACTAGACACTCCAAGCACTAAAGGTTTTATTAACATCCTGAAAGCTTTAGGGTTAGAAGGTAAAAAATCTTTATTCGTGTTGGGTGAGTCTAATAATAATGTATATTTGTCCTCACGCAATTTGAAGGTCGCTTCCGTTGTAACAACCTCAGAATTAAACACTTACAGCATTCTTAACGCTAATTCTTTAGTGGTTTTAGAGAGCGCTTTGGAAGGAATTGTAGAGAATTTAAATAAATAAGACGCAAATGGAGATCCTAGTTAAGCCAATTGTAACTGAAAAAGTTACCAAACAAAGCGAGGTTTTGAACCAGTATGGCTTTGTAGTGGAGCGTCGCGCTAATAAAGTTCAAATTAAGAAAGCTGTAGAGGCTGCTTATGGAGTAACTGTAGTTAGTGTGAACACAATGAACGTTCGTCCAGATCGCTCTACAAAATACACCAAAAGCGGAATGATTCACGGCAAAACAAATGCAATCAAAAAGGCAATTGTCGAAATCGCTGAAGGTGAAACAATCGATTTATATAATAACAACATCTAATACAAGGCAGAACAATGTCAGTTAGAAAATTAAAACCTATTACCCCGGGTCAGCGTTTTAGAGTTGTGAATAGTTTTGACGCTATTACAACTGATAAGCCGGAGCGTTCATTACTCGCACCGATAAAAAAATCTGGAGGTAGAAATAGTCAAGGAAAGATGACCATGCGCTACACAGGTGGTGGTCACAAAAAACGTTATCGTGTTATTGATTTCAAAAGAACAAAAGCGGGAATTCCTGCTACTGTGAAATCTATCGAATACGATCCAAACAGAACTGCTTTTATCGCTTTATTGGCGTATGCTGATGGTGAGAAAACATACATCATTGCACAAAATGGTTTACAAGTAGGTCAAACAGTTATGAGCGGTGCAACTGCTCAGCCAGAGATCGGAAACACGATGCCATTGTCGCAAATTCCTCTGGGAACTGTAATCTCTTGTATTGAGTTACGCCCAGGTCAAGGAGCTGTTATTGCTCGTTCTGCTGGTACTTTCGCGCAGCTTATGGCTCGTGACGGAAAATATGCAACAATTAAAATGCCATCCGGTGAAACTCGTTTGATTTTGTTGACTTGTTCAGCAACTATCGGTGCAGTTTCAAACTCGGATCACCAATTGATCGTGAGCGGTAAAGCCGGTCGCAGCCGTTGGTTAGGTCGTCGTCCAAGAACAAGACCAGTAGCGATGAACCCTGTCGATCACCCAATGGGTGGTGGTGAAGGTCGTTCTTCTGGAGGACACCCAAGATCTAGAAAAGGTTTACCTGCTAAAGGATACAGAACCCGTTCTAATCAAAATCCGAGCAACAAGTACATTGTAGAACGTAGAAAGAAATAATAAGAGATGGCACGTTCATTAAAAAAAGGACCTTTTGTTCACTATAAATTAGAGAAAAAGGTATTAGAGAATAACGAGAAAGGAAATAAGGCTGTAATCAAAACGTGGTCTCGTGCTTCGATGATTACTCCAGATTTCGTAGGTCAAACAATTGCAGTACACAATGGTCGCCAATTTGTTCCAGTATACGTTACTGAGAACATGGTAGGACACAAACTGGGTGAATTTTCACCAACACGTTCGTTCCGCGGTCATGCCGGTGCTAAAAATAAAGGTAAAAAATAAGCAGTTATGGGAGTTCGTAAAAGAGAAAGAGCTGAAGGCATTAAAGAAGCTAATAAACAAGTTGCTTTTGCTAAACTAAATAACTGTCCTTCTTCTCCAAGAAAAATGCGTTTAGTCGCTGATTTAGTAAGAGGTCAGAAGGTGGAAAGAGCGTTGAGTCTTTTGAGATTCAGCTCTAAAGAAGCTTCACGAAAGTTGGAAAAACTATTGTTATCTGCCATCAACAACTGGGAACAGAAAAATGAAGGTGGGGATGTTAGTGCAGCCGGACTATTCGTTAAAGAAATCCGCGTTGACGGTGGTATGATGTTGAAAAGACTACGTCCAGCACCTCAAGGTCGCGCACACAGAATTAGAAAACGTTCTAACCACGTAACCGTAGTTTTAGGACAAGCAGATAATACACAAAGCAATTCATAAGCAGTATGGGACAGAAGACAAATCCAATTGGTAACAGACTTGGGATCATCAGAGGTTGGGATTCTAACTGGTTCGGTGGTAATGACTACGGCGACAAAATCGCTGAAGACTACAAAATCAGAAAGTACATCCATGCTCGTTTATCAAAAGCTAGTGTTTCTAAAGTAATCATCGAGAGAACTTTAAAACTTGTAACCGTTACTATCACCACCGCTCGTCCAGGTATTATTATTGGAAAAGGCGGACAGGAGGTAGATAAGTTGAAAGAGGAATTGAAGAAGATTACCGACAAGGAAGTTCAGATCAATATTTTCGAAATCAAAAGACCTGAGCTAGATGCATTTCTTGTTGCTTCAAGCATTGCACGTCAGATTGAAAGCCGTATTTCTTACAGAAGAGCGATCAAAATGGCTATTGCAGCTTCTATGCGCATGAATGCTGAAGGTATCAAAGTTATGATTTCAGGACGTTTGAATGGTGCTGAAATGGCTCGTTCAGAGTCTTTTAAAGAAGGTCGTATTCCTTTGTCTACTTTCAGAGCCGACATTGATTACGCTTTGGCTGAAGCACATACAACTTATGGTCGTATGGGAATCAAAGTATGGATTATGAAAGGTGAAGTTTACGGAAAGAGAGATCTTTCTCCACTTATCGGAATGGATAAGAAGCAAGCGGGAGGTAATTCAGGTAAGTCTGATGCACCACGCGGAGGAAAGTCAAACTTTAACAAGGGTCCAAAATCGGACGCTCGTAAACGCAAATAATTTTTAAAAGTAAAATCGAATGTTACAGCCTAAAAGAACGAAGTACCGCAAGGTACAAAAAGGTAGAATGAAAGGGAACAGCCAAAGAGGCCACGAACTTTCAAATGGCATGTTCGGAATTAAATCTGTGCACGAAACAGGCATGTTCTTAACCTCACGTCAGATCGAAGCAGCTCGTATTGCTGCAACTCGTTACATGAAACGTGAAGGACAACTTTGGATCAAAATCTTCCCAGATAAACCAATCACCAAAAAACCTCTAGAGGTACGTATGGGTAAAGGTAAAGGTGCTGTCGAATATTGGGCAGCAGTTGTTAAGCCAGGAAGAATCATGTTCGAAGTTGGTGGAGTGCCATTGGCAGTTGCAAAAGAAGCTTTGCGCCTTGCGGCTCAAAAACTTCCAGTGAAAACTAAATTTGTAATCGCTAGAGATTTCGAAGCCTAATCTGTTAATTATGAAACAATCAGAAATTAAAAATCTTTCCGTAGAGCAACTACGAGAAAACTTAAGCCAGGCCAAGAAAACTTACAACAGTTTGAAGATGGCTCACGCGATCTCTCCAATCGAGAATCCGCTTCAGATCAGAACTGTTCGCCGAACAGTCGCTCGTCTTGCTACTGAAATAACTAAACGTGAGCAACAATAATTCTGTATTATGGAAGCTAAAAGAAATTTAAGAAAAGAGAGAATCGGTGTGGTGACTTCCAATAAAATGGAAAAGTCAATCGTTGTGGCTCAGGTAACACGTGTAAAACACCCACTATACGGTAAATTCGTATTGCGTACTAAGAAATTTGTTGCGCACGACGAGAAAAACGACTGTAACATTGGAGATACTGTTCGCATCAGCGAAACACGACCAATGAGTAAAACAAAGTGTTGGAGATTAGTAGAAATCATTGAAAGAGCTAAGTAATGGTACAACAAGAAAGTAGATTAAAAGTTGCGGATAACACCGGTGCTAAAGAAGTACTGACCATCCGTGTGCTTGGAGGTACTAAGCGCAGATATGCCTCTGTTGGGGATAAAATTGTAGTTTCAATCAAAGATGCTACTCCAAACGGTAACGTGAAAAAAGGAGCTGTATCAACTGCTGTAGTAGTACGTACTAAGAAAGAAGTACGTCGTGCAGATGGTTCTTACATCCGTTTTGACGATAATGCTTGCGTACTTTTGAACGCAGCTGGTGAAATGCGCGGAACCCGCGTTTTCGGTCCAGTAGCGAGAGAACTTCGCGAAAAGCAATTCATGAAAATTGTATCACTTGCACCTGAGGTGCTTTAATTTTAGGAGACAATGACTAAGTTAAAAATTAAATCAGGAGACGTTGTTCGCGTTATCGCAGGTGATCACAAAGGTGCCGAAGGCAAAGTTGTACGCGTAGATCGCGAAAAGAACAGAGCAATCGTTGAAGGGGTAAACATGGTGTCTAAGCACACAAAGCCTAGCGCTAAAAACCCTCAAGGCGGTATTATTAAAAAAGAAGCTCCTATTCATATCTCAAACATTGCACTAATCGACCCAAAGTCTAAAGAGACTACTCGCGTTGGTTTCCGTGTTGAAGGAGATAAGAAAGTGAGATTTTCTAAAAAATCAAATCAAGTATTGTAGTTATGGCTTATATCCCTAGACTTAAAGAAGAATATAAAGCCCGCGTAATCGCTGCTTTAAAAGAAGAATTCGGCTATAAAAACGTAATGCAAGTTCCTAAATTGGAGAAAATCGTTTTGAGCCGTGGTGTTGGTGCTGCTGTTTCCGATAAGAAATTAATCGAATACGCAGTAGACGAATTGACGAAAATCACTGGTCAAAAAGCGGTTTCTACAATCTCTAAGAAAGACGTTGCATCGTTCAAACTTAGAAAAGGTATGCCAATTGGTGCAAAAGTTACCCTTCGCGGTGAGCGTATGTACGAATTCTTGGATCGTTTAATTACTTCTGCACTTCCACGTGTAAGAGATTTCAACGGAATTAAAGCTACTGGTTTCGACGGACGTGGTAACTACAACTTGGGTATTACTGAGCAAATTATTTTCCCGGAAATCGATATCGACAAGGTGAATAAAATTGCAGGTATGGATATCACTTTTGTGACTACCGCTAAAACAGACAAAGAAGCAAAATCACTTTTAGCAGAATTAGGTTTACCATTTAAAAAGAATTAAGGATGGCTAAAGAATCAATGAAAGCACGTGAAGTAAAACGTGCAAAAACTGTAGAAAAATACGCTGCGAAAAGAAAAGCGCTTTTGGAAGCTGGCGACTATGTTGGCCTTCAAAAATTGCCTAAAAACGCTTCTCCAGTAAGAATGCACAACCGTTGCAAACTTACAGGTCGTCCAAGAGGTTACATGCGCCAGTTTGGTATTTCACGTGTTACTTTCCGTGAAATGGCAAACATGGGATTGATTCCCGGCGTTAAAAAAGCTTCTTGGTAATTAAAAAAAGAGTATCAATTGGTTTAAGGTTCGCCGCGAGAGCCGTAGGCGAAAACCAAAACCGCAATTAATTAAATATGTACACAGATCCAATCGCAGATTATCTGACCCGAGTACGAAACGCTGTGGCTGCAAACCACAAAGTTGTCGAAATTCCGGCTTCTAATCTGAAAAAAGAAATCACTAAGATTTTGTTCGATCAGGGTTATATCCTGAGCTACAAATTCGAGCAAAACACCGTACAGGGTACGATTAAAATCGCTCTCAAATACGACAAAGAAACCAAAGAGTCTGTAATCAAGGACATTCAAAGAATCAGTAAGCCTGGTTTGAGAAAATATGCCGGAGCTACAGAAATTCCAAGAATCTTGAATGGTCTTGGTATCGCTATTGTATCAACTTCAAAAGGTTTGATGACCGGAAAACAAGCACGCCAATTAAACATTGGTGGTGAAGTCATCTGCTACGTTTATTAATCTTAATCCAGCAAGAAATGTCTAGAATTGGTAAAAATCCCGTTTCGATTCCTGCAGGTGTTACAGTAAACTATGCAGATGGTATCCTTACAGTGAAAGGAAAAAAAGGTCAGCTTACGCAAGTTATCAGCGATGTGGATCTTAAAATAGAAGAGAACCAAATCGTTGTAGAGCGCTCATCAGATCACAAAGATCAACGCGCGAAACACGGTTTGTACAGATCACTAATCAACAATATGGTTATTGGTGTTTCTGAAGGTTTTACAAAAGAGTTAGAATTAGTGGGTGTAGGTTACAGAGCTTCTAACCAAGGTCAAAAGCTCGATCTAGCACTTGGTTTTTCTCATAATATTATTCTTGAAGTTGCTCCAGAAGTAACTTTGGAAACAATTTCTGAGAAAGGTAAGAACCCAATCGTGAAACTAACTTCATACGACAAACAATTGTTAGGTCAAGTAGCTGCTAAAATCCGCGGATTCCGTAAGCCAGAACCTTACAAAGGAAAAGGTGTGAAATTCGTAGGTGAAGTATTGAGAAGAAAAGCAGGTAAATCAGCTTAAAAATATTAGATTATGTCATTAACAAAAACTGAAAGAAGACAACGTATCAAATTCAGAATCCGTAAAATCGTTTCGGGTACTGCTGCTAAGCCGCGTTTGTCTGTGTTTAGAAGTAATAAAGAAATCTATGTTCAGCTGATTGACGATGTACAAGGTGTAACTATCTTGGCAGCTTCATCTCGCGACAAAGACGTAGATTCTAAAGGTACTAATGTAGAAGTGGCTGCAGCTGTAGGTAAAGCTATCGCTGAAAAAGCACTTAAAGCAGGTATCGAGAATGTAACATTTGATCGTGGTGGTTATTTGTACCACGGTCGTATTAAATCACTAGCCGAAGGCGCAAGAGCCGCTGGTTTAAAATTCTAATCGAAGATGTCAAAGTATAAAAACGTAGAATTCGTAAAGCCTAGCGGTCTTGAATTGAAAGATCGATTGGTGAGTGTAAACCGTGTAACGAAAGTTACTAAAGGTGGACGTGCTTTCGGTTTCTCTGCCATCGTAGTAGTTGGCGACGAAAACGGAGTAGTAGGTCACGGTTTAGGAAAATCTAAAGACGTATCTGAAGCAATTGCTAAAGCTGTGGAAGATGCTAAGAAAAACTTGGTACGCGTACCGCTTAGCGGACAATCGGTTCCGCACGAGCAAAAAGGTAAATTTGGTGGTGCAAGAGTATTCTTGATGCCAGCATCTCACGGTACTGGAGTTATTGCTGGTGGTGCTGTACGTGCGGTATTGGAGTCTGTTGGTATTCACGACGTACTTTCTAAGTCGCAAGGATCATCAAACCCACACAACGTAGTTAAAGCTACTTTCGATGCATTGCTTCAAATGAGAAGCGCTCACACAGTAGCAAAACAACGTGGTATTTCATTAGATAAAGTGTTTAAAGGTTAATTCAGCGAATCATGGCAAAAATTAAAGTAAAACAAGTTCGCAGCAAAATCAATTGCCCGCTAACACAGAAAAGAAGCCTTGAGGCTCTTGGACTTCGCAGAATGGGACAGGTTGTTGAGCACGAAGCCAACCCTGCTATTCTCGGAATTATCAATAAAGTTAAACACTTAGTTTCTGTTGAAGAAGCTAAATAATCCGTAAACTATGAACTTACATAACTTACAACCTGCAGAGGGATCAACGCACAACCAAAATAAGCGCGTAGGTCGTGGAGAAGGCTCCGGAAAAGGCGGAACTGCTGCACGTGGACACAAAGGTGCGAAGTCTCGCTCAGGTTACTCAAAGAAGATCGGATTTGAAGGTGGACAGATGCCACTACAAAGACGTGTTCCTAAATTTGGATTTAAAAATATCAACAGAGTGGAATATCAAGGAATCAACCTTGACACAATTCAAGCACTAGTTGACGCAGGTGTTATCTCCGACTCATTAGATTTCGCAACAATCGTTGAGAATCGTTTGGCTACTAAAAATGAAGTAGTTAAAATTTTGGGTAGAGGTACTCTTACTGCAAAAGTGAAAGTTAGCGCACATAAATTTACTGCTACTGCTAAAGCTGCTATTGAAGCGGCAGGTGGTGAGGCAGTTAGCTTGTAATTCTAAGACTGATGAAGAAATTTTTCGAATCTGTATCGAATATCTGGAAAATCGATGAACTGCGTTCTCGTATCGTTCTAACTTTATGCCTTTTGTTGGTTTATCGTTTCGGCGCTCACGTAACGTTGCCAGGCATCGATGCAACCCAGTTGAATGCGTTAGCAGGCCAAACTAAAGACGGTATTGGTTCTATTCTTGATATGTTTACCGGAGGCGCTTTTTCTAAGGCTTCCGTTTTTGCATTGGGAATTATGCCATACATCTCGGCTTCCATCGTAGTACAATTAATGGGCATTGCAATTCCTTACCTTCAGAAACTTCAGAAAGATGGGGAAAGCGGTCGCAAAAAGTTGAATCAAATTACCCGTTGGTTAACGATTGTCATTACAATTGTTCAAGGTCCAGGTTATATCTATAACTTGTATTCAACGCTACCCGGACAAGCGTTTTATCCAGAAGTAAGTCAACAAGTGTTTGTGGCACTTTCTATTGTTATCCTAACAACGGGAACAATATTTGCAATGTGGCTTGGTGAGAAGATTACTGATAAAGGTATCGGAAACGGAATTTCACTCCTAATCATGGTTGGAATCTTGGCTCGTCTCCCACAAGCATTTTTACAAGAATTTACGTCGACCATCACAAATAACGGAGGTGGACCAATGATTTTGGTTCTTGAAGTTATCGGCTGGTTGTTAGTAATCATGTCTTGTGTACTCCTTGTTATGGCTGTGAGAAAGATACCGGTACAGTATGCACGTCGTACCGTTTCTGGTGATTTCGAACAAGATATAAATGGTGAAAACAGACAGTTCATTCCTCTAAAATTAAATGCTTCTGGTGTAATGCCAATCATCTTTGCGCAAGCAATTATGTTTATTCCAGCAGCAGTTGCAGGCCTGTCGCAATCAGAAACTTCACGATCTATTGCATCAACGTTTGGTGATTTATTCGGATTCTGGTACAATCTCGTATTCGCATCCTTAATCATCATCTTTACTTACTTTTATACTGCTATTACTGTTCCAACGAATAAAATGGCAGACGACCTTAAGCGAAGCGGTGGCTTTATCCCTGGAATCAGACCAGGAGTTGAAACGTCTGATTATCTGGATAAGATTATGTCTTTGATTACATTTCCAGGTTCGTTATTCCTAGCGCTACTTGCTGTGTTCCCAGCAATCGTAGGTAGTTTAGGTGTGCAACAGTCTTGGGCAATGTTTTTCGGAGGTACCTCTTTGATCATCATGGTAGGTGTTGTTATTGATACCGTTCAGCAAGTAAATTCATATCTGCTTAACAAGCATTATGACAGCTTGATGAAATCGGGCAAAAACCGTAAAGCTGTAGCATAATTATGGCAAAACAAGCGGCTATTGAACAAGACGGATCTATCATCGAAGCATTGTCGAACGCAATGTTCCGTGTCGAATTGGAAAACGGACACGTAGTAATTGCTCACATTTCTGGAAAGATGCGTATGCACTACATCAAATTGCTTCCGGGCGATAAGGTGAAACTAGAAATGAGCCCTTACGACTTGTCAAAGGCAAGAATAACTTATAGATATTAATATAGCACATAGCAATTGGTTTCAAGTTCATAATCATTTGGAAGTGAAACCAAGAGCTAAAAGCTAAAAGCTAAAAAAAGATGAAAGTTAGAGCATCAGTTAAGAAAAGAAGCGCCGAGTGCATTATTGTGCGTAGAAAAGGGCGTCTGTACGTAATCAACAAAAAGAATCCTAGATTTAAACAAAGACAAGGATAATTATGGCAAGAATAGCAGGGGTAGACATCCCAAAAAATAAAAGAGGCGTAATTGCTTTAACCTACATCTTCGGATTAGGAAGAAGCCGTGCTAAAGATATTTTAGCGAAAGCGCAAGTAAGCGAAGACAAAAAAGTTCAAGATTGGAATGACGACGAAATCGGAGCTATCCGTGACGCCGTTTCATACTACAAAATCGAAGGTGAACTTCGTTCTGAAATTTCATTGAACATCAAACGTTTAATGGATATTGGATGCTACCGTGGTATCCGTCACAGAAGCGGACTTCCACTGCGTGGTCAGAGAACTAAAAATAACTCTCGTACTAGAAAAGGTAAGAGAAAAACTGTCGCTAACAAGAAAAAAGCAACTAAATAAGAATTAGTATGGCTAAAGCAACAACTAAAAAACGTAAAGTTATTATCGAGTCTTCAGGTGAAGCTCATATTAACGCAACTTTCAATAACATCATCATATCACTTACCAATAAAAAAGGTGAAGTTATCTCTTGGTCATCGGCCGGTAAAATGGGCTTCCGTGGATCTAAGAAGAACACACCTTACGCTGCGCAAATGGCCGCTGAAGACTGTAGCCGCGTAGCTTTGGAAGCTGGTTTGAAGAAAGTGAAAGTTTTCGTGAAAGGACCAGGTAACGGACGCGAGTCTGCTATCCGCTCTATTCACAACGGTGGAATCGAAGTTACTGAAATCATCGACGTAACTCCAATGCCACACAACGGGTGTAGACCTCCAAAAAGACGTCGAGTTTAATCCCAAATCAAAGTAGTATAGTATAACCCGGAAAGCAAAAGCGCTATCGAAGGATCTGACCTGAATTCATAGTGGCTTTCCAAAATCATTAAAAATGGCAAGATATACTGGTCCAAAAACCAAAATCGCGCGTAAATTCGGCGAGGCAATCTTCGGCGAAGACCGCGCTTTCGAAAAAAGAAATTACCCACCGGGACAACACGGTCTCGCTAAAAAAAGAGGTAAAAAATCAGAGTACGCAATCCAATTAATGGAGAAGCAAAAAGCGAAATACACTTACGGAATCCTTGAAAAACAATTCCGTGGTTTGTTCGAAAGAGCTTCTGCTGCACGTGGAGTAACGGGTGAAGTACTTATCCAGTTGTGTGAAGCACGTCTTGATAATGTAGTTTTCCGTATGGGTATTGCACCTTCTCGTAGAAGTGCACGCCAAATCGTTTCTCACAGACATATTACAGTGAATGGTGAAGTTGTAAACATCCCATCGTATCACCTAAAAGCAGGCGATAAAATTGCAGTTCGTGAGAAATCAAAATCTTTAGATATCATCGAGCGTTCCCTAGCTGCATCTTCTCATGTTTATGAGTGGATCACTTGGAACGATTCACAAAAAGAAGGTGTTTTCGTTTCAGTACCTACACGTACTCAAATCCCAGAAAACATCAAAGAACAGTTGATCGTCGAATTGTACAACAAATAATAACTGACTTAGTCGAAATTATGGCAATATTTAATTTTCAAAAGCCCGATAAGGTAATTATGGTCGACTCAACGGACTTCGAAGGAAAGTTCGAATTCAGACCATTAGAACCCGGATACGGTCTTACTGTCGGTAATGCGCTGAGAAGAGTTCTACTTTCTGCTCTTGAAGGTTATGCCATCACTTCTGTCCGTATTGAAGGTGTAGATCACGAATTCTCCACTATCCCGGGCGTTGTAGAAGACGTAACCGAAATCATCTTGAATTTGAAGCAAGTTCGATTCAAACGTCAGATTGAAGATGTTGACAATGAAGCGATCACAATCTCTATTTCAGGTAAAGACCAAATTACTGCAGGCGACTTCCAAAAGTTCATCTCTGGTTTCCAGGTTCTTAACCCAGATCTAGTAATCTGTAATCTTGACAGTAAAGTCAATATCAATATGGAACTTACGATCGAAAAAGGTCGTGGATACGTTCCTGCTGAAGAGAACAAGAAAGCAAATGCTCCAATCGGAACTATCGCTACAGACTCAATCTACACTCCAGTAATCAATGTGAAATACGCAATTGAAAACTTCCGTGTAGAGCAAAAAACCGACTACGAAAAGTTAGTGTTCGAAATTAAAACCGATGGGTCTATCACGCCTAAAGATGCGTTGACAGAAGCTGCAAAAGTTTTGATTCACCACTTTATGCTGTTCTCTGACGAGCGTATCACGCTTGAAGCAGACGAAATTGCGCAAACTGAATCGTACGACGAAGAGTCCTTGCACATGCGTCAGTTGCTTAAAACTAAGTTGGTCGATATGGATTTATCCGTTCGCGCACTTAACTGCTTGAAAGCTGCTGAAGTAGAAACACTTGGAGATCTTGTATCTTTCAACAAAAACGACTTAATGAAATTCAGAAACTTCGGTAAGAAATCACTTACTGAGCTTGACGAGCTTGTTGCCGTGAAGAACCTTACTTTCGGAATGGACTTAAGCAAATACAAATTAGATAAAGACTAACCTGAGTCTGAAGTTTGCAGATTCTAAGTTTATTAAGAAATGAGACACGGAAAGAAAAATAATCACTTAAGCAGAAAAGCGGGTCACAGACGTGCTTTACTGGCGAATATGGCTTGCTCGTTAATCGAACACAAGCGAATCAATACTACTGTGGCGAAAGCTAAAGCGCTTCGTTCATACGTAGAGCCTTTGATCACTAAATCAAAAGAAGATACTACACACAATCGTCGTATCGTTTTCTCTTACCTACGTAGCAAATACGCTGTAACAGATTTGTTCCGCGACGTTGCTGCTAAAGTGGGAGATCGTCCAGGAGGATACTGCCGAATCATCAAATTAGGAAACCGTCTTGGTGACAACGCGGATATGGCGATGATCGAATTAGTTGACTTCAACGAACTTTACAACGGAGGTAAAAAAGAAGTTAAGAAAGCAAAAAGCAGAAGAGGTGGTAAGTCGAAAGCGGCTGCTACTACGGAAACTGCTCCAGTTGCCGAAGAAGTTCAAGCTCCAGTTGCTGAAGAAACTGCTGCGCCAATCGTTGACGAAGCTCCAGAAGCTTCTAACGAAGAGTCGGAAGACAAAGCTTAATTATAAAGCAAAACAAACTTTGAAAGACCTGCATTTTGCGGGTCTTTTTTTTAGAAAAATGTTTGTGTTTGAACTCATCTTAATTCTTCAATCTTAATACTCCAGTCTTAATACTCCAGTCTTAATACTTCCTTGTGCCTAATCCCGTTTTCCGTTTCAAAGCCGCAGCCAAAAACCGCCGCTTGCTGGCCTTTAACAGCAGCTTCCGTTGGTCGCTGTGTTAAATACCGCCGCGGTCGGTTTCTGGCCTTGCGGGTTTTCCACTTCAACCGGGGGCAGGGGTTGCGTGTTTACGTATCAAAGACTACTTTTGCATCAACAACACAACTATGAAATATCAACAACGCGATGCTGCCATCCTTCTTCTTGCAGATGGCACCATCTTCCACGGAAAATCTATTGGAATACCAGGAAAAGCAACTGGTGAACTTTGTTTCAATACCGGTATGACTGGCTATCAAGAAATTTTTACCGATCCGTCGTACTTCGGTCAACTTATGGTGACAACCAATGCCCACATTGGTAATTACGGCGTTAACCGCAACGAAAAGGAATCCGGATCTATAAAAATTGCGGGCTTGATTTGTCGTAATTTTAGTTTTCAGCACTCGCGTCCCGATTCCGATGGTAATCTATTCGATTATTTTAAAGCACAAAGTTTAATCGCAATCAGCGATGTTGATACACGTGCGTTAACGGCTTACATCCGTGATCACGGCGCTCAAAACGCCATCATTTGTACAGACGAGACGCCCGTTGATGAACTAAAATCGATTTTAAAGGCGGTTCCCGATATGAAAGGTCTAGAATTAGCCAGCAGAGTATCGGCTACCGAACCTTATTTTTACGGCAATCCCGAAGCTAAATTCCGAATTTCAGCACTCGATTTAGGAATCAAAGAAAATATTCTTCGTCACTTAGCAAGCCGCGATTGTTACATCAAAGTATTTCCGTACGACAGCACTTTTTCTGATTTAAGTAGTTTTAATCCGCACGGTTATTTCTTGTCAAACGGTCCCGGCGATCCAGAACCACTCACAGAAGTTATTGCTTTAGCAAAAGAAATTATTAGTCGCGATCTTCCCTTATTTGGAATTTGTCTCGGACATCAATTAATCGGCTTGGCAAATGATGTTCCAACTTATAAAATGTTTAACGGCCATCGAGGCATAAACCATCCGGTTTTCAATGTCGTAACTGGAAAAGGCGAAATCACATCCCAAAACCACGGATTTGCAGTAGAGCGTGCCGCGGTTGAAGCGCATCCCGAACTTGAAATCACGCACCTTCACTTAAACGACGGAACTATCGCAGGAATGCGTATGAAAAACAAACCCGTGTTTTCAGTACAATACCATCCAGAAGCAAGCCCAGGACCTAACGATTCGATTTATTTGTTTGATGCTTTTGTAGCTTCTTTAAGCTAAAATTGAAAAGTAGATTACGGCCGCAGAGAACGAATTGAGAAGTCATATTCAATTTCCGTAACAAATTAATTGACTGCTCCTATTAGTTCTTAAGTAAAATGTTGTAGCTTTACGTAGTTAAAATTTTTCGACTATGAAGCAGCTTTACATTTTTGTACTTTTTATATACTGCTCAGCTTCTTTTGGGCAAACTATTACTTTTTCTGACCCCGCATTTAAAAATAGACTACTGCAAGCGTCTACTTCAAATGCGATCGCTAAAGGAGTTAACGGCAATAATATTAAAATAGATGCTAATAACAACCAAGAGATAGAAGTAAGCGAAGCGCAAGCGGTTTATAGGCTTGGCATATCAAGTTCCCAAATATCGGCTATCCCGGAAATTAGTTATTTTACGAATCTAAGATCATTAACGTGTAACAACAATAGTATAACAAACTTAGATGTTTCAGCCCTAGTATCTTTAGTTAATTTAAGATGTGATAATAATGAATTAACGAATTTAGATGTTTCGATGCTTGGAAGTTTAGAGACGTTAAATTGCGCAGAGAACAATTTGATTTCTTTGAACGTATCAGGAGCAGTTTCGCTTTCTTCGTTACTATGTGAAGAAAATGAATTAGAATCACTAGTAATACAAGCATCGAGCAATCTGACAACATTGAATTGTTCTCAAAATAGTTTAAACACGCTAAATATTGCTGCTAGTCCCAATTTGTTGACATTAAATTGCAGTCAAAACAATTTGTCAGCGTTGTCACTTACCGGCTTTACAGCGCTCCAAACTCTTAATTGCAGCCAAAATCAATTAACAAGCATAAATCTGAACAGTTTAGTGCTTCTTGAAGTACTTGATGCTTCTGAAAACAATTTGTCAAACGTAAACCTCTCTCAGCTAACCGCTTTGCGTAATCTTGATGTACATGCTAATCAAATTTCGCAGATAAGTTTTTCGACAAATTTGGCTTTAGAGAGCATAAAAATCTATGAAAACGCTTTAACTTCGATTGATGTTTCGATGTTGCAAGAATTAACTTTACTTTACGTCACAAATAATAATCTATCATCACTTACTATTTCAGGTTTAACAAGTTTGTATGATGTAGCTTTCGCTTCAAATCAATTGCAAAGCGTGAATTTAAGCAATTTACCCGAATTAGCATATTTGGATTTGTCCCAAAACCAGATTAATGCTCTTACTCTGTCAAATTTACCTCAGCTGTGGATGCTTTATTTAGGGTCCAATCTACTCACAAGTCTTGATTTAACTCCGTTTCCTTTACTAATTGAATTAATATGTAATAATAATCAACTTAATAATCTTGTAATTTCAGAAAACACTTCCTTAGACTATGTAGATGCTACCTATAATCAGCTCACGCAGCTAGAACTTCCACCATTCCAAGGCGGAGCCGAATTCTATTTTTCGCACAACAATATAAGCACCGTTAATCCGCTGTCAACATACGATGTTGATCTTTCATATAATAATTTGACAAACGTAGTAATTGAAAATTCGATTACTGTTGATCTTTCAAATAATCAAATATCAAATTTAACTGTCTCGGAGGATTCTACTTTAATGGATTTAAACTGTTCAAATAATAATTTGACAATTTTGGATATCAAGTCAACTGCACTGCTTCAAATAAATGCAAATAACAATAATTTACAAGCAATTCTCATTCCTAATAACGGTTCATTTTCGATTGATTTTTCTAACAATAATGAAATTCAATATATATGTGTCGACCCGATAATGTTTTACATAATCCAAATGTCGTTAAATCAGTTAGGTCTCAATGATGTTGAATTAAATTCCTACTGCGATTTTAATCCCGGCGGTACATTTTACACGATTTCAGGCAATCAACGTTATAATTTTAACGGTTCGTCGTGCTCAACTTCGGATCCGATTGTGCCTAATCTAAAATTTAATATCACTAACGGCTCTGTAAATGGCACGATGATTTCCGACGAGTCGGGCGCTTATTCGATTCCAGTTCAAGCTGGGCAACATACCGTAACTCCCGTAGTTCCCTCTTCTGCTTATTATTCTATTTCGCCAGCTAGTTTCGTGGCAAATTTCCCAACTCAGGCTAGTCCGTTAGTGCAAAATTTTTGTATCACTGCAAATGGTACTTTTCCAGACATAGAAGTTAATCTAATTCCTATAGGGAATGCCAGACCTGGCTTTGATTCGTTTTATAAAATTCTGGTAAAAAATGTAGGTACCACGGTTCAGTCGGGAGCAGTAGTATTCAATTACGACGAGTCTGTCTCTGATTTTATCGAAGCCACTCCGACTTCCCCTACAATAAATCCAGGTTCGGTTTCATGGACGGTAAGTAATTTAGCGCCGTTCAGCGAACAAGAGTTTTTTGTGACTCTTAACCATAATTCTCCGATGGAAACACCCGCTTTAAATAGCGATGATTTACTTTCTTTTTCAGCAAATATGCAAACTGCAGCTACAGATTCAACGCCGGATAACAATGTTTCAACCTTATCGCAAGTTGTAGTGAATTCGTTTGATCCTAACGACAAAACGTGTTTGGCTGGACCAACAATCGGACCCGAGCAAGTTGGAAAGTTTGTAAATTACATGATTCGTTTTGAAAACACGGGTACTGCAGCAGCGGAACGTGTAATTATTACCGATCGAATTGATACCTCAAAATTCGATATCAGCACATTAACGCCTCTAGACTCCAGCCATCCGTTTACGACTCGTATCTCAAACGGCAATCGCGTAGAGTTTATTTTCGAAAACATTCAATTGGGTTTTACCGACGAGACAAACGATGGTTATGTGGTATTTAAAATAAAGACGGTTCCCACGCTAGTTGTTGGCGATACATTCAGCAACAGCGCGGCTATTTACTTTGATTTTAACTATCCGATTTTTACCAACGATGCCACGACCGAAGTGCAAGTTTTAGGCACCGAAAATTTCGATTGGCAGAAATCGTTTGCAGTATTTCCTAATCCAATGAATGCCGAGCTGACTGTAAAGAGTTTGACTGATGCTTCAGTGAAAAAAATTGAAGTGTTCAATACGCTTGGCCAGTTAGTGATTAGCGTTGTACAACCCAG
>NZ_JAIXYH010000068.1 GCF_027490375.1 Flavobacterium sp.
ACCAAATTCTTCTACGTGTACAACTACACCGACCACCTCGGAAACGTGCGTATGAGCTACACCGATAACGGAGTGGCAGTTCCTAAGATTTTGGAGGAAAACCACTACTACCCGTTTGGCTTGAAACACGAAAACTACGCCAGTGAGCGTTTTGAACGTGTAAAAGAAACCAATGGCGAGTTATTTGTAATACAACCTACGGAAAGAAGGGAGTGGCAGTATAAGTACAACGGCAAGGAGTGGCAAGATGAGTTGGGGTTGAACTTTTACGATTACGGCGCGAGGAATTATGATGCGGCGATTGGTAGGTGGATGAATGTGGACTTACTTAGTGAAAATTATTATCCTGTTTCACCTTATTCTTATGCAATCAACAACCCTATCTACTTTATTGATCCTGATGGTAACTACATCGAAATTTATTACGGAAGGAATGGAACCAAAAGTGAAAGATATACCTACGAAAAAAATAGGGATTATTCGGAAATAAAAGATCCATTTTTAGCAGATGCTTACAAAGCTTTGGATGCGCTTTATACCGCTTCAAAAATTGAAATAGATGGCAAGGAAGTAAATATTCTACAAACTTTAATGGATGATAAAAGGGAACTTTCGATTGTCGAAGGCGGGGAACAAGGTGGTTCTCATTTTGCTAACAGTCGAGATTTTGAAAGTAAAGGTAAATGGTCTGAAAATTCGAACAAAGTAATAGGAACTATACATTTTAATACAAAAGAAGGTAACTTGTATGATGATGTCAACGATACGCGTGGAGTAGAACTAGAAAGCCTATTTAAGAACAATAATTTATCAAGAGACTCAAAAGTTGTTTCAGCAACATCAATTTTAGGACATGAAGCAAGTCACGCTTTCAACTTTGTAACTAATCCATCCGAATATTTTAGGAGAAAAAAAGATCAAAGTACTAGAAACCAAACTCCATATTTTCCTAATGTTGAGGAAGCTAAGGCAACAACACTATCAAATCTTATCAATATAAACTTAGGAGAGCCGCAGAGAAATAATTATCGTGCAATTGGTGTACCAACAATAGGAGTTTTATCTAATAAGATTAAAAAGTAGATTATGAAAACAGACGCAATTTTCCTCAAATTATTTATTTACTGTCTTATCCTATTTTCTTGCACGACAGTTAAAAAAAACATGATTACAATTTCAAGCGAAGTGGAAGTAATTAAATTTATGGGAACGATAACCACTCAATCTCGATCTATCGATGAAAAAGCATTTTGGTATTTCAAGGATGAACATGCAATTTTGAAAATTAGGAATAATAACTTTATCGAAAATCTTCAAGCAATAAAAGATCATAGTCGCGATGATTTTGAAGAATACCGTTATGCCTTTATAGTTAAAACAGGACAAAGAATTGATACTTTATACAGTGATGCTAAATTAAAGACATGGATCTTAAAAAAAGATAAACAAGAAACTTTTTTTTACGACAGAGAAGGTGTTATAGCCCATAATTTGAGAAATACTTACTCTTTTTTTTATGACTGCTGGTGATTAAAATCAAGATCAAATTTTTAGAGAACCAATACTATCGCACTCTAACAGAAATATTCTGCTTATGCGATGTGCTCCACACCGGTCTCCCGACTTTACATCAAGTTTGAAAACTCATCTAAAACGTCTTTCCAAACGCACTCTTTATTAGCCCCGATTGAAGCGACAGCCCGGAGAAAAAGACGCTTGTTTGAACCGTGCAGCAAACGGCGACGCAAGAAGCCGGTTGAAGCACGTGTGAAAACAGCTGCTTTTTTGAGGACTACAGCGGAAGGCGGGAATAGCTACAAAGAATAGAAAAGAAAATTCCGACATGAAAGTACTCACCGTAAACTACTACGACGATTATAATTTTCCGAGAGCGCTGTTGGATTTTTCTTCCACTTTGGTAACAAATATTACGTACAACAACACCTCTTTAAAACCAAAAGGCGTGGCTACTGGAACTTGGGTGCGGGTGCTAAACAATGCTACAAGACCTGAAGGCGAAACAACTACCTTTTTCTACGATGATAAAGCACGCCTGGTAAAAACACACAAAGAAAATTACCTCGGCGGACAAACCCTTACCGAAAGCGTGCTCGATTTTACAGGTAAGGTGTTAAGAAAGTTAACGCTACACCGCCGCGATAACCCATCTGGTACTGAAACGCGCATCGACGAGCAATTTGAATACTCGCCGCAAGACCGCTTGCTTACGCATTTACACCGCGTGAACGGCGGCAGCTGGGAGGTGCTCTCCAACAACACCTACAACGAGCTCGGGCAACTCATTTCGAAAAAAGTGGGCAAACAAGACCCAACCGGCGCGGATTTTCTGCAAAAGGTAGATTACGCCTACAACATCCGCGGGTGGTTAACCGATATTAACAACGTGGCAGATACAGCCGATGAAGTTACCGATTTGTTTGCTTTTAAAATTAATTACAACACCCGAGAACAATCGATTCCGGGAGTGGAAAACCTGTACAACGGCAATATTTCGGAAACCTATTGGCGCACCGAAAGCGATGGTTTTACGCGTATGTACGGCTACCAATACGACGATTTAAACCGATTGCTTAAAGGCAATTACCGCAAATTGGGCTACAGTGTTACCGGCAATTACGACGAAACACTGAGCTACGACAAGCACGGCAACATCACTTCGCTTCAACGCAACGGTTTTGCCGATGCCGATTTTGGCACGTCTGTAGAAATTGATAACTTAGTGTATGCGTACGATGGCAACCAACTGCTCGCGGTGCAAGACATGAGCAACTCATTAAACGGTTTTCGAGACAACGTAAACAACGGTAACCCCGATTTTGGGTACGATGCGTATGGAAATATGTTCTTTGATAACAACAAAGGAATAAACAATATTTTCTACAATCACCTTAATTTGCCAGTTCGCATATTTTTCTCCAACGGCAACCGAATATACTATACCTACGATGCGCAAGGAGTAAAAGTAAAAAAGGAAATACTGGAAAGCACAGGCACTACTACCACCGATTATCTGGATGGCTTTCAGTACAAAAACGAGGCGCTTGTTTTCTTCCCAACCGCTGAAGGCTATGTGGAGTTTGCTACGCCCACCAAATTCTTCTACGTGTACAACTACACCGACCACCTCGGAAACGTGCGTATGAGCTACACCGATAACGGAGTGGCAGTTCCTAAGATTTTGGAGGAAAACCACTACTACCC
>NZ_JAIXYH010000045.1 GCF_027490375.1 Flavobacterium sp.
AATGATACGTAAAAGGGTGAACGTCACGATCCCGATAGCTATCGGGACTATTTTCTAGCTTCTATCCCGATAGCCATCGGGACTAGCTTCTCCAAAACGATACGTTAAATGGTGAACGTCACGAAGTCTTAATACTCAAGTCTTAATACAAAAATCTCTATTAGCCTTCGACAGGCTCAGGCACCAACCTTCGAAAGGCTCAGGCACCAATGATACGTGGGTTAGGTTGGGAAGATGATACGTAAAAGGGTGAACGTCACGATCCCGATAGCTATCGGGACTATTTTCTAGCTTCTATCCCGATAGCTATCGGGTCTAGCTTCTAGCTTCTCGAAGAAGTAAACTCATCCCAAACACCTATCAACCAAGGTAAAACCATATCATTTCTAAATAAAAAACCGACAAGCACGATTCGTAATTGTCGGTTTAGTTTTTTTGAAATCGCGTGCTTAATTTCCGATGATTGCATTCAGTGTCGCACTCGGACGCATCGCACGGCTAGCTAATGCCGGATTCGGACGGTAATATCCTCCAATATCTTGAACTTTACCTTGCGAAGCAATAAACTCGGCGTTAATTTGCTGCTCGTTCAAGCGCAAAGCTTCGGCAATGGGTTTGAACGTTTCTTGCAACTCGGCATCTTTCTGCTGCAAAGCAAGGGCCTCAGCCCAATACAACGCCAAATAAAAATGCGAACCACGATTATCTATTTGTCCCACTTTACGTGCGGGCGATTTATCTTCATCCAAAAATTTCTCGGTCGCCTGATCTAAAGTTTCCGAAAGAACAAGTGCTTTTGCATTGTTTTGCGTTTGTCCGAGATGTTCTAAAGAAACGCCGATGGCCAAGAATTCGCCCAAAGAATCCCAGCGCAGGTAGCCTTCAGACAAAAATTGTTCGACATGTTTAGGCGCCGAGCCGCCTGCACCTGTTTCAAACAAACCTCCGCCATTCATTAACGGTACAATCGATAACATTTTTGCCGAAGTTCCCAACTCTAAAATAGGGAATAAATCAGTGAGGTAGTCGCGTAAAACGTTACCCGTTACCGAGATCGTATCCAGGCCGTTTTTCAATCGTGTTAACGTGTGCACGGTCGCGTCGGTAATGTTCATAATGCGAATATCTAATCCGCTTGTGTCGAAATCGGCTAGGTACGTTTGTACTTTAGCAATCAATTCACGGTCGTGCGCTCGTTTGTCGTCTAACCAAAACACAGCCGGTGTGTTGCTGAGTCGCGCGCGATTCACAGCAAGTTTAACCCAGTCTTTAATCGGCGCGTCTTTAACCTGACACATTCTGAAAATATCGCCTTCTTGTACGTTTTGCTCCAAAACTTCGCGGCCATCGCCTAAAACAACCGTTACCGTTCCGGCTTCTTTAATTTGAAACGTTTTGTTGTGCGAACCGTACTCTTCGGCAGCTTGTGCCATCAGACCAACATTCGGAACGCTTCCCATGGTCGTCGGATCGAATGCGCCATTTTGTTTACAAAAATCGATTGTAGCCGTGTATAAGCCTGCATAACAACGATCCGGAATAACCGCAACGGTGTCTTGCGCATTACCGTCTTTGTTCCACATGCGTCCGCTGGTGCGTATCATTGCCGGCATCGAAGCGTCTACAATTACATCAGAAGGTACGTGCAGGTTTGTGATTCCTTTGTCGGAATTAACCATGGCAAGTGCCGGGCGATCCGAGTATAAATCGGCAATAGCTTTTTCGATTTCAGTTTGCAACGGATGTCCTTGTAGTTTATCGTACAAGTCGCCTAAACCGTTGTTTTCATTGAAACCTATTTCTTTGAGTGTTTCGCTATATTTTGAAAGTACAGGTTTGTAAAATTCGGAAACCACAGCTCCAAACATAATGGGGTCTGAAACTTTCATCATGGTTGCTTTCAGGTGCACGGAAAAGAGCAAGTCGTCTTTTTTTGCCTTTTCAATTTCCTCAGCTACGAACTTTTTTAATTCTGAAATACTTAATACAGCCGAGTCTATTATTTCTCCGGCTTGCAGTGGCGCTGGGCTTTTCAGTTCGGTTACGGTGCCGTTTTCGTTTTTAAAATGAATGGCAAATGTAGTTTCAGTGGGTACGGTTATCGATTTTTCAGTGCTGTAGAAATCTGCTGAAGACATGCTAGCAACGCGAGTTTTTGAATCGCCCGACCAGCTCCCCATACTGTGCGGATGTTTTTTGGCGTAGTTTTTTACTGCTTTTGGAGCACGGCGGTCGGAATTTCCTTCGCGAAGAACAGGGTTTACTGCTGATCCGAGTACTTTGGCATATTTATTTTTAGTTGCTAGAGCTTGAGCGTCGGTTGCGTCGGCCGGATAATCGGGAACGGAAACGCCTTGTGCCTGAAGTTCGGCTATAGCTGCTTTGAGTTGTGGAATGGAAGCAGAGATATTGGGGAGTTTGATGATATTAGCTTCTGGTTTAGTGGCTAACAATCCTAATTTAGAGAGGTTGTCGGTTATTTCAAAGGGCAGTTCGTCGGCAAAAACAGCCATGATTCGAGCTGCTAAAGAAATGTCGGCTGTTTCGATGTTAATTCCAGCAGCCGATAAAAATTTTTTAAGGATTGGGTACAGCGAATGCGTTGCAAGCATGGGAGCTTCATCAGTAATCGTGTAAATAATTCCAGCGTTATTTGACATCTTTTTGAGAATTTTAAAACCGGGCAAAGATAGCTAAATCTGCGGCAGCTATATCGTTTTCTCTGATGTTAACGCAGTTTTACAGATGCGAAAAAAACTTCGTGTACTTTTTACGAAATTCATAAAAAAACCCGCTTTCCAAAGAAAACGGGCACTTGATATTTGAACACTGAAACAAATTATCTTCGCTTGTCGCGGATTTTCGCTTTCTTTCCGGTAAGTTCACGGAAGTAGAAGATACGTGCTCTGCGTACAGAACCTTTCTTGTTGATTTCGATTTTCTGTAAAGCAGGAAGGTTGATCGGGAAGATACGCTCTACACCAACAGCACCTGACATTTTACGGATGGTGAACGTTTCAGTACTACCTGTACCTCTACGCTGAATCACTACACCTTTAAAAAACTGTGTACGTGTTTTTTCACCTTCTTTAATTTCGTAGTAAACGGTAATTGTGTCACCAGCTCCGAAATCAGGAAAATCTTTTTTCGCGATTAGTTCGTCGTTTACGAACTTTAATAAATCTGACATTTCTTAAAAAATTTGATTTAAAATCAGAGCAACATTCACGATTCTCGTCAGAGGTTGGTCTAATGTGGGCGCAAATTTAGTTATAAAATCATTTTTAGCAAATAATTTATAGTATTATTTAAAAAACATAAGCCGCTGTTTTGCAGCGGCTTATTGGAGTAGATTTCGATTTTAATTAATGTATCACTTTTTTTGTGGTAATTGTTCCAGTTGCAGTTTGTATTTGAACAAGAATCATTTGTTGTCCGGCTGGGAGTGGAATGCTGAATTTTTGACCCGTAATTTGTTTTGAGGTATAAATTTCACGTCCGCGTAAATCGAAAATGCGAATGCTGTTTAGTTCTTCTACTGCCGATTCTACTACAACAGTGTCGCCCGAATGATAGGCCAAAACGCTGTTTCCGCTGCTCGCAGGATTTTCAATTCCTAAAGTTTCAGCCTCAAACACCAATTCTAATCGTGAAGTAAACGCGCCAGCTTCTGCATAAAAAGTATAAGGCGTCTCAGTCAAGTTATGTGTTTGATTGAGTAGATTGTCTTTAACGTACACATTTTGTCCTTCTGCAAATACACCGTCTGTATGATCTATAGCAAGCGTAAAGTTTGCCGCTTGTTCAACTTGTAAATTCATCGCTACTACATCGGTAGTTTCAAACGGAAGTGCTCTCGCTTGAATGCCCAAACGTGTATCGTTTACATAGCTTGATAGTGAATTTCCGCTGCTTAATAACGGTCCGTCAAATGCTGCGTCTATTTCGTTTGTTGCTCCGGCAGTGTAACCAACTAGTATCTGGTTTAAGTCGGTTTCGCCCGAGCTTAAGTTTAACCAGATTCGGTGTTTTTCTGAATTAGCTGTTCGGAAGAATTGCCCTTCGTTATTTCCAACACGCATATCGTTGCTGAAGTTTAGGGTTGTAGGAGCAGTAACTTTCAGCAGAAATCCTTGTCCCGTTTGGATGATTCCGTTTGGAATAGCACCTCCTGCAAGACTAGCAATTCCGCCAAGTAAATTATAAGAAGCGTAGTTTAGCACGCCAACGCCTTGCAAGGTGTGTGTCCAGAAGTAAACTGTACCTGTTACGTTTTGTAAGAGCTCATTGGCATCGATGGGCGAAGGGTAGGGGTTTCCAATAAAATTATAACCATTGCTACCATGCGTCAGTGTTAGTTGGTAATTACCATTGTTCGGCACACCTTTAAACGTACCTTCGAATGCTTGCGGCGCTGCTGGTGGATTTAAATACGTATTTGGCGCACGTACCATATAACCAGTTCCCGGAGTAAAGTCGTTGGCAATTGGATCTACAGCGGCAAATTGACCTGTATTTTCATTAAACGTGTAAAAACGGCTGGTAAGTGTTTGTGGGGAAAAGTCCAGTAGATTTTGATTGGAAACTGGGGAAGACCAATACACATAATCTTGCCGGCGCATATAAGCCATACGTTTTGAAGTGATTTCACCTTCGTTAGCAACTGCTTTAGTTTGTAGTAAATTGGCGTTGTTTTCTAAGGTTAAAGAAGAGCCCGGCTCCACAGTTACTTTTCCATCGATAACAAAATCAAATCCAGAAGGTACAACCACTACAGCTTCATTTACGATTTCGAGTTGGCAGGCAGTTAAATTTGCCGCTTCGGAGTAATTTCCAGCAATAATCGCTTTACGATTTCCGGTAGGAACTCCGTCAGACCATTCTAAACCATCCCACGTTGTTGGTGTACCAATGTTCAAAACTAGTTTTTCAGTAACGCAATTTATTGTTGTTCCGTAGAATGTTCCTGAGTTTGAGTAGGTTTGATTGTTGTGCGACCAAGTGTAAGGTTCGCAAGTGTTTATCGTGGTTGTGTTTTCGGAATTTGGGGTTATGGTTACGGAAACCGGGACACGATTTGAGGAAACCGGTGGAATGATCTTCATAAGCGAGTTGGCAATATAATCGGCAACAATAATTTCATCGCTTGCTGTAATGGCAACACCTGAACAATACCCGATTCCCGTGTCTATAATTTTCTTATCAGAACCGTCGGCATTCATTTGAACTACTTGTTGGTTACCGTAATCAGCGGCAATAATTTTACCGTTTGGTCGAACTGCCAAGCCAAAAGGATAGCCTAAACCAGTTCCCAAAGATTCGATATTGGTGCCATCAGGGTTCATTCGTTTAACTTTCGCTTGGCTGTCATCGCCAACGAGTATTTTTCCGTCGGCATCAATCGTTATCCCTCTTGGATTAAGAAATCCAGAACCTATAGTGGTGATTCCGGTACCGTCGGTATTCATTCGTTTTACAGCGTGATTGTACGTGTCGCAGAACCAAATTTTTCCCGAAGCATCAATTGCAATTCCTGTTGGATTGTTAAATCCGGTGGCCAATGTTACTGCGTTTGTTCCATCTGCATTCATGCGTAAGATGCTATTGGCAGCCGAATTTGTAAATACAATTTTCCCATCGGCTTGAATAGCAACTCCAGAAGGATTACTAAATCCAGACGCAATAATTTCAACATTCGAACCGTCGGGGTTAGCACGTCTAATTTGTCCTGAGTTTCTACTGGCAATTACAAGTTTCCCATCGGCTTGAACAGCTACTGCAAACACGCTAAATCCTGTTGTTAAGGTTGAAGTAATTGCTGGTTTTTCTTGTTCAACATAGTATGTGTTTGTAGTTAACGAATCAAAATACTGAAGTGCATTTCCTCCTGTAGCGGCAGTATACCAATTGGCGTTTGCGCCTGGTGCAGGTGTCGAAGTTAGATTTTCAACTGTGGCACTATTACAAAAAAACCGACTATCAGAGCCAATCGCATTAACCTTTACAGCTAATCGAGTAGGCGAGGCACAGTTTCCGTTGGTGCTCTCTGCGTAATAGGTTGTTCCGCTTACTACCGAAGTCGAACTCGGTAATTCGCTTCCTGCCGTACTGGCGTTGAACCATTTTACATTATTACCCACAGCATTCAATGCGCCAAGCGTAGTACTACCGGTATAGATTTGCGACGACTCTCCAACGGGTACAGTAGGAGCGGGATTAACGGTTATGGTAACAGGTACACGATTGGAGTAAGTTACATCCTTATACCTCTTAATAACATTGTTATTTCGATCTGCAACAAGTATAGCACCAGTGTTTTCAATGGAAATTCCCCGCGGACTGTTTAATCCGGTTAAAAGGGTTTCAATATTAGTCCCATTGGCATTCATGCGTTTTACAGCATTGTTCCCGGTATCGGAAATTACGATACGTCCGTCGGCTTGAACTGCAACTCCTCTCGGTTGATTAAATGCATTGCTTACTGTAACAATATTTGTTCCGTCTGCGTTCATTCTTTTTATAGAATTTGTGCCCGCTTCTGCAAAAAGTATTTTTCCGTCGTTTTCAACAGCCATATCAGATACGTTATTCAATCCCGATGCAAGGATTACCTGCCCGCTTCCATTAGTATTAATACGATATATCGTAGAAATGTGATTATACAAAATTTTGCCATCGGGTTGAGCAGTAACATTTACAGGGTTTCCACCCCAGAGAACTCCTGATGTATTAGAACCATTGTTATTTAAATAAAAGAGATAAAGACTTGTACTACTGATAGCTAGTATCTTACCATCTGAAAATGCTGAGATTCCAGAAAATGGACCACTTAAGTTATTAAATGTTAAAAGATTGCTACCTGATGAAGTAATACGGCTTAAACTCGGATTAGTTCCGTTTGCAACCAATATGTTTCCTGATGGTTCGGCAAAAACATCGGCTGGTTGTGTAAAACTACCACCTAGCGTTTCTGAAATAGCGGGATAACTTTCTTGAAGATAGTAAGTTCCTGAACTTAAATTAGTGTCTGCTGCGAGGGCTGTCCCGCCATTAGCCGATGTATACCAATTAGCTGTTGCCCCGGCGGTAGCTGTAGAAGCTAAGCTAGAAACAGTAGTTGCGTTACAAAAGGCTTGTGTGTTTTCACTCAATTTTTTCACTTTTACAGGTAGTCTGTAGAAAGATTCACAGGTTCCGGGAGTTTGCGTGGCATAATAGGTTGCTCCGTCGACTAGCGGCGTTGAATTAGGTAAGAGAGCAGTACTCGATGCACTTGCGTACCATTTTATCGCAGTTCCTGTTAAGCTCAAGTTCGCCAATGTTGCTGCGCCCGTGTAAATTTGTGTAGTTAAACCTGTAGGAGGGGCGCCAGGAGCTAATATGGTTACAGTGATAGGGCGCTTTTCACTTTCACAGGTTGTATTTTGTTGGGTGACATAATACGTTCCTGTTCTCAAAACATGATTTGCAGGCAGCGTAGTTGTTGAGTTCAAATATTCATACCATCTTAAATTTGTTCCCGTAGCTTGAAGACTGGCAGCGGTAGTTCCTTCGCAAAACTGTTGTGAGGTGCTACCACTAGGCATAGGCGAAACAGCCCCAGCCGATATAATTGCCGATCCAGTCATGGTATTACTGCACTCAATATTGCTTCGGCGCGCTTCTATTGTATAAGTTCCAATCGTACTCTGTGATCCGAAATTTAATGGAAATCCAGTTCCTACCACACCAGATCCAATAGTAACGTTATTTCTTTTTAAATAATATTGAACAAACCGCTGACTTCCTGCGAGCGTAATTTGAAAACTTGAACTTGAGCCGCAAGTTGTACCACCGCCAGAAACGTTGTACGCTATCGGAGTGAAACAAGTGTTGGTTATAATGTTTCCAAAATTAGTCCAAACCGGCGCGGTTGTATAACTTAAAAAGCCAGCAGATGGAACGGATAGAGTAGCATTTTGATAATTTATACCTGAAAAAACAGTTGTGTTAATGGCTAAAGGTGAGGCAATAGCACAATTTACATTTACCAATGAAGAACAGTTATAAAAGGCATTATTTCCGATAGAAGTAACTGTAGAGGGGATATTTACAGTTTGTAAACTGTAACAGGAATTAAACGAAGAATAGCCTATTGCTGTTAATCCTTCAGGCAAGAAAATATTTTGCAGTGAAGTACAATTAGAAAAACTGTAGGAACCCAATGATGTAACTGCAGGAGGAATAACTACAGAAGTTAAACTACTACAACCACTAAAAGTACTTTGCGCAATCGAAGTTAATGAACTAGGCAAGAAAATAGCATATAAGCTATTGCAACTGTCAAAACAGCCCCCCTCTATACTAGTAATTGTATCGGGTAACTGAATGCTGTATAGATTACTGCAATAAACAAAGGCATAGCTTCCTATTGAGGTAATTGTATTTGGAAAAGAAAGCTCCGAAATATTAGTATAAGCGAATGCAGAGTTACCAATTCTCGTTACAGTAAATACTTCACCATTATATTCTACAGTTTCAGGAATATTATAATAATCGCCACCGAAGTAGGACGTAAGCTCGGCGGTTCGTGGTTCGTCGTAACTGGTAATGGTATAAGCGGCTTCGTCTGTGTATATTTCCTGCGAAAAGCAAACACCCAAATTCCCAAAAACAAAAAGGAAAAATAATAATCGTTTTAACATCAGTTGGTATTTTTCGCAACTTAGGTCAAACAGTAAACTTTAAAAGGAATGGTGAAATAGAAATCAGCAGAAAATCAAATGCTTCCAGCAAAAAAGTCTCATCTAAATAGCAAAAACCCCAAACAATTCTTGGTCTACAGCTTTTCGTAGCTGCTTATTATATTCCAAAAATAATGTTAAAAATTATTAGCTTTTTACGCAACGGGACGAGCGACACGTTTTTGTATGCGAACGAATCAATGACGCAAAATAGATTTTGCCTCAGCAGCGTATTTTCTGGAAATAGGTATCTCGCGATCAGAAATAAACAAGGTATTTCGCGACGATTTAGTAACCATTTCTTTATTGACGATAAACGAACGATGCACACGCGTAAACCGTGGCGAATTTACCTGCTGTAAAAACCACTCCAACGAATTACGCAAGGTGTATTTGTTCGATCTACAATAAATATCAATGTAGTTTTTGTCGCTTTCCACATATAAAATAGAATTCAAGTACACTTTTACCTCTTTGTAGCCCTCTTTGATGCTGATAAACGAGTCTTCGCGGGTGTTTTTTAAGGCAATACTTACCGCAGCTAATATGTCGGTTTCTTTAAACGGCTTAGTAATATAGGCTTCCGGTTTGCACTGCAGGGCGTTACGCAAAATCTCCGTGTCCGATTGCGCGGTCACGAAAATAAACGGAATTTGCCACTCGTCGTGAATCTTGCGCGCAATTTCAATACCGTCTAAATCTTCCTTCATCCGAATATCTAAAAGAATCAAATCCGGCTCAAAGCTTTCAATAGCTTGAAACGCACTGCTTTTATCGTTCGCAAAACGAATACGCGAAAACGACAAATCTTCAAGGATTCCCTTCAAATGTTCGGCAATGATGCGCTGATCTTCAACGATAAGTATTTTGGCGTCGGTCATTAATCTTGGCAGTAAATCGCAAATCTAAATAAATTAAGTTTTGCGAAACAGAATTGTTAAAAACCTTTCAAAAAATAAATTCATTTAGCGAAAAGTCTGAGAATCCCTACAACAAGTGCTGTGTTTTTCAGAACTTATTCCAACAAATCTGGCCGTCGGTTTTTGGTGTGTTCAAAAGCTTTTTCCTCGCGCCATTGCTCAATTTTGGCGAAGTGCCCGCTAAGCAAAACCTCCGGAACTTTCCAACCTTTATAGTCGGCCGGACGTGTATAAACCGGTGGTGCCAGCAAATTGTCTTGGAAACTGTCGGTTAATGCCGAAGTCTCGTCGGAAAGTACGCCCGGTATGAGTCTGATTAACGCATCGCATAAAATCACGGCACCCAGTTCGCCGCCGCTTAAAACGTAATCGCCAATGGATATTTCTCGGGTAATCAGATGGTCGCGCACACGTTGATCAACACCTTTGTAATGCCCGCAGAGAATGATGATGTTTTTTAAAAGCGACATCGAATTGGCCATTTTTTGGTTCAGCGTTTCGCCGTCGGGCGTCATGTAAATAATTTCGTCGTAGTGGCGTTCGCTTTTCAGTTTTGCAATGCAATCGTCTATGGGTTGAATTTGCATAACCATGCCAGCGCCGCCGCCAAATGGGTAATCGTCAACGCTTTTTTGTTTGTTGGTGGTATAGTCGCGCAGGTTATGAAAATGCACTTCCACCAAATCTTTTTCGATGGCGCGTTTCATAATACTTCCCTCAAACGGACTCCGCATCAGGTCGGGCAAAATTGTAATAATATCAATTCTCATAAGCGTTCAAATCGCTGCAAAAGTACAGTTTTTTGCACTGCTAATTTTTGTTTGTAGCCATTCCCGCTTTCCGCTGTAGTCCTCAAAAAATGCGGCATGTTCACTCACGCAGCATCCGGCTTCT
This sequence comes from Flavobacterium sp., assembly GCF_027490375.1. Taxonomy (GTDB): domain Bacteria; phylum Bacteroidota; class Bacteroidia; order Flavobacteriales; family Flavobacteriaceae; genus Flavobacterium. Next base: position 10,538 of record NZ_JAIXYH010000045.1, read on the forward strand.
ATGGTCGCCGTTTGCTCCGCGGTTCACGTAGCCGTCTTTTTCTCCGGGCTGCCGCTGCACCCGGGGCTAGGGCATCCGTTACTAACGTTTGGTGGAAAAATACCTATAAGTAGGTAGTTTTGGGTGAAGGAAAATGCTTAAATTGGCGAAAAGAAAAAAAGGTTAGTTTTTTTAGTCACTAATGCGAATAACGAAACAAGAGGTCAATTTAACCGATTCAAAATACGCAAAACTTTTTCAATGCAAAGTTTTGAAAACAAATCGTTTGTCGTTGTTTTGGAAAATACAAAGTGATGTGGAGAACTTTGGCAATTGTTGAGTTGGCTGCAAATTCAGCCGGAACACATAAATAACCAAGACAAAATTTCTATGAAAAATGCAGAATTTAAAAAAGCACTCAATCTGAAATTAGAGGAAAGTATTTTACGAAATCAAACTTATACTCTCAAAATTCCTGCAGAAAATTATGAAGCTAGTTTTGATTTAATTGGACTTCATAGAATTGTGGAAGAAAAAAAAAAGAAATGGGAGCAAGAAGTTGTTCCAACAGAGTTTTCTTCGTCATCTAATTTTTTTAATAATCTATTAATTTCAATAGAGAATTCTACATTAGATACGCAAACAGACACTACTTTTCATAGGAACATAATTAACAGTTTAGATAGAGCAGGGAATAATGTGCTTTTTCCAGATTCTCCAAAATCCTTATTTCTTCAAAACCTCCATTCTAATTATCCTAAATATTTTAATGGGGCTTTTGCAGTGGTAAATGGAACAATAGATTATGGACAACTCAGCAGGGCAGATTATTTTAAGGGAGTTTTTTTAGCTTTAAAATTTGAAACTCAAGGCACCGATACGTTATCATCTGAAGAGGCTGATAGAAAATCCTTTACAGAATTCAAAACTGAATTTGAAAATGAAAAAATTGGAATTATGACGAATTTTGATAGCATAATTGAAGCTACTCAAACTAAATCAAATCAAGAAATAGAAAATTTGAAAGGATTATTTAATGATTGGAATCTAGAATATGGTTCGCAACTAGATGAGTTAAAAACACAGGCAAAAAATGAGCTAAATAAAGCCAACATGGCTGGAAAATTTCTTTTAAAAAAATCACTTGACAAAAAAATTCAACTTGAGCAAACTTATCGGGAACAAATGCGTTTTAAGGCACCTGCTGAATATTGGAAAGAGAGAGCAACTTTTTTAAATGCAGAAGGGAAAAAGTTTTTACACTGGCTAATAGCTCTTGTCGTTTTGGGTACTGTTATATTATTCTCGCTACTTTGGTTAACTCCAGAAGATATGTTGATTAGTATCTTTTCTAGTAATCCAGCCAAGGCTGTTCGTTGGTCAATTATTTTTATCACAATGATATCTTTATTATTTTTAGGTATTCAGGCTGTAAAAAAAGCAATGTTTTCAAGTTATCATCTTGCACGTGATGCAGAAGAAAGAGAAAAATTAACTGTTTTTTACTTATCACTAATTAAAGATAGTACAATTACCCAAGAAGACAGAAGTCTGGTATTACAAGCACTCTTTAGTAGAGCTGACACGGGAATGCTTAAAGATGAAGCAAGTCCAACGATGCCTGGGATTTTAGATAAAATAAAATGAACTGTTGCTTATAGCCGTTTCTCGGAATTGCGAATTTTGATTTGAGTTCACATTTACTTTTCTCGAAAATTTTTATCTTTAACAGAAAATAAAAATTTCTGAATTTCGTAACTGACGATAATTGGCTGAACGTTAAGCGCAAGCAAACCAAGCCACACGTAAGTAAAGTATTATATATGACAAAATATGCTGATCTACTTAGAATTATAGATAGCTTGAGGTTAGAAGCTCCTCTAAACTATGTTCGTTACCATCCAAAAATAGAAGAAGTTGAAAAATTGGAAAACGCAAGAGGAAGGTCATTTATTCATTTATATTTAAAAGTAACTTTTGGGCTTATTGAATTTAATGAACGTGAAAATTATATTACTGACGATGGCTACGATGGAGGAATTGATGCATATTTTGTCGATCAAGAAAATAAGAAACTTTTCTTTATACAATCTAAATTTAGAAATTCAGATTTGAATTTTGAAAATAAAGATATAACTTGTGAAGAGCTGTTATCAATGGATATTCATAGAATAGTTGAAGGTGAGGAAGAAGGTGAAGATGGGATAAAGTATAATGGAAAAATACAAAATCTAATTAAACATCTTCAATCAATTTCAGATCTTCCAAAATATAGATATGAAATTATTTTACTTGCCAATGTTAAACCAAGTTTGCAACTGAAAATAAATAAACTAGCTGGTGGGTATCCCGTAGATATTTACAATTTTCAACGAATCTATTCAGAGCTTGTCTTTCCTTTAGTTTCTGGATCATATTACAATATTTCAGAATTAAAAATTACAATTAATGTCGACAGAAATAGTGCTGGTCATCGTATTCAATATTATCCAGTAACAAAATATTCTGAATGTACAGTAAACGCTTTATTTGTACCAACAGTTGAAATTGCAAAAATACTATCAAAATATAAAAACTCAATCTTAAAATTCAATCCAAGGAGTTACTTGGATCTATCATCAGGAAGCATTAATGAAAAGATTTCAAAATCAATAACTGATTTTAATACAAATGAATTTGCTCTTTTTAATAATGGAATTACTATGCTTTCAGATGATACGGTTTATAGTGATAAAGTTGGTAAAAAAAATAAAGCTGAAGTATTGGTGACAAATCCACAAATTATAAATGGAGGACAAACCGCATATACTCTAAGTATTTTATACGATAGATTCTTAAAGAACGATACACTACATTTATTTGAAAATAAAGAAGTCCTTCTCAAAATAATTTCGTTTAATATAGACGAGAATGATTCGAAAAGTTTTGAAGAAAACAAATTAAAACTTATTGAGCAAATCTCTATTGCGACAAATCAACAATCTCCAGTTTTCGAAGCCGATAGAAGAGCTAATGACAAAGTCCAAATTGATTTACAAAAGCTAATTTATCAAGATTTTGGCTTGTTTTATGAACGTAAACGTGGTGAATTTGGTGATGGAATAAGAAGCGGCTATATAGACAGATCAAAAATAATTGACAGAGAACATTTTGTTCGAATTTGTCTTGCTTCCCAAAATAATCCAGTACAAGCTAGAGCTGGGAGTGTTGCTAAATTTTTCAATAAACCAACTTTTGATTCTATTTTACCTGACACTTCTGGTTATAGAAAATACATTTTTTGTTTAAAAGCTTTCGAGAGGATTATTCATATACATTCTGATTCATCTAATGTTCGTTTTAATGCAAGGCATTCTATAACTAGTGTTATATCTAATAGATTTGATAACTCATTTGAAATAAAAGATTATGATGATTTGATTGATGCACATCTCAGAGATATTATCGGCAATTGGTCTAATTTTGAGGATTATGCAAGACAAACTCCCGATAATCAAAAATATTATTTCAAAGAGCGTTTTGATAAAGAAACAGGTGAAAGATTTATTGAAACCAATTGGACAGCATATTATAAAGGGAGAACCTTACTAAATGATCTTAAACAATATTTTACTTTTTAAATTACTAGCGACTAACATCGATATCCGTTCCGTTCCCACTTTTTTCACCAACTTTCCCAAAAAAACAAGATCTAACTTCAAAAAGCCCATCCCAAACCAAGCACGATCAACATGAAATATATACAACCTGAAGTATTTTTAAAATCATTTACTTGCCCAAATTGTGGAACTATTTCTAAACAAGACTGGCGTAATAGCGACTTTTATTTCAACCAAGTTTCTATTAGTGCAGCAGAGTTAACAATCGGAAGATGTCAACATTGTGATGATATAACAATTTGGTTAAGGAGTAAAATGATTTTCCCAGAAACTGGAAACTGTCCTTTTCCAAACTCCGAAATGCCAGAAAGGGTAAAAAAATTATATTTAGAAGCTGCTTCTATACATACAAAATCGCCACGTGGTGCGGCAGCGTTATTGAGACTGGCAATACAGGTTTTATGTGAGGAATTAGGAGAAGATGGAATCAATATTAATACAGATATTGGAATTTTGGTAAGTAAAGGCTTGCCGAATATAGTTCAGCAATCTTTAGATGTTGTAAGAGTTACAGGCAATGATGCTGTTCATCCTGGGCAAATTGATACTGATGATACTGAAACTGTTGGTCAACTATTTGAATTAATCAATGTAATTATAGAATACATGATTGCCTTACCAAAAAAGGTTAGTGGAATATATTCAAACTTGCCTGCGAATAAATTGGCTGGCATAAACAAAAGAGATGGAAAATAATAATCAGGTACTAACACCAGTACCCATTGCACACCATCATCCCAGACCCAATTTATCAAAATCATTGCAAAAACCAACCTATAATTAGCAGTTTTAAGAAATTCTGATTGCTCTTGCTCGCGCAGATTTACTTCGTCGGTTCGGCTGGCGCCTCGGGTGTAATTCGTGCTGCGAACGTTTGTTCGGAACTGTTTTCTCGGTAACGATTGCTGCGGCCCGGATGGCAGCGGAAAGCCTTTTGATAAATGGGGCAAACAAAAGTGCGGTGGGCGTGGCGACCTCAGAAGCCGCTCCCAACGTTTACTTTTGTGCCCGATTTGAAAAAGCTTGCAGCGAACAGCCGGAAATGCCGCCCAAAGAGAAATTAGTACATTCTAAAATGGTGTAACAGCACTTTTCAATCAATTGTAATGTAGTGACTTGTATATTCGTTCAATCAAAGTAGATCTTAAAAAATACTGCAAAACCGATAGTTATCGGTTGCAAAGATTTAGGTGTATTTTTAATCAATAGCTATCCGTTTGTGCTATCGTGCGTCTGGGGCGGAACAAGCGCAGGTGTTTTTGCGTTGGGCGCGGTTTAGGGCTTCGTCTAACGCTTTTTGCTATATTTGAACGTCGGATCTCTGTAACCAGTGTAGTGCAAAAAACGCTCGAACCCATTTTCGACAAACGTTCGAAGTAATTCTACAGAACATCATAACTTAACAAATGATTCTACGACAATTTTTTAAAAACAGAGATAAAAGAAAACGCTTTGCACACATCGGAGCGGGTATTGTTATTCTTATTCATAGTTATGAAAAATATGAAGGTGGACACGAAACATACAAGCTTTTTGCTATTGCAGGACTTCTTTTTTTATCAATTGCTATTTTTCATCCGCTCATTGAAAAAAGAGCTCCTTGGGTCGACGGAGTTTTCTTTTTAATAGAAGGCATTTTATCAATCATCGTTGCTCTCGATTGTTTTCATTTAGGAAAGAAAGCCCTTCCAATTACATACCTACTTCTGGGACTTTTTCAGTTCTTTATGGCATTCAGAAAAGGTAAAAAAGGAATTGAAAATCATAAAACACAACAATAAAAGTAAGATGGTAAAGACAAGGATCATTGCCATCGCTTTTTTAGTACTACTGTCTGCTGGTACTTTTAACAGACTGTCAAACAACGAAAACATAAGACCAATGCAGTTTATATCAATTTTTGTACTTGGAGTATCGACCGCATTTTTGATCAACGAATTTGTGACATTAGTAAAAGCAAAACGACAGTAAAAAAAGCATGAAATTGAAGGAAAACTACAGCTAAAATTAGGTTTTATGCAAAGTAACTAGTATGTGATTAATTTAGCAAATTGCAAATCCAAGCTTAGTTTCTGCAGAGGAATATTACCCGATGGCGCGGATTTGCCATCCCTGCTAAAACAATCCCCTCGATGGCGCGGATTTACTTCGTCTGTTCGGCTAAAGCCTCGAGTGTAATCCGTGCTAAAACTTCCCGCGCCGGCCTGTATTGCCCCATGCTACGAATTTCGCAAATACCAAGCAAGTAACCTAATTTACTTTGCTATAATTTATCTCAAAATGAAGTAGTTGTATGGCGGTTTG
>NZ_JAIXYH010000019.1 GCF_027490375.1 Flavobacterium sp.
AAATTATCGCCATCGTCGTTCATGGTAAAATCAATTCTGAGCCTTTCGTTAATGCCCAAAGTGGTTTTACTCACTTTTGCTTCAAACTGTACTTGTGCAGTAGCGGTTTGCAGCAGCAAGAAGAAAATTGCAGAAATGTATGTTACGAGTTTCATATTCATGCGGTTCTACCAGTCTTTTTCCGATTGAACGGGTTTTCCTTTTATCTTGTTTTTGTTTACTTTATCTTGAATTTTCTTTTCTTCGTTATTTACCGCATCGAGTAAATTCTGCATGCGATCTTTGGATATTCCTGCTTTTCCAGGATTTTGTTTTCCAGGATTTTTGTTATCGTTCTTTTTTTGATCATTACCTGGCTGATCTTGCTTTTGATCTTTGTTTTTGTCGTCTTTCTTGTTCTGATCCTGTTTATTTTTCTCTTTGTTCTTCTCTTTTTTATCCTTGTTTTTGTCTTTATCGTTGTTCTTTGGCGGGTTCTTTTTCAAGAGTTCTTTTGCCAAAGCGTAATTATAGCGCGTTTTTTCGTCGGTTGGGTCATTAATTAACGCATTTTTATAAGCTTCGACTGCTTTTGCGTAATCTTTCATATTCATAAATACATTTCCCAAGTTGTGAAGCGCCTTGTGTTTCTCGGGTCTCGTTTTGGCATTCTCAACCGAACGAAAGTATGCAAAGCCAGCTTCGGCAGGCTGTTTCATTCGATAAATAGCGTTTCCTAAATTATAGCTTCCCCGAACGCCTTCTCCTTTTGAAGTAGCCATTCGATACGCCGTTTCAGCTTCGTTGTAGTTTTTATTTTCAAATTCGTCGTTGCCGCGCGCGATTTGGCTTTTAGCCGATTGGGAAAATCCGCAATAGCCGAAAAGTACAAACGCTATGAGGTACAATTGTTTTTTCATGACTATTCGTTAAACAGATTTAACTTCTTTAACCAAGCTGTAGTTCGTTCTAACATTAAAAAGTCGATGAACAAAAGCAGCAATGCCAAACCGATGAACCACTGGAATTGCGAGTTAAAATCGGTGTATTCTTTCGATTCCAAGTCGCTTTTTTCGATGTTATCGAGAGCCGCTTTTACAGCTTCAAGGGTTCCTTTAGTTTCGTTTCCGTTAACATAAGCACCGTTTGTTGCGTCGGCAATTTCTTTTAAGGACGCCTCATTTCTTTTGGTCGTTACTACTTGTCCAGCATTATCGCGTTGGAAGCTTTTGGTGATACCGTTTTCTTTAAGAGGAATGGGGCCGCCTTGCTCGGTTCCAACGCCAATAGTTAGGATTTTGAGGCCAATTTTATTCGCTTCTTCGGCGGCATCGGAAGCTCCTTCAGAATGATCTTCGCCGTCTGAAATCAGAATCAAAAGCTTATTTACTTTCGAATCTTCTTCAAAATAGCCGGCAGAAATCTGAATCGCATCATTGAGCGAAGTTCCTTGTGAGGAAACCATCGTCGGATTTGCACTTTGTAGAAACATACGTGCTACACCAAAATCGGAAGTGATGGGCAGAACCGGAAATGCACTGCCGGCGTAAGCGACCAAACCCACGCGATCGCCGCCGAGCTGATTCATGATTTGCGAAATGATTTGCTTTGATTTTTCCAATCGATTTGGCGCTACATCTTCGCACAGCATACTTTTTGAAACGTCGAGTGCAAAAACAATATCTATTCCTTGGCGTTTCGCGGTTTCGGTTTTTGTCCCCACTTTCGGATTCACCAAAGCAATTATTACAGCACTTAATCCCAGTAAAAAAAGTCCTGCTTTCAACCACGTTTTTGAAGTAGATCGTTCTTGAATTAGTTTTTGAAGAGCACTTTCTTGTGCAAATTTCTTCCGCGCCAGCTTCACGCGAAGGCGTCCGAACAAGAACAACGCCACAAAAAAACCAACGATGGCGAGCAAGTAGAAATAGCTTGTATTTTCAAATTCGAACATAACTAAACAAGGTTTCTAAAATACGTTTGACGAACCAAAAATTCAAAACACAACAATCCGAAAGCTAACCAAACAAAAGGTCGGTATTTTTCGTCGTAATCGTAAAATTTCAATTCCTCGATTTCGGTCGTTTCTAGTTTGTTGATTTCTTTATAAATCTGACTTAACCGTTGGTTTGAAGTTGCTCTAAAGTACTTTCCTCCGGTTTTTGCAGCGATATTTTTCATGAGTTGCTCGTCGATTTCCACTTTCATCATGCGGAATAAAAACGAACCATCGGGTGCAATGGCGTACGGAAAATCGGCCATGCCATTGGTTCCGATACCTATAGTGTACACTTTAATTCCAAATTCTTTAGCAATTTCGGCAGCCGTTTCCGGTTCTATAAATCCGGCATTATTTACACCGTCGGTCAGCAAAATAATGATTCGACTCTTTGCTTTACTGTCTTTTAATCGGTTAATGGCAGTTGTGAGTCCCATGCCAATTCCCGTTCCGTCTTGCAAGATGCGGTCGTACTTTACGCCGTCGAGCGCTTGTAAAATAACCGATTTGTCGCTTGTTACCGGTGTTTTTGTGTACGCTTCCGCGGAATATACCACGATTCCAATACGGTCGTTAGGTCGTTCCGATACAAATTGAGCTGCAACGCGTTTGAGTGCGTTCATTCGGTTGGGTTTCAAATCTTTCGCCAACATCGAACCCGAAACGTCCATTGCCATAACAATGTCGATTCCTTTGGTGGTTTTGGTCTGGCTGGAAACATCTACAGATCGTGGTCGAGCCAGTGCCACAATTAAGCTCGCAAACGCTAATAATCGTCCGTAATATAAGATTTGATCAAGAATTACAGGAAATCGCTGCGCTTTGGCAAAAGCTTTAGTGCTGCTTAGCTGCATTTTTGGCGTTCGCTTGTTTCGGAAAAAATACTGAAACACGGCAAGCCCAGGTAGCAAAAGTAGCAACCATAAAAACTCAGGATTTAAAAAACTAGTTCCCTGCATTGTTGTTGAGTTGTCTGAGTTCGATACTATTAATTACGCGTTCTGCGATTTTCTTTCCGTAGCTATCGCCTTCCGGATGTGCCAACAATATTTTCTGAATTCCTCCTTCTTGATTAAAGATGAATAGCTCGTAATAATACTTTGTGCTCTTGTTGGTCAGGGTGTTGATTTGAGAGAACGTTCCCATGCCGCGCAAGCCCGATATACCATTGGGTGTAGTGAATTCGCCCTGATCTCCAATGATGTTTCGTGCATTATTTCGTTCTAAGCGCTGCAAGGTTTCTTCCAGTACTTTATCCAACGGAATTTGCGTCGTATCTTTTGAAGTAAGTGTTGAAATACTAATCGAAAAAGCGTCGGAGAAGTCGCCTGAAGAAAAGTTTTGCATATTCGCAATTTGTGCCGGCTGCGTTGCGTTCAAAAGTGTTTTTTTCTCGCGTTTAAGCACCGTAGGCGTTTCAATGGTAATGCCAGGATAGCCGTATTCACTTTTAATCCATTCGCCTTCAAGCAAGATTTTCCCTCGGTTAAAAAGCAGCGTATCTTTAACTTCGGTATAACCCGAAATTGCAATCCAAGTGCCTAAACAAAGAAGAATAGCGGCAATGGAAGCGGCGACAAGCATTCGAACCTGACGTTTTCTGCGCTTTTTAGCTGCGCGTGATTCCTGTAGTTCTTCCACTGGCGATTCTTCTTCCAAAATCTCTTCCGGAATCGCTTGGTGTAAGGTCACAATCGTTTTCTCAATGCGCTGTTTGTCGGCTTCGATTTCAAATTCTAAGGGTTTCGATTTCGCAAATTTCACCAAATCCGCTTGCATCAAAACTTGTTTTAAATCTTCTAACGTATCAGCCGATAGTTTGTATTTTTTCTGTTTGGCCACGTTCTTCAAAGCTACAATTAGCTCTGCGGTAGTGCTTTCCAAAGCCGGAATTTTAATTTCTTCCTCAATGTATGTTCGAGCAATATCTGTAAGTTCAGAATAATACGCTTTTACCTCGCCTTTCTGCCACAGTTGTTTGCTTTCGAGCGATTTTAGAAGATTCGTTGCTTTATCTATCGGTGTTTTATAAACAACGACTTTCTCTAAGCTTGCAGCCGCTTTCTTTTGTTTCGCATACCAAATTGCTATCGCGAGTAGAATAACGACAACAAGTAACAACCAAAGGAGCGACCAGTCGGTGCTGCCTTCCGGACCAACAACGGTTTTAATGTCGAACATTTTTTGCTTCAGCGTGTCCACTTTGACAGCAGCCACTTCAATCGGAATGGCATCGGTAAAGTACACTTCGCCGTTAATTTTTATAGGAAGTTTCGGAATGACGTATTTGCCGTTATCGAATTGCGTAAGTCCGTAGCGTTTGATCAGTTCGATTTTTGCGCCTTGTTCTATGGTATCTACTTTATAATTTCGAATGACCTCTAGATTTCCGAATCGGGGAGCCAACGGAAATTTCACGATATCAGCTGTATCCACGGTTGTCCGCACGGTTACACGGAACTCGGAACCAATTTTCTTTGCTGTAGAATCTACAGACATCTTCACCGTTGCTTGCTGTCCGAAAACCGGTATCGAGGCAAGAATAAGAAAAAGTATTCGTAGGCTGCGCATCAGTTTTTGGATTTAAAAAAGGCGAGTAATTTGGTTACATAACTTTCGTCGACACGCGTATTAACGACACCCGCACCGCATTTGCTGAACGTTTCTTTAAAGAAATTAGCTTGTTGAACAAACGTTTGCTTGTAGGCGTCACGAACCGATTTCCGGTTGCTGTCCACATAAACGTATTGCTGTGCTTCGGCATCAAAAACCGGAATCAAACCCACAGCAGGAAGCGTTTGCTCGCGCTCGTCGTACACACGAATTCCCGTAATATCGTGCTTGCGTGCCGCTATCTTGAGTGTCGAATCGTACGGATCTGACATAAAATCGGAAATCACGAAAACAATAGCGCGTTTTTTCTGAGTAGCCGATAAAAAACGGAGCGCTTCGGCCAAATTAGTAGCGGTTTGTTTTGGCTGAAATTCGATCAGTTCGCGGATAATACGCAATACGTGCGACTTTCCTTTCTTCGGTGGAATGTACAATTCAACTTGCGAAGTGAACAAAATCAAACCAATTTTATCATTGTTGTTTGTAGCAGCAAAGGCTAAAGTCGCGGCTATTTCGGTAATGATTTCGTTTTTAAACTGTGCCGTTGAACCGAAATTCGACGAGGCACTAATATCAACAAGTAACATCATCGTGAGTTCGCGTTCTTCTTCAAAAACCTTCACAAAAGGTTCGTTATAGCGCGCCGTAACGTTCCAATCGATGTTGCGGATGTCGTCGCCAAAGTTATATTGACGAACTTCACTAAACGTCATGCCACGTCCTTTAAACGACGTGTGATATTCTCCCGAGAAAATATGATCACTCAGGCGCTTGGTTTTGATTTCAATCTTGCGGACTTTCTTTAATAGTTCTTTTGTGTCCATGTGGTGTGGCTTCAGAACAGATTAAGGAACTTCAACTTCATTGATGATTTTATTGATGATATCGACCGACGTTACGTTCTCAGCCTCAGCTTCGTAAGTCACACCAATTCTATGACGCAATACGTCGTACACAACCGCACGAACATCTTCCGGAATTACATAACCACGACGCTTGATAAAAGCATAACATTTTGCCGCAGTTGCTAG
>NZ_JAIXYH010000054.1 GCF_027490375.1 Flavobacterium sp.
AGAAGCGAGCCAAATCGGCTTCAATGTTATCAGAAACCTAAACAATGAGTGAAAGCAATAAACAACAAAAAACGGTCAACGTATTTTAGGCATTGACATCTAGCTTCTCGCTTCTCGCTTCTATCTTCTAAAAAAGCCTTCGACAGGCACAGGCACCCACGAGACGCGGGTTCAGTAGGGCAAAACGATACGTTTAGTGGTGAACGTCGCGTAGTCTAGCTTCTCGCTTCTATCTTCTAAAAAAGCCTTCGACAAGCTCAGGCACCCACGATACGCGGGTTCAGTAGGGCAAAATGATACGTTTAGTGGTGAACGTCGCGTAGTCTAGCTTCTCGCTTCTCGCTTCTATCTTCTAAAAAAGCCTTCGACAAGCTCAGGCACCCACGATACGCGGGTTCAGTAGGGCAAAACGATACGTTTAGTGGTGAACGTCGCGTAGTCTATCCCGATAGCTATCGGGACTATCTTCTATTTTCCCCAAAACAATACGTAAAATGGTGAAGGTCGCAATCCCGATAGCTTTCGGAACTAGTTTTCAATGCGATAAATCTCCGTGACTTTTGCGTTAGGGATAGCAGCAGAAATGAAAGTAAGCTGTGGGCAGTTTTTGCAGCTGGAAAACGGCGACCCAAGAAGCCGGTTTACTGCTAGCAAAAGCGCTCCATCGGCGTACTTGAATTGCCGCGAATAGCCCGACGGCGCCGGAGGAACGACCCGCCGAAACGCCCAAAAACAAAAATTATTTGACCAAAGTAGAAGGAGCGTAGCCAAACTGATTTTTAAATGCTTTGCTAAAGGCGGCTGTGTCGGCGAATCCGGTTATAATGCCAACTTGCCCCACTTTTTGGCCTTGTGAGAGCAGCGTTTTAGCATGTAAGAGTCGCTTTTTGATTAGGTATTGGAAAGGCGTTACCAAAAATGCGGATTTAAAGCGGCGGATGAAATCGTATTTCGACATGCAAGCGAGTTGCGTAAGCTCGGTTATGGTAATGACTTTCAAGAAGTTATCATCGATATACGCTTTTGCAGTGAGTAGATTTCGAAATACGGTTTCGTTTACCAGTTGCTTTTTGTACCGCAGCTTAGAAAACTGTTCGAAGATTATTGATTGGTCGCGTACGATACTTTCGCCGATGCTGTAAAACAATTCGTGTGAGAGCAAGCTGTTTTGATTTTCGACCAGCAGCGCTCTAGACAATTTGTTTAGTTGGTGACCGAGATGTGTATGTTGTGCCTTGTATTTGTTAATCAGGAATTTATCTGATAGAATAAAGTTTCTGAAGTCGGTTGTGTCGAAAATACTGTCGGTTATTTCGGTAATGATTTCAGGAGCAATATCGATACACAACCCCAGCGTTTGTTGTTTGATGTGTACCTCGCTGTATTGGTTGTTATTGCCGATTACGTATTCGCCTTGTTTTACGAGGAATTTCTTTCCGTTGATGATGTACGTTTCGGCTCCTGAAACCACGAATTTTGCAGCTATTTGATTGAAATGCGTACTACCTGCAAAACTGTCAAATGCAGAAATTCGAATTTGGTTATTTTGGGTGTCGCTATAAACGTGTTTGTTCATCGGATGAGCATTACTGTTTTATTAGTAGTGAAATCTGTGAAATTGTAACACGTATTTTTCGCCAAGTTCTCTTGGAAACCCACATGGATCGGAATAACGGTTTTTTTTGGGATCTGGAACTGTAAATCAGACGTGACTTTTTAGGTTATGTTCAATATTCAAACTTAAAAATACGGCATTACGTTAACGATTTTTTCTACGTAAACGTCGCGAGTAATTGATGCGAGTCGTAAAATTAAAGTGAAAGGCTGTCAACTGGAATTGAAAACGTTTTCCGACGTGCTGTGAGTCGCGGATTAAAATTCTTCCAAAGTAAGTGAATGGATTCGTTTTCAAGTAGTTCGGGAGTTCTAATACAGCGTTCGACTCCTTTTTTGATGACTGTTCGATAAAAATCCGACATAATTAGTGCCGTAACGCCTTTATTTTGGTATTCGGGAGCAATTCCAATCAGATAAAATACGGCATCTTTACTTGACTTTCGCGCTTTCAGCAGATGAAGAAAACCAAAAGGGAAGAGTTTTCCATTAGCTTTTTGCAAGGCCTGCGCGTATCCGGGCATAACAATAGCAAAAGCAATCATCTGATCCTGAGCATTAAACACAAATTTTATATACTCGGGATTAATGAACGAAATATATTTTTTCTTAAAGAATTCTTTTTGACGTTCGGATACGGCAACGAACGATGATAATTTTTTATAAGATTCATTAAATAGATCAAACATTTGATCTACGTAGGGCATAATGTCGGCGGTTTTAGTGAAATTTTTCGAATACACACCGTAGCGTTTTTTTACTAATTCTTCGCCACGATAAAGAGGTTCGGGATCAACGTCTTTTACTAAAAATATACTTTCAATGTATTCTTTTTCGGTTTGAAATCCGAGTTGCTCGAAATGCGTAACGTAATAAGGTGCATTGTACCAAGTAACTGCTGTTCCTAATTCATCGTAGCCAAAAGTAAGTGCTCCTACTTTGTCGAGATTTGAAAAGCCAATTGGCCCTTCCATGGCAGTTAAGTTGTGCTTTTTGCCTAATTCGCGAACTTTTTCGAGTAGCGCTTTAGTTACGTTTATATCGTCGATAACATCGAACCAGCCGAATCGAACTTTTGATTTTTTTTGTTCGTTGACTTCCTGCCAATTTATAATTGCTGCGACGCGTCCGACAACTTTATTATCGCGGTAAGCCAAATAAAATTGCGCTTCGGCGTGATCGAACGCGGGATTGTTTTTTTTATCGAATGCCGCCAACTCGTCGCTGATCAAAGGAGGAACGAAATAGGGATTATCGCGATATAATTTCATCGGAAATTTCACAAATTCTGTGAGTTCTTTTTTGTTAATCGCTTCTTTGACGGTGATCATAAATGTTATTTTGTTCCAGTTGGTTGAGGCACAGATTCGGTGTCTTTGCCTTTTTTACCTTTTTTCTTTTTCTTCTTTTTGTTACCTTTCTTATCCTTGTCTTTATCTTTTCCAGATCGGATTAGAACAGGCTTATAGTTTTCATCGAATCGCCAGGCTATACCTACACTGGCATAGAACACACTAGGTGTATCTTTTAAATTAGCTGTAAGCGATCCGTCTAATTGAATATTCTCCTTAATCAAATAGGCTGCGCCGGAGCGGAAAAGAACATCTGCATAGAAATCGCTACTGTAAATCTGGCTTTCTAAAAAGCCGCTCCACTTTTCAGAGAATCCACGTGTTAAGGTAATTATACCTCCAAAACTTGGAAAGTCGGTTGTAACTTTATCGGCAATGATATTTGTTACCAGTACAAAACCGCTACTAAATTGGTTTTGGGTAATTACCATTAACTTCGGAGAAATTATAGGATCAGATTCGAAAGTGTACGGATTATCAAAATTTAGATTTACTCCACCATACACAGCAATTGCTGGAATAAGTTCGCGCCATTTAAATTTGTATTTAGCCTTCCAACTTCTAATGTTTGGCTTCTCTTCATAATTTTTATACGGATCGTATAAGAGATACTTAGCTCCGATAATTGTCGACTTAAGCGAACGTCGGTTTTCAGTTCCAAAAGGCGTTACAAATTGGTCGCCTTGGTATTGCGTTTCGAAAATTCCTTCCAACTCTTCCTTGTAAAGTCCCCAGCGCAAGACCGCTTCCAGACCCAATCCCGTTGACGTTGTTTGCAGTAAGTTGTGCTTTTCACGGAAAAAGTAGGTTCCACCTTCGGCTTGAACCACGGATTTACCGACAGAAAACGCTGCCATCGATTTTCCGGGACGGTTTGAGTTTATGACATCAGTAAATTGTCCGTGAGCCAGAACAACTGTTAAAAAGGCAAGAAAGAGTAGCCGGTTTCTATGCATGAGACCTTTATTTAAGCGTAGTTTCAAAAGTATCATTTTTATTATTTATTTAAGAAGTAAAAGGAGAGATAAATTTTACGATTGTTTAATTTTGTCAGAGATAATATTGCGTATGGAAACCGCTTCGTTTACTGGATTTATAAAGACATTATTTTGGATTGTTGTTTTTTACTACGCTTTCCGCCTCATTGTTCGTTTGCTTTTACCTTACGCAATGAAAAAAGTGGTCGAAAAAGCGGCAACGCAATTCCAGAACCAACAGCAAGCGTATCAGCAACAACAGCAAACGTATCAAAGTCAGGCGCAATCTAACCAGAAACCGCGCGAAACCAAAAAGGTAGGGGAGTATGTAGACTTTGAGGAAATTGACTAAGTTTGCCTTACAATTTTCCGACCTGCTAAGGTTCAGTAAACGCTGAAAACTACATGAAAATACTTCAAAAATTCGTTCCGCATTTTATTGCGCTCTTGTTCTTTGTTATAGCCGCACTTATTTATTGTTATCCCGTACTGCAACGAAAAACCGTATACCAATCGGATATCGTTCAATATACCGGAATGGCTAAAGAACAAAACGATTTTCGAGCCACCAACGATCAAGAACCCTATTGGACAAACGCTGCTTTTGGCGGTATGCCTACCTATCAGCTCGGCGCCAATTATCCGCATAATTACGTAAAGAAATTAGATTCAATTATCCGATTTTTACCGCGTCCGGCAGATTACATTTTTCTCTACTTTTTAGGATTTTACACCTTAATCGTTGCATTGGGAATCGATTATCGCAAAGGCATCATCGGTGCGTTAGCGTTCGGATTTTCAACCTATTTAATCGTAATTCTCAATGTGGGTCACAACGCAAAAGCGCATGCGATTGCTTATATGCCGCTCGTGCTCGCTGGACTAATTTGGGTATTTCGCGGAAAACGCACACTCGGATTTGTTGTAAGCACTTTAGCTATCGCACTCGAGATTAACGCGAACCACTTTCAGATGACGTATTACCTGCTGTTTCTGCTGGCAGCGGTGGCCATCTACTACTTCTACGAATTTGCTAAGCAAAAGGCGTATAAACCACTTTTTATTAATTTCGGAATTTTGATAGGTGCAGCTATTTTGGCAGTTGGCGCCAATGCAGCCGGTTTGTTGGCCACCGCAGAATACACCGATTGGAGTATACGTGGAAAAAGTGAACTCACTTTTAAAGCCGATGGATCCGAGAAAACTTCGGACGCGGCTATGGAATATGAATACATTACCGAATACAGCTACGGCATCGGCGAAAGTTTAAATTTAATTGTTCCGCGATTGTTCGGTGGCAGTAACGGCGAATCTTTAGACGAAAATTCGGCAGTTGTCGACCAACTTCAAAAAACGCAAATAGGAGAAAATCAATACATTCCAAAAGAACAAGCAATTGAGTATGCCAAAGAAGGAATGCCAACGTATTGGGGCGATCAGCCGATTGTAGCAGCACCAGCCTATATTGGGGTCACCGTTTTCTTTTTGGCATTACTAGCTTTATACTACGATCAGCGAAAAATAAAATACGCTTTTCTAGCAGCTGCGCTACTTAGTTTGTTCTTATCATGGGGAAAAAACCTTGATTTTCTTACCCGATTTTTTGTTGATTACGTTCCGTTGTACGACAAGTTTAGAGCAGTTTCTTCCATCCAAGTGGTGCTAGAATTATGTCTGCCGTTACTCGCAGTAATGGGCTTACAAACCTTTTGGAAACTCGATGCGGCGCAGCAGCAAAAAGCAGTTATTAAAACCGGCGGAACCGTTTTGGCTATTTTATTGCTCATCTTTGGTGGCAAGTACTTTTTGGAATTCACCACCGTTAAAGACGACGAGCTGGTGAAGCAATTAGGCGCTGAGATTGTGGCTGCCTTACGCAAAGACCGAGAAGCCATGTACACCACCGATACGCTAAAAGCCATCGGATTAACGGCAGTCCTTGCAGGAATTATGTGGCTCTTTTTGAAGCAAAAGTTGAAATCGGCTACCGCACTTTCCTTAATTGGATTGCTGATTTTAGTCGATTTAATTTCGGTAGATAAACGTTATTTGAACGCCGATAACTTTGTTCCAGGAATCAAAATGCGTGAGCCATTCGAGCGTACTTCAGCCGACTCAGAGATTTTAGCCGATAGCACTGTTTTTAGAGTTTACGACATTCAAGGACGTTTAAATGCCCGAGCATCTTATTTCCACAAATCGGTGGGTGGCTATTCGGCGGTCCGACCACGTCGTTACGATCAATTGTTTGAATTTGGTGTAGAGCGCGATTTACAAAAATGGGCATCGCAAATAAATCCAGAAACAGGTTTGTTGGGCATAGATTATCCCGTGTTGAGTGCGCTAAATGTAAAATACGTTTTGATTCCTACCGAACAAGGCGAGGTTGTTGTTGGAAATCCGTTTGCCTACGGAAACGCATGGTTTGTGAAGTCGATTGTTCCGGCAAAATCGGCCGACGAAGAGTTTAAAGCTACGCTGAATTCCAATCTGCGTCAAACAGCCATTCTTGCGAGTTCCGATGCGAAAGCTCTTGCCGGGAAAACCATTGCGGCCGACAGTCTGTCGCAAATCCGCTTAACTTCCGCGAAAGCGTACACACCAAATAAAATTACGTACCAATCGAATAACGCAACCGACGGATTTGCCGTTTTTTCAGAATCGTTTTACAAAGACGGCTGGACAGCAAAAATCGATGGAAAAGAAGCACCGATTTATCGTACCAATTACGTCTTACGCGGATTATTCATTCCAAAAGGCGCCCACCAAATCACTTTCGAATTCAAACCAAAAGTGGTTGAAACCGGCGGAACGATTTCGCTGATAAGCACAATCATCCTGCTCTTGATTTTAGGAATCGTGGGAGTGAAATACGCTAAAGAATCAAAAAAGTAAACTCATGAGCGCGCAGCGAAAAGTGCTAATCGTTGCTTATTACTGGCCGCCTGCGGGAGGGCCTGGCGTTCAGCGTTGGTTAAAATTCGCGACCTACTTGCGCGAGTTTGGTTATGAACCAATATTGTACGTACCCGATAATCCTACATATCCGATTATCGACTCCGGTTTGTTGGATGAAGTTCCGCACGATATTCGCGTCGTTAAGAAGGCAATTTCCGAGCCGTACAAATTTGCAGCTTGGTTTTCTTTAAAACGTACCCGAAAAATAAGTAGCGGCCTTATTCCCAAAAAGCAATCGCCGAAAGACAAGATTTTATTGTGGATTCGCGGAAACCTATTCATTCCCGATGCACGTGTTTTGTGGGTAAAACCCTCGGTCGAATTTCTTGAACAATTTATTCAAGAAGAACAAATTAAGTTAGTAATTACAACCGGACCGCCGCATTCGTTACATCTGATCGGAGCAAAACTAAAAGAACGTAAACCCAATGTAACGTGGATGGCCGATTTTCGAGATCCGTGGACTACCATTGGTTATCACAAAGATTTATTGCTCACCTCTTGGGCAGCTAATAAACACAAGAAACTAGAAAAGTACGTGCTCGATACCGCCGACCATTTGTTGGTAACGAGTTCGGGAACCAAAACGGAATTTCAAGCACTTACAAAAACACCTATCTCGGTTATAACTAATGGTTTTGATTCGTATGAAATACAGCAAATTCGGTTAGATGAAAAGTTTAGTTTGGCACACATCGGTTCGTTTTTAGCCGATCGAAATCCAGAAATTCTCTGGCAAGCGTTGGCCGAGCTTATTCGAGAAAATGCAGCTTTTGATAAAGCATTCGAGCTAAAAATCATCGGCGCGGTATCGCCAATTGTTGTGGAAAGTATCAAGAAAAATAAGCTCGCCGACTACGTAACGCTACTGGGCTATCTGCCACATCTCGAAGCCGTGAAACAGCAACGCGCATCGCAAGTATTGCTCCTTATCGAAATCGATCGCCCCGAAAGCAAAGTAATTATCCCGGGAAAGTTGTTCGAGTATTTAGCAGCACAGCGTCCGATTTTAGCCATCGGACCCGAAGGCGCCGATTTTCGCTCTCTACTCGAAGACGCTGCCGCCGGCCGATTTTTCAATTATTCGAACAAACAAGCACTTAAAGAATACATACAATCCCTTTTTTCCGACTTTCAAGCCAGTAAGTTATTTGTAGAAACAAAAGATATTGAGCAATTTAGCAGAAAATCGCTTACTAAAAAACTCGCAGCTTTGCTCGATACGTTATGGGAATCGTAATTAAACAGTCGTCCGGAAATTTTGTCATCACCTATTTCGGTTTTGCCATTGGTGCCGTAAATGCGCTGTTTCTTTATACCAATTTTCTAGAGCAAGAGTATTACGGCTACACGCAGTATTTATTGTCGGCAGCAAACATTTTAATGCCTTTCATGGCTTTTGGGGTGCATTCGAGTTTGATTCGCTTTTTTAGTCGCTGTACTTCTGAAAAGGAAAAAGACCAATTGCTGAGTTTTGTTGTCCTATTGCCCTTGCTTATCAGTTCGCTCGTGGCGGTGCTTTACGGCTTTTTCAGCGAAGCTTTTGTCACGCATTTTTTGAGTCCGAATATGGATGTTTCTAAATACCTGTGGATGATTCCCGTAGTTGGACTTGCCATGGCGTATTTCGAGATTTTTTATGCCTATGCAAAAGTTCATTTACGTTCGAACTTAGGGAATTTCCTCAGCGAAGTTTTAGTCCGTTTACTAGCCATGATCATGCTTTTTGGCGTGCACTACAACTGGATTACGACCGATCAATTTCTGTACGGATTAGTTGTGGCTTATGTGGTACAGGCGATTTGGATGTTTATTTACGCGGTTTCTATGCGACCTTTACGCTTCCAAATCGGATTTCCACACAACCGAAACGAGATTCTACAGTTTTCGGCCTTTATTATCGTTTCAGGAAGTATTGCCACGCTGCTTCTAGATCTTGATAAACTTATGATTCCCCGCTATAATTCGCCTGAAGCAGTTGCTATTTATGGCGTTGCAGGCTTTATTTCTACTGTTATTGCAGTTCCGGCGCGCGCCATGAATCATATAACGTATCCGCTTACGGCTCAATTAATTGCTGCTGAAAAGTGGGCAGAGCTTCGAAGTTTGTACCAAAAAAGTGCCCTCACGCTACAAATTATCGGAGGATTGGTTTTACTAGGTATTTTTCTTAATGTAAAACAGCTGTATTTGATTCTTCCGGCTGGTTATGAAGCAGGTTATTGGTCGGTGATCTTAGTCGGATTAGCAAAATTTTACGACGTGATTTTAGGAAATAACAACGCTATTTTGGTAAACACCAAACATTATAAATGGGCTTTAACTTTCGGAGTGGGCGTAGTTGTACTTATGATTACTTTTAATATATGGCTAATCCCCTTGTACGGCATTACCGGAGCGGCACTAGCTACGTTAATGAGCGTTGCGATTTACAACACAGTTAAACTACTTTTCGTAGTTAGCAAGCTAAAAATGTCTCCGTTCTCGACAGCTACGCTGAAAAGTTTATTAGTTATACTATTGACATTTGCATTGTTCTTTGGTTGGGATTTTCAATTTCACCCCATCCTAAATATCATTTGTAAATCGGTATTAATAACTATTTTCTATATAGTTTTAGTTTTGAGGCTAAAATTATCTACGGAAATTAACGACGCCGTGCTACAGCTGTTTAAAAAACTCAGAAAAGCTTAAGTAGCGTGAGTTCGATTTAAATGTCGAAATTAGAAATCGTTTCAATAGTGGATCGCAAAGCATTTTTTCATTGCTATACCGCGGTATTTCAGAAATCTATAACTTCGTAATCAACCCTTGAAATGCTTCGCTTCAAAAAATCATTGGTGGAAATTTTTCTTTTTCCAATTAAAAAGCGCAAATCAAGCGTTCTAATAAAAATCTTTAAGTCGAACTCACGTTTTTAGTCTGCATTATAGAGTTAATCAGAATTTATTTTTAGCAAAAAGTTATCGCAAAATTGAAACTTTCCGCGTCACACTGATTTACGTCAAAGACGACATGTCAATCACAAAACGATAGCGGACGTCGCTTTTCAGCATGCGTTCGTAAGCCTGATTGATTTCTTGCATTTTTATAACTTCAACGTCGGAAACAATATTGTGTTCACCACAGAAATCGAGTAATTCTTGCGTTTCGGCAATGCCACCAATGAGCGATCCGGCTACTGTTTTACGGGAAAAAACCATTGGCATCGTATTTAATTGATCTTCCAACGCGCCTAAGTATCCAACTACGACTAAACTTCCACTAACCGCAAGTGCTTGAACGTAAGGATTTAAGTCGTGCGCATACGGAACGGTGTCTAAAATAAAATCGAAGGTACCAGCAGCGGCGGCCATGGCTTCAGGATCGGTTGAGATGATAATCCGATCTGCGCCTAATTGTTTTGCATCGGCTTCTTTGCCGGCCGATCGTGAAAAGAGCGTAACATCAGCTCCCAGGCCTTTCGCGAGTTTAATAGCCATGTGGCCGAGTCCGCCCAAACCTACTACGGCAACTTTACTGTTCGGCCCAACGTTCCAATGGCGTAAAGGCGACCAAGTGGTGATTCCCGCGCACAAAAGAGGAGCAACGCCAGCCAAATCCAATCCGTTTGGCACACGTAAAACAAAGTGCTGATCTACGACAATCGATTGCGAATAGCCGCCGTGTGTGGTTCCGCCCAGAAATTTATCGACGCCACCGTAAGTTCCGGTAAATCCGTTCAAACAATATTGTTCTAAATCTTGTGCGCAACTGCTGCAGCTTCGGCAACTGTCAACCAAACAGCCAACGGCAACGGTATCGCCAACGTGGTATTTGGTAACGGCATTGCCAACGGCGGTTACTTTACCTACAATTTCGTGTCCGGGTACCACAGGATAGGTGGTAAATCCCCAATCGTTTTTTGCAAAGTGAAGGTCGGAATGACAAACACCGCAGTATAAAATTTCGATAGCAACATCGTCGGCTTGTACCTCACGACGCGGAATTTGGATGTTTTCGAGCGCTTGATCGGGCGCATGAGTCCCGAAAGCGGTAACTGTGGTTGTGTTCATAGGTTATGTAATTTATTCCAAATAAAGGTACGGTTTTAATTGGTCAATCTCGTAAGTTTGAAATCGTAGAATCTATCGTTGCTGTCTGAGCTAGTCGAAGGCTAATTTTTGGGAAGCTAGTCCCGATAGCCATCGGGATAGACACGAGAAGCTAGACTTCGATGAGTTCACCATTTGACGTATCGATTTCCCGCCTGAACCCATATATCGTCGTTGCCTGAGCTTGTCGAAGGCTAATTTTTGGGGAAGCTAGTCCCGATAGCCATCGGGATAGACACGAGTTCCGTTCGCCATCGCTATCGATGAGTTCACCATTTAACGTGTCATTTTGCCCTCCTTAACCCAAGTATCGCCTGAGCCTGAGCCTATCGAAACCTTTCTTTCGCTTCCAAAAGCTATCGGAATTCGCTTTTTTTTTGCTTTTTTTGCTACTTTCTATTTTTTCTATTTTTTCTATTTTTTCTATTTTTTCTATTTTTTCTATTTTTTCTATTCCAAGCTTCTCCGGCTGTTCGCTTTAGTCCGCAAAAAATACGGCAAGTTCACACGTCTTGCCATTGGCTTCTTGGGTCGCCCTTGCAACACGGTTCACGTAGCCGTATTTTTCTTACGGGCTGCCGCTGCCATCCGGGCTAGGGCATACGTTATTGGCGTTTGGTGGAAAAGTGTATATTGGTAATTGTAATAAGGCGAAGTGGCTGTGCAAATTGATAGGTAAAAATGTTCAAAATTGATTCATGCGACGTCCTTTTATGTAGTTCTTCCCGATTGTTTTTGATAATTGAAAAATATTTGAAAATTCTAGTACAATATGATTCGGTATCGGTTTTTCAAAATCCTATAATATATTTATTCTTTAAACGTTATAAGCTTGTGCTTTGAAATCTATTAATTGTGAATAAATGAGTATTTTAAAAAAGATATTTTTCTTTTTAATTGGCTTCACAACTTTAAACGCTAGTTCTCAAGATATAGACAATATCATCTTAAACTTTAATTCAGAAAGACGAATACCTTTTAATAGCGTAAAAGTCAGAATTTATAAACGAGAAGATGGTAATAGTGCTTTCGCTTTTGTTAGTAGTCGCCCTTTAAAAGATGACCCTCGCTGGAATTACTCTAAAATAGATACAATTTATGATATTGAAATTCAGCAATTTAACAAATTAAAAGACAAGCTGTCTTCGCTAGACAAAATAAACCTTGATAAAGCTTTCAGGCAAGGTTTTGGAGGAAGTACATGTACGTTAGAGTTTGGAGCGAAAGGAAGAAATACCAGTTATGCGTTTTGGATTTCAAAATCTGACTCAAAAGAACGAGGATTGCTTGAATTCGTTGAAATTTGCGAAGAGATTTTAAAGCTAGTTTACTTAGATTCGAAAGAGATTTTAGGTCATTAATGCAATTTAACAACAATTATATCTGTACTAAGCCTATACGCGATACATCTGTATTGTAGAAATTTTTCTTTTTTGGGATGTTTCGGCTTAAAAAGGCATAACGTCGTGATAATCGAGTTTTGGCAATACGTGAGTGGCTACAAGATGAATTTGCGATGCAACGAATCGATATCGAAATTTAAAAAAAAGCTCCGGCATAAAGTTTAATTTACGTATGACGACAGAAACACACATTAAACTCGGACGAAAAACAGCTCTAATTTCATTCTTGCTCGGGTCGTGTATATTCGGATTTTACTTTTTAACTTCTGTCTTTGAGCTACTTTTTATTGGCCTTGGGTATATTATTTTGGCGGGTTTGATAAATCTTGGTGTTTTAATTTTAATCGTAGATAAAGCCAGTGAAGACAAAAACAAAAGAAAAAAATTATACGCAACTTGTGGTCTGATGTTGCTTAACATTCCTGTGATGCTTTTTTATTGTTGGATAACCGGTATTTTGCTTAATACAATGCGAATTACTTTTACAAACGCCACACAAACAACTCTGACAAACATAAATATTGAGGGTTGTGGCGGTGGACACATTGACAAATTAGAAAGCGGCGAAAGCGAAACAGTTTGGGTTGACATAACTGGAGATTGCTCAATAAACGTCACCTATTTTTTCAACGGAGTCAAGAGAGACGAAAATGTTGCTGGTTACATAACGGGAAATTTGGGACAGAAGATGAAACACAATATCGGTGGAAAGAACGAACCGCTCTTATGAAAATCATTTCAAATGTGGTCAACCCAATGAGCTGGTTTTATTAAAATTGAGTTTTACCATTTTGTGAATCACCACGCGATGGACTCACGCGACAGCGAGTTGATATAACGTCGTGAGAACTAATTTCCAAGGAATTGCAATTTACCACGCGATGGATTTACGCGGCAGCGAATTCGGTTTCTGCGTTTTGATATTACTCCTTTTTAGCTATGTGCCTATGTGGTCAACCCATTGAGCTGTTTTTATTAAAATCAAGTATTAGTATTTTGCAATTTACCACGCGAGGGACTCGCGCGGCAGCGAATTGAGATTGTGTCGTAAGAATCGATTTTCAAAGAATTGTGAATTACCACGCGAGGGACTCGCGCGGCAGCGAATTCGGTTTCCGCGTTTTAATAATACTCTTTTTTAGCTCTGTGCCTATGTGGTCAAACCAATAAGCTGGTTTTATTAAAATTGAGTATTACGATTTTGTGATTTACCACGCGAGGGATTCGCACGGTAGCGAGTTTATTTCGATATGTAAACGGAAGTACTAAATTTAATTTGGTCTCCGGACGGTAGAGAAAGAATGAGAAAAGCTTATTCATATTTAATTTTCCTTCTTAATGGTACATTTATGCTACTTTTGAGCGCCAAAAATCACGTAAATTTAAAACTTCGTAGAAAGTGAGAAATATTTTAATTATTTTCAGCGTAAGCTGTTTAGTCTTATCCTGTAGAACTAGTCAAACGCTGGTGCTAACAGATTCCGTAGTAATTACGGATTCTTTGTTTAGCAGATATTTAAGCGAATATCGTAAACACACGGTTTATTTGCCAAAAGGTTTCAATTCAAAAAAAAGTTATCCCGTTATTTTTTCAACGGATGGAGGAAGCAGTATAACGGATAAAAAATCAGTTTTTGATTCCTTGATTAACTTAAAAATCATAAATCCCGTTATTTTTGTCGCAAGCCATGCTAACAGTAAAATTGCAGACAGTACAATGCAGACTACCGGCGATGGTAAAAAAGTTTTCCTATCGTATCGAAATTTCGAATACATAAACGACTATTCTTCGGCGGTTAAAGATTCAGTTTTAGCTAATAGGTTTAAAAATCATAAATCCTATTTTGTCCGTGAATTTATAAAGCAGGTTGAGGAAAAGTACCGTCTAAAAAAGAAAAAATCAAACAGACATTTTTACGGAGTTTCAAATGGTGGCGGATTTGGCATTCATTTACTCAACAGTGATCCTCAATTGATAGGCACTTACCTCTGTTTCTCGGTATTTGGCGGCGGTATTCAAACTAATAAATGGGACTCTAAAACGAATTACCCAAACTTATATCTAAGATATGGAAGTGAAGAACCTTCGTTTCTGAAAGATGAGGCTTTTATTTTAAAGGAAAAGTATTCTGATTCAAAGTCGTTTATAGATTCAGATGAATTTATGGGCAGACATAGTAACCAATACTGGGAGAAAGAATTTACTGAAATAATAAGTCGTTTATTTAAGGATTAAAAAAATCCCAAAGCCATTATAAAATGTAGACCCAAACTTAAAACCCAAGAAAAAACTACTTCTAAAAATCACAATTCGGATTTTAGGAACCATCGGAATTGATAAGATCACCACTAAAAATATTGTAGTTTTGCGAGCACGTAAAAGCTCGGTAACTACTCTTGTAGAAGGTTTAACCGCAAAGAACGCAAAGTTTAAGCGCAAAGGTCGCATGGACGGAACTTTTACATTTTTGATTCTCTTCCTCTTCTTTCACTTTCGACAGCTATCGGAATTTGCTTTTTTCGCTTTTTTCGCTTCCGATAGCTACCAGAATTCTATTGTCTTCAATCTTTCAATCTTTCAATCTTGTAATCTTGTAATCTTGTAATCTTGTAATCTTGTAATCTTGTAATCTTTCAATCTTTCAATCTTGTAATCTTTCAATCTTTCAATCTTCCAAAAAAAAGACCTCCGTTTCCGAAAGTCTCTTCTCAATCAACCAATCATAACTATTTTCTTCTGTACTTTTATCTAGTGGTGTTCATCCTTCCTCGAGTACCGTCGGCGCGGTAGTAGTAATACGTATCGTTTTGGTAAGCGGTGTTGTAGTTGTAGTCGTAACCGCTGTGATAGGTCCGTTTGCGGATGTCGCCTATGAAATTCGTAATGTTTCCACGACGGTCGTATTCAATGCGCAAACCACCAATTTGGCTCATCGCAAAACGATTGTACCGCATGTAAATCGTGCCAATTCGGTTCACGCGATCAAAAGCATCGTAGTTGATAAACACATTTCCTACTCTGCGAACACGTCCAAATGCATCTTGTTCAATCCGTACGCCGTAGTTCACTTCCACATGGTTTCTGCCTCGAGCCTGAGCGCGGTTTCCAGCTTGGCGGTAGTAGTAATCGCCGGTACTTTCGGGTCTCGTATTGAAATCGAATTGCCCGTCTGGAAATACATAAAAGTCTATTCCTCTTTCAGTGAAAACAAAAGGTTCTGCGTTTTCGACGGTGCAAGGAAAATCGTTAAAAGCTGTAGCCGTTGTTAATGTTCCTAATGTTAACGCTACGAACAGGCGTAAAGTAATAGTTTTCATCATTTCTAAAATTTTAAAACTTCCTACTCTTTCGATTTTCGGTTTTCTCGAATTCAAAACTTGAATTGTATACGAATATCCAAAGCACATGCCGAAATTGACTTCTCCGCGCGTGCCAAACCAAGACGCCGCAGCAACTTTAATTGCAAATGTCTGTAATTCAATTTAGTAGTTAATTCTCCTTTACGAATCGTTGACCAAGCGTTAACAAGTCGTTTGAGAATAGAGTAGGCATTCAGTGCACACATTAGCGCATTTTTTAGGAAAAGGCCGACTTAAAAGCAGGGAATCATTTTAAACCTTCGCGTTGCTTTGTCGATTATCAAGTTCTCTATTTTATTTCCAACAAACTGATTATGAGTTTTTTAGCGATTGTTTTTGTCGGATTTCTGGTTTTTGGCAATTGTATTTTTGGGAAGTCGTAAAAAAGTGCTTATTTCGCCAACGAAAATGCGTTAGAAAAATTCGTTTCGCTGTTTCTGCTCCTTTAGCGAATTTGCATTATTTCAAGTACTCGCTTCTGTAGGTCAAAATTTTGTTACGCGCCACTTAGGCACACCTTTTTTATTTAGAAAACCAACGTTAGCGAATGAGTAAATTACCTCAAGAATACAAGTTTATTGATCTTTCAGACTACGGTCGGCCAGCGGCAAAAATCATTGCTATTTCTTTAAAAAACACTTCATTAACACCACTTCATGTGACATTCGGATTTATCATCGCTGGTTGTATCGCGATCTATTGCATCCTTTCTGATCACTATTTCCTAGCCGCTTTTTTCTTAATTGTAAAATCGATTTTAGATGCGGCCGATGGCGAATTATCGCGCGTGAAACAAACACCTTCGTACGTGGGTCGTTATACCGACTCGGTGGCCGACATAATCTTGAACTTTTTTATTTTTCTCGCGATTTGGTACGTGACTGATATTTCTATTTGGATTTGTTTTCTCGCTTTTTTAGGTCTTCAACTACAAGGAACACTCTACAATTACTACTATGTGATTTTAAGAAATCGCTTTGCAGGCGATACAACAAGTCGCGTAATCGAAGATAAAACGCCTATTGCTTTGCCCGGCGAATCGCAAAAGCACGTAAATGTCTTGTTCTTTTTGTACAAGTTGTTTTATTCCGTTTTTGATAAAGCGATTTATGCGCTCGATCGAAACGCGAGTAAAGGGCAAATTTTCCCGAATTGGTTAATGACATTTGTCTCCACTTTCGGATTAGGTTTTCAGCTATTCGTTATTGCGTTCTTGCTGGTATTCGATTTCAAACAGCTGATTCTGCCGTTCTTCGTAGCATATACCGCCATGGTTTTTATTTGCGTAGGCGTTCGGCGCTACTTTTATCATTTACCTGTTGGCTTGTAATTTTCAAAAGCGATTTTATTCTTAAATCGAATTTCGCTTGCAATAAAGAATAAAAGTGGTAACTCTGTTCTTTAGATGAAAAGCCAGTAGTTTATTTATTGAAAATCAGTTTATTATTATTTAAATCAGAACTTCATATCTTATTATTCCATAAAAAAAACCAACCGAATTTGATAGTTCAAATCCAGTTGGTTTTCTGTTTTTGCTAGAAATTAATTTCTGCCGTTCGACTATTAGAAGTTGAATTGCAAATCGAAACGATCCAAATTCATCACTTTCGTCCAAGCTGCAACGAAATCTTTCACGAATTTTTCTTTGGAATCGTCGCTAGCGTACACTTCGGCTAAGGCGCGTAATTCTGAGTTGGATGCGAAGATCAAATCGGCACGAGTAGCTGTCCATTTTAAAGCTTTGGTATTGCTGTTGCGTCCTTCAAAGATTTCTTGCGTATCGTCGGTTGCTGTCCAAGTGGTACCAATTTCCAACAATTTCACAAAATACTCGTTGTTTAATTGGTCTTTGGTGTTTGCCAAGATACCGTGTTTGTTTCCATTATAGTTTGCATTCAAGGCGCGTAAACCTCCAACTAAAACGGTCATTTCCGGAGCAGTAAGCGTTAATTGTTGTGCTTTATCAATGAGTAATGCCTCTGTTGGAACGGTGTATTGTTTCTTGCTGTAGTTTCTAAATCCGTCGGCAATAGGTTCTAAAACATCGAACGAAGCTACTGCGGTTTGTTCTTGCGAAGCATCCATACGTCCTGGTGCAAACGGTACTTCCACAGTATAGCCGGCATTTTTGGCAGCTTGTTCTACAGCAGCGCTTCCCGCTAACACAATGATATCTGCTAAAGATACTTTTACATCTTTCGATTTTGAATTGAAATCATTTTGAATGCGCTCGTAAACAGCAAGTACTTTTTTCAATTGAGCTGGGTTGTTAACTTCCCAATTACGTTGTGGCTCTAGTCGAATACGTGCTCCGTTTGCACCTCCACGACGGTCTGAAATTCTGAATGTAGAAGCCGAAGCCCAAGCAGTACTAACCATTTCCGATAAACTTAATCCGCTGTTTAACAAGGTGGTTTTTAGTTTGGAAATGTCTTTTGCCGTAACTAATTTGTGGTTTACCGCCGGAATCGGATCTTGCCAAATTAAATCTTCCGATGGTGCTTCTGGTCCTAGGTAGGTAGTTTTCGGACCCATATCGCGGTGTGTTAATTTAAACCAAGCGCGTGCAAAGGCATCGTTGAATGCATTAGGATCGGCCATAAATTTACGTGAGATTTTCTCGTATTCCGGATCGAAACGCATCGACAAATCGGTGGTTAACATGTATGGTTTGTGCTTTTTCGTTTTATCGAAAGCATCCGGAATCACTAAATCTTCGGTTTTGGCTATCCATTGGTGTGCTCCCGCCGGACTTTTCGTTAATTCCCATTCGTATCCAAAAAGTATTTGGAAGTAATCCTGATTCCATTTGTTTGGCGTTTTTGTCCACGTAACTTCTAAGCCTGAAGTAATAGCATCGCCTCCTTTACCTGATTTGTACGCGTTTTGCCAGCCCAAACCTTGTGCTTCGATACCAGCGGCTTCTGGTTCTACACCTACATTTTTAGCATCAGCAGCGCCGTGCGTTTTACCTAAGGTGTGTCCGCCGGCAATTAATGCAACGGTTTCTTCGTCGTTCATTCCCATTCTTCCAAAGGTTTCACGAATGTCTTTTGCGGCAAGTACTGGATCTGGATTTCCGTTCGGACCTTCCGGATTCACATAAATTAATCCCATTTGTACAGCGGCAAGCGGATTCTCAAGTTTGCGACCTTCGCTGTAACGCTTATCGTCTAACCATTTTTTCTCAGGTCCCCAATAAACGTGTGATTCAGGTTCCCATACGTCGACACGGCCGCCTGCAAATCCGAAAGTTTTAAATCCAGCGTTTTCGAGCGCTACATTTCCGGCAAGTATCATCAAATCGGCCCATGAAATCTTGTTTCCGTATTTCTGCTTGATTGGCCAAAGTAATCGACGTGCTTTGTCTAAGTTGGCATTATCGGGCCAACTGTTTAGTGGAGCAAAGCGTTGTTGTCCGGCACGCGAACCGCCACGACCGTCGCCCGTACGGTACGTTCCTGCGCTGTGCCACGCCATACGGATAAATAAACCTGCATAGCTTCCGAAATCGGCTGGCCAAAATTCTTGCGAAGACGTCATTAATGTATTGATGTCTTTTTTCAAAGCCTGATAATCGAGCGATTTAAACGCTTTTGCGTAATTGTAGTTGGCGCCCATCGGATCTGATAATTCCGAATTTTTTCGCAAGACGCTTAGGTCAAGCTGACTCGGCCACCAGTCTTTATTTGTATAACCGTTTTGTGGAGTAGGCGCTGCCTCGGTAGTTGCAGCTGCTTTGCCCGGATTGTCGAAACCAAACGGACATTTTCCGCCTTCCGCGCGTTCCTGCGCTTGCATGCTGAATGCCATAAGAATGCTTGTTAATGTGAAGAATTTTTTCATATGTCAGTGGTTTAAGATCTTTAACAGTTCAAAAGTAATTAGTATGTTTGTTCTATAAAAACGATATTTTCAATAACATTATTGATGCAGTAGATGAATATTCAGCAATTTCAGTACGTTTTAGCGGTTCACGAGTACCAGCATTTTGAATTAGCCGCAGAGAAGTGCTTTGTGACGCAATCGACATTGAGCACCATGATTTCCAAATTTGAAGATGAAATTGGCATTAAGATTTTTGATCGCAAAAAGAAACCGGTGCAGCTTACTACCGAAGGTTTGGAAATTGTGAAGCAACTGCAAGTCATTTCAAAGAATATTGCAGCTTTTAAAGAATTGACACAGGAATTAAAGGGTGAAATTACCGGAACTTTGAGTTTGTCGGTGATTCCTACCGTTGCGCCGTTTTTGCTTCCGCTGTTTTTGCAGGACTTTGCGAGGAAGTTTCCGAACTTGAATGTCATTGTTCGCGAAGAAACGACAGCGGAAATCATCCGTAAGTTAAAATCGCGTGCCTTGGACATCGGCATTTTATCTACTCCGATAAACGACAAAGAAATTATCGAGTATCCGCTGTACGACGAGCCATTTTTATTTTACGATGCCGAGCAAGTAGGTTGCGCAGAAGTAGCTGCTAAGAGTATCGATTTGAATAATTTATGTGTGATGGAGGAGGGGCATTGTATGCGAACGCAGGTACTGCAAATTTGTGATCAACGCGATCGCTTGCTGACTTCGAAGTTAAATTTTGAGTACAAAGCCGGTTCGATAGATGGTTTGTTGCGTTTTGTGAAGGCTAATAAAGCGGCGACATTCTTACCTTATTTGGCTACAACCGATTTTCCTGAAGCTGAGCGTTTGCATTTAAGTAGCTTTTCGAATCCGATTCCCTATCGAACTATTGGGTTGGTAGTGCACAATCATTTTGTAAAAAATAAGTTGCTACACATTTTGCAGAAGGAAGTTTCGGATAAAGTTGTACATCAATTACCAAAAATCGGTAATCAAGGAGCACAACTCAATCCGCTTTCATAATTTTTGGCATAAGGCTTGCTTACGACTTAAAAAAACAATCATGAAATCAGTCTTATTCTATCGTCATGCAGCTATTTCGCTGCTTTTCATTTATTTGTGGTGCGTGTATATGTTTTTTAATTATTATACAGAGCCTGCTGGTATGTTTAAAGGATTAACCCTGTATTTTGAATTCATTTATACCTGCGTAATTGCAGCAGTTTTAGGCTTTTTGTTTTTGCTCTTACAATTGAAATTCAAGCGTTTTCCAACACATTTTCTGTTTCATTTTGTATTTTACTTGTGCAGCAACTGCCTATTTATTTACAGCATCCTCTTTGTTTTAGGCATATTTAAAATTGAGGATTTGGAAAATTGGTATTTCGCGTCTCCTTTATTGCTTTTTGCACCTTTGATGTATTGGCGTTTGGCGAAGCAGGAGGTGGTTTAACATAAAATCATATTTTGAGATTATAAGGGAATAAAATTTGTAAATGTCTTAAAGGCATTTTTTTAATTTATCTTCTTTATTAATAGCAACAGAGAAAACTGCAATCATTTTACTACCGCGAGAAACCTAGTGTTGGTTAAATTTATTAAAGATTTCTTGCTCATAAATACAGGCGGTTAGGATTTCATCTTGTTTAATTATGATGTCGGTATTTAACGTTACCGATTTTTCATCGCTGTCTAGCTTTTCCAGAAATTCTTCTACAACTTTAAAATAATCAGTTGTTATATGGAGCTGTTTTCGATCATCTCTATATCCGCTTAGTATCGGAGTTAGTATAAGATAGTTAGTTTTCTGAGGAATAGGAATTATTTCAGAATAACCGATATAAACTTTGTCGTTTTTTAAAGTTACTTGAATGAAAGACGCTTCAACTACTGATCTTTTGAATAATTTTTCGAGTTCATCGCCATTTTTATCCACAGCCCAACCTATTAGTTGAAATTCTTTAAAACGCCATAACAAATAGATGTTGGTTACATAAACTGCTATTAAAGCGATCGTACAAGAAAAGAAGATAGTCCAAAAATAATCAACCTTCTTAATCGGAACAAATTCAAGCTGTTTGACGAGAAAAGCCGTTAATTCAGGAAATATCAATTCTACTACTGTTCTTAACAGAAAACCGAATACAATAATTAGCAACGCAACAGAAACAGATTCAAAAAGTATGCGGTTTTGTGTCAAACGCTGCGTATTATACTTAAAGTAATGTGAATATATTAATATGAAGTAGCCAACGATTACAGGCAGCAATAGTAGGTTATAGGGCATCATATACTAGATTCTATGTGCCTCAATCTGCTCCTTAATAACGACGGATTCTTTTAAACTTTTGATGGCTTCCCTAACTTCTTTTCTGTTGTAGAAAACTTTTTTATCTACATACAAGCGACCCTCAGTGGTTCCTCGTAATCCCGTATCTTTCGGTGTTGATTTTTTGAAAAGATTAATTAGTGACATCATGTTTTTTACTTTTCATCATCAAAATTAAAACAATTTTTATTCCAATTTTCTCTTTTTGCAGGAAATTCACAAACTACTGCCTAAGCGCTCAAAAATATAACGGGGTTTTCAAAACGATATTTTTATCATAAATACAATTCTCATTCGACTGTTTTCGAAGAAATTAGTGACTGGAATCCATTTACAACTTCTCCTTCAAATACTTCGCCGTAATCGATTTTTTATTTTTCACAAGCTCTTCAGGAGTTCCAGCAGCCAATAATTCTCCGCCGTTATCACCACCTTCCGGACCCAAATCGATAACCCAATCGGCACATTTCATCAAATCTAAATTGTGCTCAATAACAATAATCGAATGTCCCTTGTCAATCAATGCATCAAACGATTTCAGTAACTTTTTAATGTCGTGAAAGTGCAAACCCGTTGTTGGCTCATCGAAAATAAACAACGCCTTTTCCTTCGTACTTCCTTTCACTAAAAATGAGGCCAATTTAATACGTTGCGCTTCACCTCCAGATAAAGTCGATGATGATTGTCCCAATTGTACATAACCCAAACCAACATCTTGTAACGGCTGCAAACGTTGCACGATTTTAGGTTGCTTATTTTCGTCGAAAAACTGCACGGCCTCGTCGATAGTCATTGTTAAAATATCGTCGATGTTCTTTTCGGCAAACTTCACTTCTAAAATATCGTTTTTGAAGCGTTTTCCTTTACAAGCGTCGCAAGGCAATGAGACATCGGCCATGAAAACCATTTCTACTTCGATGCTGCCTTCGCCTTTGCAAGTTTCGCAGCGACCGCCGTCGACGTTAAACGAAAAATGCTTGGATTGATAGCCGCGAATCTTCGATAATTTTTCCTTCGCATACAAATCGCGAATTTCGTCGTAGGCTTTTATATATGTTACTGGATTCGAGCGTGAACTTCTTCCAATCGGATTCTGATCCACGTATTCGATATGCTGGATTTTGTGGTAATGTCCTTGCAATTCGCCAAACTTACCCGCTTTTTCGCCAATGCCTTCCAATTTCTTCTGCATCGCCGGATACAGAATTTTCTTCACTAAAGTACTCTTTCCACTACCGGAAACGCCCGTAATTACAGTAAGTACTTCCAGCGGAAAACGAACGTCAACATTTTTTAAATTGTTTTCTCGTGCTCCTAAAATATCGATATACGCCGACCATTTTCGACGTTTTTTTGGCACTTCAATTTCTAAATCGCCATTTAGATAACGAGCCGTTAGCGAATTCGATTTCAAAATTTCGTCGAACGTTCCCTGGGCAACCAACGTTCCTCCCAAAGAACCTGCTTCGGGTCCGATGTCTATAATCACATCGGCCATTTTCATGATGTCTTCGTCGTGCTCTACTACAATCACAGTATTTCCCAAATCGCGTAAATGCAACAGAACTTTGATCAATCGCTCGGTATCCTTTGGATGCAAACCTATACTCGGTTCGTCTAGAATGTACATCGAACCTACCAACGAACTTCCCAAAGACGTCGCCAAATTGATACGCTGCGATTCGCCACCCGATAACGAGGCTGAATTGCGATTCAAATTCAAATAACTCAAACCAACATCCGATAAAAATCGAAGTCGACTCTTAATCTCAATCAACAAACGTTCAGCAACCTTGGCATCGAACGCACTCAATTGCAAACCATCAAAAAAGGGAATCAAATCCTTAATCGAAACGTTTACCAAGTCGGAAATCGATTTTCCGTTAATCTTCACATACGCTGCTTCTTTGCGGAGTCGCGTTCCTTTGCAATCGGGGCATTTGGTTTTTCCGCGGTAACGCGCCAACATCACCCGATTTTGAATTTTGTAGTTCTTTTCTTCCAATTCCTTGAAGAAATCGTTTAAACCTACAAAGTACTTATTGCCTTTCCAAAGCAGTTCTTTTTCGCTGTCGCTGAGTTGCGCGTACGGACGGTGAATCGGAAAATTGAACTTGTAGGCATTATTTACCAACTGATCGCGGTACCAACTCATGCTTTCGCCACGCCAAGCGTAAACTGCATTTTCGTAGATAGAAAGCGAGGCATTTGGAATCACCAAGTCTTCATCAATACCTATAACACTGCCAAAACCTTCGCATTTCGGACAAGCGCCAAACGGATTATTAAAGCTAAATAAATGCACATTAGGCTCCAAAAACGTCATGCCGTCGCGATCGAAACTGTTGCTAAACACATAACGTTCGTCGCCATCTGCCGATGCCAACGTACATTTTCCTTTTCCTTCATAAAATGCCGTTTGAATGGCGTCGGCTAAACGATTCAAGAAATCTTCATCATCCTCGTTTTCTTTGTTGATTACAATTCGGTCAACAACCAAAAAGCCTACTTCAAATTTGGTTTTCGTTTCTAAAACCTCGTCAATACGGAGCAATTTCCCATCGGCAAGCATACGGGCAAATCCCTGTTGCAGCAATACCGAAAGTTTTTGCTCGACTGTGCGACCTTTCTCGATAAAAAGCGGCGATAACAACAACCATCGACTTCCGTTCTCGAACGTTTTTACGCGTTCAATCACCGAAGTTACGGTATCTTTAGTCACTTCTTCACCCGAAGTAGGCGAATACGTTTTGCCAATTCGAGCAAATAATAGTTTTATGTAATCGTAAATCTCAGTGCTGGTTCCAACCGTCGATCGGGCGTTGGTGGTATTTACCTTTTGTTCAATGGCAATCGCAGGAGCAATACCTTTGATGTATTCGACTTTCGGCTTGTCGAGTCGACCAAGAAACTGACGCGCATACGACGACAAGCTCTCTACATAGCGCCGTTGTCCTTCCGCGTAAAGCGTATCAAACGCCAAACTCGATTTTCCGCTTCCTGATAATCCGGTGATAACTACCAGTTTGTTTCGCGGAATACCAACACTTAAATCTTTAAGGTTGTGCATCTGAGCACCTTTGATGATAATGTTGTGCTTGGAGTCTAATTCGGCAATGTCGGCGTGCATAAAAGCTAATTTTACGCAAAGATATGAAAGGCAGAAGGCTTATTCTAGTAAACAATTGATAACAGACGCAACTTGATATAAAATTTAGCATCTTAAAATATGTAAGATATTCGGGTTTTAATTACATATTTGGTTACAGTTTTGGTTGAATTACGTTAAAATTGTTTGTAAATGTTAAAAATCAAGATATTTTTTGCATTTCATTTCGAAATGTGTTTACATTTGGTTCATAATTAACATCAAAATAACAGACGCCTATACAATAACAATACTTTTAGTTTTAAAAATTGCTCACGTTTTAAAAGAAGTATGTTATGGCTACTGTTCAACTCCCCGACGCCCTTTTGATTCGGAATTACGTTGCTGGTGACGAATCGGCACTCGAAATCCTTATTAACAGACACCAATCAAAACTGTACGGTTTCATTTACTCGAAAGTTAACGACAGAGACGTGTCCGACGATATCTTTCAAGATACGTTTATCAAAGTCATTAAAACGCTAAAATCCGATTCGTACAACGAAGAAGGGAAGTTCTTACCTTGGGTCATGCGTATTGCTCATAACCTCATTGTAGATCACTTCCGCAGAAATAAAAAAATGCCAATGGTACGCGATACCGACGAATATTCGGTGTTCAATACCATAAAAGAAGCCGATTTAAACATCGAAAACCAAATCATTACCGAGCAAATCGAAGGCGACTTGCGGAAACTCATCCTCGAACTACCTGCCGATCAGCGCGAAGTGCTCATGATGCGGATGTACCAAGACCTCAGTTTCAAAGAAATTGCCGATAACACGGGTGTTAGCATTAACACAGCGCTCGGTCGCATGCGTTACGCGCTAATGAATTTGCGAAAGCTCATTGAAAAACATCAAATTATTTTGACGAATTAGACAATATTGCCGTATTTGTGGCGTTCTGTTTTAAACAGACAAACACACAATTATGGCAAAAATCTACGCGCAAAAAAAAATTACTGTGAAACCTATGCATCCGAAACCTGAGACGGTACGGTTTCTGCTCAATTATTCCAAAGCACTGACTATGAAAAAAGTAGGAAATGTGCAGCTAGAAATCATAGCAAACTAAAAAATGAGAAAATCCGGTTTAGGCCGGATTTTTTTATGAAAATGCTTTTCATAATCGAATTGCATTCACGGAATATTACGTCTTTTTCGACTTGTAATAGTCCGAAATTACCGTTTTTCGACCAATAGTTTTGGTAATGATGTCGCGCTCCAAATCCCAACCACGTGCCGGTGAGTATTCTCGGCCGTACCAAATAATTTGTAGATGTAAATCGTTCCAAATTTCTTTAGGAAACAATCGTTTAGCGTCGCGTTCGGTTTGTACGACACTTTTGCCGTTCGAAAATCCCCAACGATACATAAGTCGATGAATGTGCGTATCCACCGGAAAAGCCGGAACGCCAAAGGCTTGCGACATCACCACGCTGGCCGTTTTGTGTCCAACTGCCGGTAACGCTTCCAGAGCTTCAAAACTCTGTGGAACTTCGCCATTGTATTTCTCTAGTAAAATCTGCGACAAGCCAAAAATACCAGCCGATTTCATCGGACTCAATCCGCACGGACGAATAATTTCCTTAATGCGGTCCTGTCCCAAACGTATCATCGCTTCCGGCGTCGAGGCTTCGGCAAACAAAATTGGCGTCACCTGGTTCACCCGAACATCGGTACACTGCGCCGACAGCAAAACCGCAATCAGCAAGGTGTACGCATCGGTGTGGTCGAGAGGTATCGGAATCTCCGGATACAATTCTTTTAACGTATTTATAACGAATGAAACGCGTTCAGATTTATTCATTTCAATAATTTTAGACAGGTTTTTGGCGGCTTTTCTTGTTGTTTGCTGCAACTCCTCCATTTTCCCGCAATTCAGCCCAGGCAAAAACACGAGCTTCTTAGGTCGCTGTGTTTTACGCCGGCTTCATAGCGGTAAAATGTGCGGGGTTTTCGCGTCCATCAAGGCCGGGCCTCCTAAACCAAAAATCGTTCACAAGATCAATTCATCAAATTAACAAAATTAATCCGAATGACTACATTAACAAAAGGCGATAAAGTGCCCCAATTTGAAGGTAAAGATCAAGACGGCAACGTACACAAAGCCGCCGATTACCTAGGAAAAAAACTCGTGGTTTTCTTCTATCCAAAAGCCGATACACCGGGCTGCACCGCCGAAGCCTGCGATTTGCGCGACAACTTCGAACACCTGCAAGCACGTGGCTACGAATTGTTAGGCGTTAGTGCCGACTCTGCGAAAGCACAAGCCAAGTTCAAAGACAAGTACCACCTGCCGTTTCCACTTATTGCCGATGAAGATAAAGCTGTTATTCAGGCGTTTGGCGTTTGGGGTCCCAAGAAATTTATGGGAAAAACCTACGACGGAATTCATAGAACCACGTTCCTAATCGACGAGCAGGGCCTTATCGAAGACGTGATCTCCGACGTAAAAACAAAAGCACACGCGGCGCAGATTCTTAAATAGTTAGCTGTGTTTCAAATAAAAAACCCGATTCAAAAAATGAATCGGGTTTTTTTATATCTTATTTCTGCCTGCTTTCAGTTCAATCTCGACTTTTGATCATTTCAAATCGTGAAAAATCGCAGGTTAATTAGGAGTTCACTACGAAACCAGCACTTTATTCGGATCGTAACCAAATAAACGGTGCTTTTTAATGAGCTCGGCAATACCTTGTGGCAACATCGGTTCCCAGCCTGGTTTCCCTTGGCCAATCATTTTTAGTACTTCGCGTGAAAACACCTGTAAATTCTGTGGATCGAAATCGTCGATATCAACCACTTTTCCATTGAATTTAAAGAACTTATACAATTCTTTCATGCGCGGATGTACTTTCAAATTCTCCGAATTGATGATTTCTCCATCTTCGCCCAACATCGGATACAGAAACACTTTTAAATCGCGATAAAACAATTTTCCAAAAGCTTCCAAAATTCCTCCACTCAAATGGCGGTAGTATTTCTCGTCGAAAATATCAATCAAGTTGTTTACACCCAATGCCAATCCCATACGTGCTTTGGTGTAGTTGCTGAAATATTCAACAACCTTGTAGTATTCTTGGAAGTTCGAAATCATTACCGTTTGTCCGAGCGAGCAAAGCAATTCAGCGCGATCCATAAAGTCGCGTTCGTCGATTTCGCCGTCGGAACGTAAATTCGATAATGTGATTTCGAAAACGACCAACGTATTTTTCTCATCTACTTTATTCTCCTGAATAAACATTTGATACGACTTTTTGTACATATCCATGTTTACTACCGTTACGGGTCGGAAACTTCCGCGTAAAGCGAGAATATTTTTTTTGTAAAGAATTGCTGCTGGCAAAATGTTGTTTCCATCGGGTCCGAACATTACCGCATCAGTCATGCCGTTTTTCACCAACTGCAAACTCATTAAACGGTTATCGACATTCGCAAAACGCGGTCCGCTGAAGTTTATCGTATCAATTTCCAGCTGATCTTTATCCAAATGATCGTACAAATAGCGAAGTAATCTTTTCGGATCGTTGTATTTATAGAATGCACCGTAAATCAAGTTCACACCTAGGATTCCTAAAGTTTCTTGCTGCAAGCGCGCATCGGTTTCCTTAAAACGAATGTGAATGATGATTTCGTTGTAATCTTCGTCGGGTTCAATCTGGAACCGAATACCAACCCAACCGTGTCCCTTATATTGCTTCGCAAAATCGATGGTTGCAACCGTGTTTGCGTAACTGAAGAAAATTTTATTCGGATGTTTTTCACGACTCAAACGGCGTTCAATCAAATCAACTTCGTGATTCAACATTTTCTTTAAACGCGATTCGGTCACATAACGACCGTCGGCTTCAACACCGTAAATCGCATCCGAAAAATCTTTGTCGTACGCCGACATCGCCTTAGCAATCGTCCCAGAAGAGCCGCCCGATCTAAAGAAGTGACGCACTGTTTCTTGGCCGGCACCGATTTCTGCAAAAGTTCCGTAGATGTTTTCGTTTAAGTTAATGCGTAGCGCCTTATCTTTTATTGAAGGTACTTGTTCAATGACCTTGTCTCCTTTTAACTTTATTCCGGTGTCCATTGCTGTTGCGATTTAGCACAAAATTATAATAAAAGCTTGGTGATTCCTGCTATTTTGCCCGAAAGTTAGCATTTAATTAGCAATAACAATTGCACATATTTCGTGCCAAAACGGAAACAGATTAATAACTTTGCCATCGATGAATCCGAAATTAGACGTCTATTTTTTAGGAACAGGAACTTCACAAGGTATTCCAGTTATTGGAAGCACGCATCCTGTTTGTTTAAGTGAAGATTTTCGAGACAAGCGCCTACGTGTTTCCATTCGCGTTAAATCGGCAACAACTACTTTGGTAATCGATTGCGGTCCGGACTTTCGTCAACAAATGTTGCGATCGCAAACCGCTAAGCTCGACGCCATTTTATTTACTCACGAACACGCCGATCATACCGCCGGTCTCGACGATATTCGCCCGTTTTCGCTGTCGAAAGGCGCATTGCCTATTTACGTTTCTGAGGCAGTAAATCAAAATTTGCGTTCGCGTTTTGCCTATATTTTTGATGAAGAAAACCGCTATCCCGGTGCGCCCGAGGTTCAGGTACACATCATCGAAGCGGGCAAAGCTTTTAAAATTGGGGATATCGACATACTTCCGATCGAAGCAAAACACGGAAATCTGCCCATTTTAGGCTTCCGATTTGGAAAAGTAGCTTACATGACCGATGTGAAAACACTTTCTGCGGAAGCGCTAGAACAGCTTAAGAATTTGGATGTACTAATTATCAATGTGCTTCGACAAGAGCCGCATCCCACACATTTAAACGTGGATGAAGCACTTGCCGTTATTGAACAAATACAACCCAAGAAAACCTATTTTACGCACATCAGTCACCATTTGGGATTCCACGAAAGTGTGTCAAAAACACTTCCTAAATCTATAGAATTAGCATACGACAACCTCGAAATTGAAATTTTATGAAAAAATCTATCTTCTTGTATCTCTTTATTTTATCGGTATTATTCAATGTGTTTACCTACGTTTTTTTATCAAAACAGGTGAAGTTTAATCAGGATCAATTAACGAAGGTGGAAAAGCGATCTTCAGACAAAATCAAGAAATTAGAAGATGCTTCGGCTGATTCCAATTATTTCGCATTGGAAAACAACCAGAACGCACAAAACTATTTCGAAAAACCCGATGGAAGTTTTATCGCTCCGGAAAAATTAATTCCGTTCGTTAAAGAGCAGCTGATTTCATATAACGACAAGCCAACAGGAAATCCGTACACCGGTTACGAGCCAATTGACGGAAAAAAGTTCTTAGTTAATAAGGTGAAAGTTTTGAACCACCGCTGGATTATTGTCGACTTTAACAATACTGATCTTTGGGGCGAAGCCATTATTAAATACTTCATTAACGATGATGGTACCGTAGATTTCGAAACAGCCGAATCGCTTCTTTACAGCAAATAAGTGTCCATATTCAACTAAAAAAAGCGGATATTCTGATAAGGAGTGTCCGCTTTTTTATTTTGTGAAACTTGCACAAAAGAATTGAAATGTTAAAATTTCAAAATTTGATGAAATATGCGGTTTTTCCGTAAAATTTATTGTTTGGGTTTTCGTAGGGATAAACCCGTTATTCCCCTTCCCGTTAAGGCGAAGCTCGCGAAAAAAACTAACATTTCATTACGGAAAAACCGTAAATTTTACAGCTCATGCGACAATCTTGCCAAATGTATTAGCAAGCAAAATTGTTTTGATGGAATTCATTTTCTTAAACTTTTTTCAACCAATCTAAAAGGTCAAAGAAATTTTGAGGCGCAACGCCATGTCCGGCGGCATATTCGTGAAATTCGTGACGAATTCCGAGTGCAGTTAATTTTTCGGGAGCTTTTCGAGCCCAATCAATGGGAATAACTTGATCTACAATCCCGTG
This sequence comes from Flavobacterium sp., assembly GCF_027490375.1. Classification (GTDB taxonomy): domain Bacteria; phylum Bacteroidota; class Bacteroidia; order Flavobacteriales; family Flavobacteriaceae; genus Flavobacterium. The sequence goes on from NZ_JAIXYH010000054.1 coordinate 31,056, forward strand.
CGAAACAAAAATTCGTGTTTTTTCGAAACTGTTCTCTTTCGTTTCTAAAACGATTTCCGTATTCAAATAGCCGCTCAACGCAGCAATATTGGGTACTGTTTCAGGATATGACAGCGTTAGGGCATACGATAAAATCGCTCCTTGGCTAAAACCAATTACCACCGTTCGGTCTGCCGAAAAGCCACGAGCAGCTTGATAGCGTTCGATTGTTTCTTTTAGTAAGTCGCGAGACTGCGCCGCTTGCACTAAATCGCTAAACTTATTTTCGTTGGCATCAAAATTTATTGCATACCAAGCAAAACTTCCGTAATACAAATCGTAGGGCGCACGAAGCGAGATAATATGGTCGTTGGCAGGTAATTCGGGAGCGAAGCCAAATAAATCTTCTTCATTACTTCCGTAGCCGTGAATCAGAAAAATTAATCGAGAATTTTCGTTTTTTTCTGCGGCAGCGCGCTCCAAGGCGTAGAGTTCGGTCATTTTATAGTTTTTTGAAGAATTTTTGGAACAAACTTCCCAGCAGCGGCAGCGGTTTGATGCTTCCCGACGAAGCACTGAAAATTCCGTAAAACATAAGTACGCTGATAAAAATCCACAAAGCTGTAGCAATTTGTAAACTTTCGAAGTTCGAAATGATCACGCCCAAGGAAATAAACGTAATCGTTAATCCAAGTCCTTGGCGAATGTGAAAACTTGCATACGGATTTTTATCTTCAGCGTTCATCGACATCGCGATAAGCGGACCAACAAATACGATATAACTAATAATAGCCGCCGTTTTTCCTGAATTAATTTCTTGTGGTGTCATGAATTACAACTTGATTATTATTGATACTTCCTACAACTTTTCCTTTGGTTTCAAATCCGAGTAGCGCGGCATTTTTACAAGTGCTGTACAAATTCTCTAGGCCTACCTGTGCTGTTACAGCAGTTTCAAAAATCGTTAGATTGGCTTTTTCACCTTCTTTTATCTGGGGTGTTGCGATGCCAAATAGCGCGCGTCCTGCTGTTAATTTATCTATGAGCAACTCGGTTTCTAACTTCGTATGCAAACAGCCGAAAGCATAATCTAAACCGATACTTCCCGGCAATGCAATTTCGAATTCAACCATTTTTTCTTCTAAAGTTCTTGGTGCATGATCGGTGGTGATGCAATCGATTGTTCCGTCTTTTAACCCTTCGATAAGTGCCGCTTGATCTGCGGAACTTCGTGGTGGAGGCATTACTTTTTTGTTGCTGTCGAAGTCGGAATAATCATCTTCCGTCATCATGATGTTATTCATCGAAACACTGCACGTTACAGCCAATCCTGCTGCTTTAGCCCGACGAATTACCGCTACGCTTTCTGCTGTAGATATTGTTGGGAAGTGCAGTTTGCCGCCCGCATAACGTAAAACTTCTATATTTCGACTAATTTCGACGCTTTCTGCCAAAGCAGGAATGCCTTTTAAGCCGAGTTTCGTTGCCGCCACACCTTCGGAAGCGAAACCTTTGCCTGCTAATTTCTTATCGAGTGAGTAACAAATTACCACAGTGTTTAAATCTTTGGTGTATTGCAAGGCTAGTTTAAGTACGTTGGCATCGTCAGGAGTTTTTTTGTAATCGCCAAACGCTACAGCTCCTGCCAAATGCATTTCGTAAATGTTCGATAAATCTCTTCCGTTTTGCTCAACTGTAAGCGCACCAATCGGATACATTTGCGTAAGCTCGTTAGCTGACTTACCCAAAGCAAAAAGCACCTGCGCTTGTGTATCTGTAACCGGATTGTTGTTTGGTTCGTACAAGATTCCGGTAAATCCAGATTTTGCTGCGACTTGTAAACCATTTTTAATGGTTCCGCGATCTTCAAAACCGGGCTCACCAAACTGAACTGAAGTATCAAACCAACCCACAGACACTCCCAGATTATTGCCCGAAATGACACGGTCTGCGGAAGCATCAATTTGCGAACTAATCTGCTGAATTATTCCATCTTTAATAAGGATGTCGGTGCGTTTCAAGTGCAACGAGCTTCGCGAATCGTAACAGCTAACATTTTTGAGAAGTATCGTCATTTTACAAACTTTTGAATCAATATTTCACAGATTAAAAACAAGAAAGCAAGCAGTGCCAAAGTGCGCCAAAAGCCGCTGTTATCGCGTGCCGCTGAAAATTCGGATAGCAATTGTTCAAACGAATCTATTTCTTTTGCAGCAGACGGAATATCGAACCGAGCGCTTACATCACTTTCGTTGCGTTTGTAGTTAAAACTCATTTTGTCGATGGCTTTTCCCTCAAATAATAAATCGTAGTTGCCTGCAACTGTAGGCGCTTCTCCAAAATTGAGATATAATTTTTTTCCGTTAATGCGTTGTTTTGGTATGAAATCGTACGATTTTTCAGCACGATTCACAATATGAGCAACTTGATCGGTTTCCAAATTCAAGTCGACAATTTTCTCCTGTTCTCCAAAAATCTCAAACTGCTGCAATCCCGCGCTGTTGTTGCCCGTTGCCATCCGATCGAACGTTACGACAACCAAAGGCGATTGGTAAAAGTTTGAATTCGGACTCGATAATCCTGCATTAAAAAGGAATACGTGTCCTTGACCGAGTTTAACGGCTTGTAGAAATGCAGATCCGTCGGCAAAGGTGAGTAACGGCAAAGTTCGTCCGCTAATCGTAAACGACGGATTAGCGAAAGGATACTGGAAATTATCGATTTTCTTTTCAAAAACACCTTGGAATAATTCGCTTTCAAAGGTAATTCCGGTAACTAATTTCTTGGATTTTGCCGAAGCAGTCGCTGAAAGTTGGAGTTTTTCGAGAATTACTTTGAAAGCGTCGGCACTTAGGGTCTCTCGAGGTACAATACTGAGATTTACGCCATTTTCGACGGCTTCTAACAAATTTGCGACTAAAGTGGGCGTGAATTCGGGTATCTCGTTTAGAATGATCAACTGCTGTTTTCCGATACCGGCGTAATCTAAACCGCGAATATCGGTTTCTGTCAAGTCGAATTCTGTCGTTCCAAATATTTTGCGCAGCGAAACGTTACGTTCAGTTTCGCCAACCAGCAAGACTTTAAACTTTTGTGGCGCGGCAATTTCAAAGTAAAAGTTGTTGTCGTACGCCAGTGCATTGTCTGTAATTTGAACGTAGCCAGAGAATGGCAGTTTAGGCAAAGTAATGCTTACTCGTTGCGTATTTGCATTGAGTTTTACAACGGATTTTGCGACTGCAAGATTTCCGTTAAAAACTTGAAGTGCAGTGGAAGCTTCGCCTTCGCCGAATTTTTGTAAATCGATGGCAATTTTATAGAAGTCTTCTTGTGTTTCGGTGAGTTCAACGTTAGTAATCGCTATGTTTTGTTCCGATTCAATTTTTGGAATGTGGAAGTACAACTGCTGATTTCCATCGGTTTTAGGTGATTTCAATTCCGATAAACCGTCCGTAAAAACAACGATGTCTTTTGCGCCTTTTACTTCGTCGGCTGAGCGCGATATCGCAGCATTTAAGTCGAACGGTAGGGCAGAAGGGGTAATTTTTTGTACCTCTTTTCGGATGGTTTTGATATCGGTATTAAAGTAAGCTTCGTCGTTGGTAATCAAAGATATTTTTCGGTTTTCATCCAAAGCGGATAAAATGGCTGCGATATTATATTCTAAAACACTTCCCTTTTTGGTTTCAGCTCCGTTCGAAAAAGAATTATCTACAATGAGTACTAATTCGTTATCGGCTGCTTGCGTATTTTCATTTTCAAAAAAGGGTTGTGCAAAGGCGAAGATGAGAAAGCTCAACAGCAATAATCGACTCGCTAAAAGCAAGTATTTTTTTAAGGTAGAGCTCTTTCGTGTTTGAATAGAAAGTTCTTGCAACAGTTTTACGTTTGTGAAATAGTATTTCTTAAAACGTCGTAACTGGAACAAATGCACCAGTATGGGCACAATTAAAAATCCGAGAAAGTATAGAAATTCGGGATGTTTAAACGACATCGTATATGATTGCTGATCGAAGCCCAAAAATAGAACTTTAGATCTTAATTTTTCCCAGAATTTAGGAGAATTACAGAAATCATAACCGACCTTTGTGAAAACAATTGAATATGGAAATTATTTTAGGAAAGAAAGTAGGCGATTTAGTCTTTGGGATGCTTCCCGCAGAAGTGGAAAATCTTTACGGAACGCCCGATTACAGTTACACCGACGACGATAATGATTTAATTTACATCTACAATCAGCTGCAGTTGCGTTTGGCATTTTACGAACTGGAAGATTTTAAATTGTGTTATGTAATTACTGCAAATCCGAAAGCTGTAGTTCATGAAATCAGTTTTATAGGTATGAATTTGAATGAAGCAACCGATTTATTGCAGCAACAAACTAAGGTAAAGCCGTTTGCAGAACGTTTGGATTTAACCGAATTACTTGTATTCGAGGGAGTGAGTTTTAATTTGGTAGCCGAATTTGGTACGGTTTCTAAATTAGAAATCGGCGTTGCAGTTAGTGATAACGATGAATTTGTTTTTCCGAAGCGTTAAGCTATTCGGTTTGGCGAATAAAAAATGGCTGTTGGAAAAAACCGACAGCCATTTTTCGTTACAATATGTTGTTTTTTATTTTTTTGGAGCTTCTTTAAGTAGTTCTACCTCAAAAATTACTTCGCTATTTGGTGGGATAACGTTTCCGCCACCACGACTTCCGTATGCTAATTCTGCTGGAATGAAGAAGGTAGCTTTATCACCAAAACTCATCATTTTCAAACCTTCCATCAATCCTGGGATGAGTCCGCCTTGCGCTAAGGTGAGTTCAATTGGACGATATGCGTTCATTTTAGCTCTGTTTTCGTCGAATTTACCCCAAGTTTTGCTTGTTTGCTCGTCGCTCGACTCAAACATAGTGCCGTCGGGTAAGTAACCCGTAAAAGGTATAAAAACGGTTTCAGTATCTGTGGGTTTTGTGCCGTTCCCTTTAGTGATCACATAGGTTACGCCACTTTCGGTTTTAGAGCCCGTTGCTTTCAAAGCGGTTAAACGCTGCGCTGTCGACGAGATCAAGTCTTTGTATTGCTCGCGGTACACGCGTTTTTTCTCATCTTCTTGTGCCTGTTTTTGTTTGCGAATCTCTTCTTGTTGCTTGCGAGCTGCTTCTTCGGCTTCTGCAGCTTTCTTATCTTCGTCGGGTTTCGAAGCAAAATAATCGCTCATCACCTTGACGGCATTAAATGATTTAGCAGCCGTTCCAACGCGACGAATCGTTACTTTTTCGATGATATCGTTTTGTTCGATTTTATTCACAACGTCTTGTCCAACCTGAACTTCGCCAAAAACCGTGTGCTTTCCGTCGAGCCAAGGCGTTTCTTTGTGCGTAATAAAAAACTGACTTCCATTAGTGCGCGGTCCGCTGTTTGCCATCGATAAAATACCCGCTTTGTTGTGCTTTAAGTCGGTGATTTCGTCTTTAAATTTATAACCGGGACTTCCGCTACCCGTTCCTGTCGGGTCGCCACCTTGGATCATAAAATCTTTAATCACACGGTGAAATTTAAGTCCGTCGTAAAAAGGTTTATTTTTTAGTTTTTCGTCGGTTACCCAAGTATTCGTTCCTTCTGAAAGGCTTACGAAATTAGCTACGGTTACGGGAGTTTTATCGTAAGCAAGCTTTAAGATAATTGTTCCTTTGTTTGTTTTTATGTCTGCAAATAATCCATCGCCAGCGGCTGGTGTCGGAGTTACTGCTTTTTTAGCAACCGTTGTTTTGGCAGGTGCTTTCTTTACGCCGGGTTTACCACCTTTTTGAGCATAAAGGTTAAATGAAAAAATGAGTAATAAACTTAAGATACTTGATTTCATAGTTTAATTTTCTCCCTTACTCTTTTCGCGATTGCCGGGATTTTCAGGATTTGTCCCGTTGTTGAATTTATTTTACAATTTCAATTTCAAAAACTAAGTCGGTATTCGGCGGAACTACGTCTTTACCAGCTGCTCCATATGCCAAAGCCGCAGGAACAAAAACAATCGCTTTTTCGCCGTACTTTAATTGTTCCACACCTTCAATAAAGCCAGGAACCAAGCCCACTTTATTTCCGTACTGAAACGGAATAGGCGTATAGCCGTTTTGGATTTTACGATTCTGATCGAACATGCCGTATTTCTTTGCTACCTCTTCTACACTCGAATCCAAAAGTATGCCATCGCTGAAATACGCTCCGTAGTGAATATTGATTACGTCGCCCGCTTTCGGTTTCTCTCCCGTCGATGATTTTACAATGTAATATTGTACGCCGGAAGGTAATTTTTTGCCTTTTGCTTTTGCAGTAGCGAATTCCTGTAGCGTTTTCTCGATTACGGCGGCAAATTCTTTTTTGTAACGGAGTTTATTTGCAGCTTCTAACTCGGCACGTTTTTTTGCCTCATCGCCCGCATTTACCATGTATTTTGAAAATTCTGAAACCGCATCGAAACGTTTAGCAGACTCGCCTTTACGGATAATTTTAATCCCAATAATTCCGTCGTCTTGAACAATTTTGTTTACGACATCCATACCTTCGCCAACTACTTTACCAAAAATGGTGTGCTTGCCATCAAGCCAGGGAGTTGCTACATGAGTAATGAAAAATTGCGAACTGTTGGTTCCTGGTCCTGAGTTTGCCATAGCTAGTAAACCACCGTTGTCGAAACTAAACGGAACTTGTTCGTCTTTAAACATATAGCCAGCATCGCCACTGCCGTTTCCAAGCGGATCGCCGCCTTGAATCATAAAGTTTTGAATCACGCGGTGAAATTTAAGTCCGTCGTAAAAAGGTTTACCCTTCTTGTCGCCAACAACAAATTTATTGGTTCCTTCGGCTAAAGTCACAAAATTAGCAACAGTTACCGGAGCTTCTTTGTAAAACAAGGTCGCTACAATTACGCCTTTTGTAGTTGTTATTTCAGCGTATATGCCGTCTTCTAAATCGGCGTACTTATCAGTGCACGCAAACAGCGTAAATAAAAGTGCAAAAGAAATTAGTTTCTTCACTGTTTTGGAGTATTTGAATTAGTATTTACTTGTGTTTCAGGTTTAAAATCGTGTAGCGTTACGGTACATGCAATGGTTGTATTTGGACCAATTCTCTTGGTATCGCCTCTAAAACCGTATGCCATGTGCGAAGGAAATAGAAATGTGACCACTTCTTTTTTCTTCATCAGTTTTATGCCGTCGCGCAAGCCCATTAATATATTTTGTTTATCCACGGCATATGTTTGCGGACGCAGCTCAACTTCTGAATAAATCACGTTGCCGTTTAAATCGGAAATAGAATAGTCGAAATACGCAACATCGCCTTTCTTGGGTTTAAGCGTATCGTTTTGGTTTTTATTTTCATAAAAGTACCAGTATCCTTTGCTGCTCGCGAGGTATTTAATCTTCGGATTGCTTTTGATTACCGAATCGATAGCTGCTTCTTCTCGGCCAACGAGTTTTTTGTTGCGTTCAACCGACTCCCGCATAAAAGTTCCCGATGTTCGCGAAACGGGCATTCGAGCTTGTTGCTGCGAGCAGGCCGATACAACCAGTAGGATTAGGAGGCTCAATATGTATTTTTTCATGATTATATGTCTAATTTTAAGACCAGTTCTTCAAATTTTTGTAACGTTTCTGTTAAGCTAACATTCGATTTTCCACCCGCCGCATTAATATGCCCGCCGCCGTTAAAATGTGCTCTTGCAAACTGATTCACATCAAAATCGCCTTGCGAACGAAACGATATTTTAATAATTTTTTCATCCGTGTGTTCAATAAAAATCGCCGCAAATACAATGCCTTTTATCGACAAGGCCAAATTTACTAAACCTTCCGTATCGCCTTTAACATAATTAAACGCATCCAGCTCGGCTTGCGACAATTTCGTGTATGCCGTTTTCTTTTCGGGAAATACCTTTAAATTCTGCAAGCTGCGCCCCATCAATTGCAAGCGGTCGGCCGAGAAATTATCGTGAATGTTCGAATAGATTTTAGCGTGATCGATGCCGGTTTGCATCAAATGCGCAACGGCTAAATGTGTGCTAGGTTTTGTAGCAGCAAATCGAAATGAACCTGTGTCGGTTATAATTCCCGTGTATAAACAAGCGGCAACGTCTTTGTTCACGTATTCTTGCCAACCTAATCCAACAGCCAAGTCGTATATCATTTCGCAAGTCGATGCATAAGCGGTATCTGAAAACGTGATTTGTGCATACGTATCGGGCATTTGGTGGTGGTCGACCATCACGTAAAACGCCGATTTGTTTTTCAGTGCGTGTTCCATATCGCCTGCACGGTGAAATGCATTAAAATCGAGCGTAAAAATGGTATCGCAGCTGTTTAACAGTGCCGTGGCAGCGGAATTTTGTTCGTCGAAAACAACAACGCGTTCCGATTCGGGCATCCATGCTAAAAATTCGGGATAGCGATTGGGTGTGAAAATTTCGATTTTATGTCCGAATTGCTTCAATAAATGATATAAACCGAGCGATGAGCCCATAGCATCGCCATCGGGACTTTTATGGGTTACAATACCAATTTTCCCAGGATTGGCGAGCTGTGTACGTAATTTCTCTAAAAGCGCTTCATTCATGCGACGAAAATACAACTTAAACGCACTTTTTAGACGTTTTCGTGAATTTGGATTAGAAAAAATTAACAAACCTTTCGTTGTTTGAAGGTAGTTTTTCAGTTTTTATGGGGTGCCGGCGGTGCTATCGTAGCGCTTCGCAAACGTGTCATCGAACCGCCGTCGCGCTATCCGCTGTATTTTTTTGGCGCACGTTTGGTGGAAGCTCATTTACGCCAAAAAAGATGTCGCTGCTATCGCTCACCCGGAAGTAGTGGAAAGATAAAAAGAATAGAAAAAATAGAAAAAAGCGAAAGAAGCTAAAAAGCTAACAGCTAACAGCTAAAAAGCTAAAAAATAGAAAAAAGTGAAAATGGAGCACGATGTTTCACAAAGTTTTTCACGATGTACACAATGCTGCATTCGACAAGCTGCCTTCAACACGCTCAGGCACCGACGATGCGCGGATTAGGTTGGGAAAAACGATACGGGAAGTGGTGAAAGTCGCTGATTCTTAGTACTTAATACTCCCATCTTAATACTAACAAAAAACCTCTTTGCGACCTTTGCGTAAATCTTCGCGTTCTTTGCGGTTAGCCTTCGACATGCTCAGGCACCAGCCTTCGACATGCTCAGGCACCGGTCGACGATACGTGGGTTCAGTCGGGAAAAAGATACGTTTAGTGGTGAAATCATCGAGTCTATCCCGATAGCTATCGGGACTAGCTTCTCAAAAAGGATACGTACAAGGGTGAACGTCACAAAGTCTTAATAATCAAATCTTAATACTCAAATCTCCATCAGCCTTCGACAAGCTCAGGCACCGGCCGACGATACGTGGTTAGGTTGGGGAAATGAAACGTAAAAGGGTGAATTCATCAAAGTCTATCCCGATAGCTATCGGGACTCATGTCTAGCTTCTAGCCTCTAAAAAAATAGCCTTCGACAAGCTCAGGCGACGACGATACGTGGGTTAAATTGGGGGAAATGATAAGTGAAGTGGTGAACGTCCTGAAGTCTAGCTTCTCGTGTCTAGCTTCTATTATCTAAAAAACGACACGTAAAATGGTGAATTCATCTCACTGCGGTAAGGACAGCAGCGGAAAGCGTGTGCGCGCCTTTGCGTACCGTTGCCGAGGGGCGGTAGCGACGGCAGAAGCTACAAGCACAAGTGCAACGGCCGCAAAGGCGAAACACCTTGCAGCGAATGGCCTGACGGCGGCAAAGAGCTTCCACCGAACGTTTGCCGCCGGACCGCCCAAAATAAGCAACTTCGTTTTATCGCATACAAGGTTAATGTTATCTAAAAAGTGCCAACAAAAACCTGAGTAAACCGTGATTATTTGATAATTTGCAGCATCACGCGGGTCGATCCATTATTTTTTAATTCCTATTTTAGCCTGCAGTTACTATTCATTATGATTTCAGAACACGAATTTGAAGTACAGTTGCAAAGAATAATCGATCAGGCTTTGCTGGAAGATGTGGGTCCGGGCGATTACAGTTCGCTGGCATGTATTCCGGAGGCAGCAACCGGTCGTGCGAAATTGCTCGTAAAAGAAGCGGGGATTATCGCCGGTGTTGCTTTTGCTCAAATGATTTTCAAAACGGTAGATCCAGACTTGCACGTGGATGTTTTAATTTCGGACGGCACTCCCGTTCAAATTGGCGATGTGGTGCTGCACGTTAGGGGGAAGTCGCAATCGATTTTAAAAGCCGAACGCACCGTACTGAACAGCATGCAGCGCATGAGTGCGATTGCTACTAAAACCAATAAATTCGTTCAACTGCTGCAAGGAACTTCGTGTAAAATTTTAGACACGCGCAAAACGACTCCGAATTTTAGAGCGGCAGAGAAATGGGCCGTGAAAATTGGCGGCGGCGAAAATCATCGTTTTGCGTTGTACGACATGATCATGTTGAAGGATAACCACAATGATTTTGCGGGATCGATTACCAATGCCATTCAAAAAACCAAGGATTTCTTGCAAGAACATGGTTTGGATTTGAAAATAATTGTGGAAGCCAGAAACATTGCCGAAGTACAAGAAATTCTAGATGCCGGCGGTGTGTTTCGGATTTTGCTCGACAACTTTAGCTTTGAGCAAACCCGTGAAGCCGTTGCTTTGATTGGCGATAAAACCCGTACCGAATCGTCGGGTAACATAAATGAAAAAACAATTCGCGCGTATGCCGAATGCGGCGTGAACTACATTTCGTCGGGTGCGTTAACTCACTCGGTTTACAACATGGATTTAAGTTTAAAAGCCTTTTAATGTTGCTACAAGACAAACCGTTATCGTTTGAAAAATGGCCGGTTTTGAAGCCGATAATTTCATTTTTAGATAGATGGAAGCTCGGTTTTATGGGCGATTTATCGCTGTATCGTTTGTTGAAAATCTATGGCGTGGGAATTGCCGAAAGCGCCGTTTCGTACCGTGCGGGAGCCATTGCCTGGAGTTTCTTTATGGCGCTGTTTCCGTTTGCACTTTTTGTATTAAACTTGATTCCGTTTATTCCTATTCCCAATTTTCAGGACGATTTTCTAGAATTTGTAGCAGGCAGCGTGCCACCAAATACGTACGACGCCATTTCCGTTATCTTGTTCGATATTATGAATAACAGTAATAGTTCTTTATTGTCGTCTGGATTTTTATTGGCAATTTTTTTGCAAGCTAACGGTGTTAATGCCATCTTAGGCGGTTTTGAACATTCTAAGTACTACGGGAATAAGCGCAGCTTCTTTCGGCAGTATTTTGTAGCGATGGGCATTTCTTTTCTATTGATCTTTTTTCTGATTCTTACGGTTTCGGGTGTCGTTGTTTTTGAGGTTTTTGTGCAGAAATCTAAAATTCAGAGTGTTATTTCCGATCGGATTCAATTGTTGGAAATTGGGCGTTATTTGTTTCTAGCTTTAATGATCTTTCTGACAGTGAGTACTTTACTGAAATATGGTGCCAGACGTTCGGAGCGCTTGCCGTTTTTTAGTATCGGTTCGGTGGTTACAACTTTAATTGTAATTCTCACCTCATTTTTATTTGGTATTTGGGTCGAGAAGTTTGCGCAATACAACGAATTGTATGGTTCGATTGGCACACTTTTAATTCTTATGTTTTATATTTGGTTGAATTCAATGATTCTTTTATTGGGATTTGAACTTAATGCGGTTATTCGAACTTTAAAACGCGAAAACACCTAAATACTTGATTTTCGTGCATTTGTTTAATTGTAAGTAAGAAATTATGAAATTGTTTTACAGCAGTAGATTATTCTCAAGACCGACATTTTCGGTGCTTTTTTTTATGTTGTTTTTCCAACTTTCGATCGGACAAACAGTTCTTGGAAAATGGAAAACGATAGACGACCAAACAGGTAAAGCCATGTCGATTGTGGAAATTGTGGAACGAAACGGAAAAATAGAAGGTCGGGTGATCGATATTTTAAATCCGGCTAACAAAAACCGACGTTGCGAGAATTGTGACGGGGAAAATAAAAATAAGCCAATTTTAAATCTCAGAATTATTGAAGGTTTAACTAAAGATGGCAATGAATACAGCGGCGGACATATTTTAGATCCGAAGACAGGAAAGAAATACAAATGCTACATAACCTTAGAAAATAAGGATAAATTAAAGGTACGAGGCTATATAGGATTTTCGCTCTTAGGACGAACCCAATATTGGCATCGCGTTCATTAAACTATAATACATGCCATACATTAATGTGGTATTGCCCTTGGCGGTTAATACTGCTTTTACCTATTTCGTAACCAACGAACAACTTTCCCAGCTGCAAATTGGTATTCGAGTTGTTGTTCCGTTCGGGCAAAGAAAGTTATACACTGCTTTGGTGAGCGAATATGATGTGCCCGCTCCACAAGTCTACGAAGCTAAACCCATTCACGATATTTTAGACGAGAGTCCGATTGTTACCAAACCGCAACTGCAACTTTGGCTTTGGATTGCCGATTATTATATGTGTAGTGTAGGCGAGGTTTTTCGAGCAGCCATGCCAAGCGCACTTCTTTTAGCCAGCGAAACCATTGTCAGCGCCTTCGATACAAATCCAGACACTAACGCACTCGACGACGATGAGTATTTAGTGTACGAAGCAATGCAAGTAAAATCGTCGCTAACGATTGCCGAAGTTGAAAAAATCATCGGTAAAAAGGTATCTTTTAAAAAATTGCAGCGATTGATTTCCTCTAAAGTAGTGAAGCTAGAAGAAGAGGTAAAAGAAGTGTATAAACCAAAATTAGTGAGTTATATCCGACTTGCGGAAGCTTTTCAAGACAAAGAAGCGTTGCCTTTGTTGTTGCAGGAATTATCCCGGGCAGAAAAACAAAAAATGGCCGTACTGGCTTTTTTCGATACCCAGAAAAAAACCGATAAACACATTAGTTACAAAGAGTTTGTGTCGCAAGAACGGGTGTCGCAATCGGCAGTCGACTCATTAATCTCCAAAGGTGTTTTTGAGAAGTATTACATTGAAACATCGCGATTATCGGGCAATTTTTCTAAAGGGAGTTCTGCTATCTCACTTTCAGCAGCACAGGCAAAAGCCAAGCAAGAAATTACCGACGCCTGGGCGAAAAGCGAAACGGTTTTACTCAAAGGCGTAACCGCTTCGGGAAAGACAGAAGTTTACATGTCGATTATTAACGATTTGCTTAGTACAGAGAATCAAGTGTTGTATTTGTTGCCAGAAATTGCGCTCACGACTCAATTAGTAGGTCGCTTACGTAAGCAGTTTGGGAATAAAGTTGCGGTTTATCATTCTCGATTAAGTATTAACGAGCGCGTCGAGGTTTGGAAGCAAATTTTAGAGCGAAAACCCGAAGCACAAATTGTAATCGGAGCACGATCGGCATTGTTTTTGCCGTTTAGCAATTTGGATTGTATTGTTATTGACGAAGAACACGAACCTACATTTAAGCAGCAAGATCCGGCGCCGCGTTATCATGCTCGCGATGCCGCCTTAGTTCTGGCTCGATTTGCAGAAGCTAAAGTGTTGCTGGGTTCGGCTACGCCATCTTTAGAAAGTACGTATAATGTAAAAACGGCCAAGTACGGATATGTGGAACTAAACGAGCGTTACGCATTACAGCCTTTACCACAGGTCGAAATTGTTGATTTAAAAGACAAGCAAAAGCGGAAATTAATGACCGGGCATTTCAGCGACACGTTGTTGGAAGCCATTCGCGAAACTTTGGAACAGAAACAACAAATAATATTGTTTCAAAACCGTCGTGGGTACTCGCCTATAACGGAGTGCATTACCTGCGGCCATGTTCCGCATTGCAATCAGTGCGATGTAGCACTCACGTACCACCAATCTAAAAATCAGTTGCGTTGCCACTATTGTGGGTTTTCAGTTCCGCAGCCGGTAAGCTGTTATGCGTGTAAGAGTCAGACTTTAATACACAAAGGATTTGGAACGGAGCAAATTCAAAACGAATTGCAAGAGTTGTTTCCGAATATCCGTGTTTTGCGAATGGATCAAGATTCTACTTCCGGGAAGTTTGCCTTTGAGAAGATCATCGATTCGTTTAAAAATCGGGAAGCTGAAATTTTAGTCGGCACGCAAATGGTTGCCAAAGGTCTTGATTTTAGTGCCGTAACCTTGGTTGGGATTATGGACGCCGATTCAATTTTATATCAATCGGATTTCCGTGCTAACGAAAGAACATTTCAGCTGTTCACGCAAGTAGCGGGTAGGGCAGGGCGTAGCACGAATCCGGGCAAAGTGATTTTGCAAACGTATAATCCGTTTCATTTTGTATTGAAAGATTTTATCAATAACGATTATGCGACTATGGTAGATCGCGAGCTAGAAGAACGGCAGCAGTTTTATTATCCTCCGGTATTTAAATTGGCAAAACTTACGTTTAAGAGCAAGAACTTCGAACTTACGCAAGTTGCCGGAACTTGGTTTGCAAACGCACTTAAAGAGCATACGCGCGCGCAGGTGTTAGGTCCGATTGAGCCGGCTGTGGGTCGTATTCGCAACGAGTATTTACAACATTTAATGGTTAAATATGCGAAAGGTGCTGCGGAAAAGGATTTAAAGGAGAAATTGCGTAAAATCCGAAGTAGTTTCGAAGCAATTGCGCAGTTTAAATCTGTGCGTTTGATTGTGAATATCGATTATTACTAGGTTTAGGTTAAACTCAAGGCGCGTTTCAGATCGTCTTTTTTATTCCGCGAAAGCGGTATTTTAATTGTTCCGATCTCGGCATATTTCGAATTAAACTTTTCGACTTTATCGATATTAACGATAAACGATTTGTGTACACGAACAAAGCGCTCGCTAGGCAAATCATTTTCGAACGATTTCATCGTGGAAAGCACTAAATGCGTTTCATCGTCGGTGATTACTTTGATATAGTCGCCGTACGCTTCTACGTATTTAATCCGATTGGTAAAAACTTTGAGTTTTTTGAGTTTGCTTTTAATGAAGATGTGTGTTCCGTCTTCCTCAGGAGCATCTTTCAGTAGCGAATACTGCTGCAAAGCTCGGCGTATTGCCGCATCGAATCGGGCGTTAGTGATGGGTTTTTGCAGGTAATCGGTGGCATCGTAATCAAAAGCTTTAACGGCATAATCGGGTTTGGATGTAATGAAAATGACTTGCGGTTTCTTTTTAAGACCGTCGAGTAAATCAAATCCGTTGATTACGGGCATCTCGATGTCGAGGAAAATGAGATCAACCTCATTATACGACATAAAGTTTTTTGCTTCTATAGCATTAGAGAACTCGCCAACTAATTTTAAATGTAGTGAATTACTAACGTGTTTATTTACTACCATTCGTTGTATGGCGCTGTCATCTACTATAACACAGTTTAATTTCACACTCATATTTGCAATTTATATTTGGGATGGTCTAAAATAGCTACTAATATCTGAATACACTAGCATTTCCAAGAAAAATATTGCAGTTCGTCGATATTTTTTTTGGAATGGATTTCGTTTAAATAAAATGATTACTTTTGCACCCACTTTAACAAAATAATTTATTTGTTTATGAATCAATACGAAACTGTTTTCATCTTGAATCCCGTTTTATCTGAGACCCAGGTAAAGGAAACAGTAAGCAAGTTTGAAGATTTTCTTACGAGCAGAGGTGCAGAGATGGTAGCTAAAGAAGACTGGGGCTTAAAGAAGCTCGCTTATGAAATCCAACACAAGAAAAGTGGTTTTTATCACTTATTTGAGTTCAAAGCACCTGCAGAAGTGTTAATCGCTTTCGAAACTGAATTCAGAAGAGATGAGCGCGTAATGCGTTTCTTGACTGTTAGTTTAGACAAACACGCGATTTCTTGGGCAGAGCGCAGAAGAGAAAAACTTAAAATTGCTAAAGCTTAATTATTATGGCAACATTACAACAATCGGCTTCAGGTAAGAAAGACGGAGATATCCGTTACTTAACCCCGCTAAACATAGAAACAAACAAGACAAAAAAATATTGTCGTTTCAAAAGATCTGGTATTAAATACGTAGATTATAAAGACGCAGATTTCTTGTTGAAATTCGTAAACGAGCAAGGTAAAATTTTACCACGTCGTTTAACTGGAACCTCATTAAAATATCAAAGAAAAGTATCTGTTGCTGTAAAAAGAGCGCGTCACTTAGCGCTTATGCCTTACGTTGCAGATTTATTAAAATAAGAATCAGAAATTATGGAACTTATACTTAAACAAGACGTACCTAATTTAGGTTTTAAAGACGACGTAGTTTCTGTGAAGCCGGGCTACGGCAGAAACTTCCTTATTCCTCAAGGTTTTGCTCAGTTGGCAACTCCTTCTGCTAAGAAAGTTTTGGCTGAAAACCTAAAGCAAAGAGCACACAAAGAAGCTAAAATTGTTGCTGATGCGAAAGAAAAAGCAGAGGCACTTAAAGCTCTTGAAATTAAAATCACTGCAAAAGCAGGTGGTGAGAAGCTTTTTGGTTCAATCACTAACATCGATATCGCTGATGCACTTGCTAAAAGTGGTCACGAAATCGAAAGAAAATTCATCACTTCAGGTATCGTGAAAAGAACTGGAAAGTACAGCGCTACCGTACGTTTACACAGAGATGTAGTGGTTGAATTAGCTTACGAGATTGTAGCTGAAAACTAATTTTCAATTATAGAATACATTAAATCCCGTCTCGGCGGGATTTTTTTTTACCATGAAATACCTACGACTTTCCCGACCGCAATTCGAAGAACTTGCCGACGAGTTTGCGAAATTCCTAGCAGTACAATCAATAGATAAGCAACAATGGGACGAAATTAAGGCGAACAACAGCGCCGAAGTCGAGCGCCAACTCGATAACTTTTCCGACTTCATTTGGGACGGTGTACTCAGCAATACCGCATTCCTCGAACATTTCACCAAAAGCATTGTTTTTCTCTTTAAATGTTCCGAAGAAAATATACAAGCTATTGTAATCAAATGCGCCGATCCAAACCTTGATCTTACAACTGCCAAAGGAGTTAACGCTATTTCTGATTCGCTTTTTACCGATTTGTTTGAAATTCAGTCTGGTGCCAAGAACTACACTCCCGATCGAAACACCGCTATTTTTGAAATCATCAAACAAGGTGCCTTTATTTCCGACGGAGAAATGTTCTTGCAAATCGATGCCGTAATTCGCGGATAAAATCTGCTTTTTATTTTTATCTTAGTTGAGTATTAGCACTCAATTGAATGGACATCAAAGAACAGATCACTGCCTTACGAAACGAGCTCGATAAACACAATTATCAATATTACATTTTAGATCAGCCGTTGATTTCAGACACGGAATTCGATCTAAAAATGAAACAACTTCAAAAGTTAGAATCCGATTTTCCCGAATTCGACGATCCCAATTCTCCCTCAAAACGTGTAGGTGGCGGAGTCACAAAGAATTTCGAAACTGTGGTGCATTCCAACCGAATGTACTCACTCGAAAATGGATACAACAGCGAAGAGGTAGTTGACTGGTACAATCGCATTCTTAAAAGTACCGGACGTACAAGTGTAGAACTCGTTTGCGAACTCAAATACGACGGTGCTTCCATAAGTTTGGAATATTTAGATGGTGTTTTCCAACGCGCCATTACACGAGGCGACGGTTTTCAAGGTGATGACGTCAGCGAGAACATTCGAACCATCAAAACAATTCCTTTGAAATTACATAGCCAGCATTTTAAAGGCTTTAGTGTGTTTCGTGGCGAAGTAATTTTGCCCATTGATGGATTCAATAAGCTAAACGAGATTCAAGAAAGTAAGGGATTGCCGCTGTATGCAAATCCGAGGAATACCGCTTCGGGAACACTAAAATTGCAGGACAGTACCGAAGTGGCAAAACGTCCGTTGGAGTGTTTAATTTACGGCGGAATTACTGAGCAATTTGCCAAGAAACACAGCGAATTTTTACAACATGCAGCAACTGCTGGCTTTAAAGTTCCGAGCAGCTACCGCGTTTGCAGTTCTATTGATGAGGTTTTTACTTTTCTAGATGAATGGGACGTAAAGCGACATGAACTCCCGTACGAAACCGACGGTGTTGTGATTAAAGTCAATGAGATTTTCTTACAAGAGGAAATTGGATACACAGCTAAAAATCCGCGTTGGGCACTGGCTTATAAATTTAAGACCGAAACAGCCGTTACGCAATTAAAAAGTGTTTCCTACCAGGTGGGTCGGACAGGTGCAATTACGCCTGTTGCGAATCTCGAGCCGGTGCAACTCGCCGGAACAACGGTTAAACGCGCTTCGTTGCATAATGCCGACCAGATTGAAAAACTAGATTTGCATATAAACGACTATGTTTTTGTTGAAAAAGGCGGCGAAATTATCCCTAAAATAACGGGGGTTGATTTCACCAAACGCAACGAAACGACGGAGAAAATTATTTTCATTGAGCATTGCCCCGAATGTAGTTCGATACTTAGCCGAGCCGAGGGCGAAGCCCAGCATTATTGCACAAACGACAGTAGTTGTCCGCCGCAAATAATCGGAAAAATCGAGCATTTTATTTCGCGGAAGGCGCTCGATATTGATGGTCTTGGTGGCGAAACGGCAGCGCAGTTATTTCGTGAAAACCGCATCAAAAATGTAGCGGATTTGTACGATTTAAAACTCGACGATTTACTGCCACTGGAACGTATGGCAATGAAATCGGCACAAAACTTACTTGCTGGTGTTGAAGCCTCGAAATCGGTTGGTTTTGAACGCGTTTTATTTGGTTTGGGAATCCGACATGTGGGTGAAACGGTGGCAAAGAAATTAGCTCAACATTTCAAAAACATCGATAACCTGGCCGCGGCAACTGTTGAACAACTACTTGAAATTGATGAAATTGGCGAACGTATCGCGAACAGTGTCGTTAGTTTTTTCGGTACGGAAAGTCAGCGTGAGATGGTAAGCCGTTTGCGCACTGCGGGCTTGCAATTTGAAATTAATCAAGAAGAGCTGTCTTTGTTAAGCGACACGCTAGCAGGGCAGGCTGTGGTTATTTCAGGCGTATTTAGCACGCACAGCCGCGATGAGTTGAAGTTACTAGTTGAAAAACACGGAGGAAAAATGGTATCATCTATTTCGGCGAAAACCTCTTTTGTATTGGCTGGTGAGAACATGGGACCGGCTAAACTAGAAAAAGCCAAACAATTGGGTGTGAAGATACTAGACGAACAAACCTTTTTAAATCTAATTAATGAAAATTAAGAGCCCAACCTTGATATTGTATTGGTTATCAAGCATCAGTTTTGTAACCTTTTTTATGTTAGGCTGGGATTATTCAGCACTTATTGCAAAATCTTGCGTAGTCCCTTCTATCGGAATGTACTATTTGAATAGTAGAAACGGCAAATTTAGTTTCCTTCCGATAAGCATTTTCCTTTTATGCTACACGGGCGACGTTGCAGTGCTTATCGACCAGGAGGACTTTTTCATCTATTCCGCTTATGCATTTTTGATTGTTTATAGTTTGATGCTCATTTATGCTGTGAAAGATCTCAAACATGTTACTTATAAAAGACGGGATATACCAGTTATACTAGTTGTTACTGGTTCTTTAATATATGTGGTCATTTCTGTTTTAGAGATGCAATTTAGCAATCCAAAAGGACAGAATTTCCTGTATCTCATTTATGCTTTGGTGCTTACTGTTTTATCGATTTTAGTCTTTGCGGGTTATACGGCAAAAGGCAGTTTACAGTATTTGAGTTTTGGCTTAGCTACAACCTGTTTCATCTTATCTGATATTTTCTATTCTATAAAGAGCTTTTACGTTTATTCCGATCTACTGCAGTTATTAACTTTAGCAATGCAAATGCTTTCCTACTTCTTTTTAGCCAAGTATTTCATTATGCGTGAAGCCGAAGAAGCTCGAAAGTTGCAAAAGAAGTTATCATTAGATTAATTGGCCACGTAACGTATGGTTTAACAGCATTTAGTATTAAGATTAGAGTATTAAGATTAGAGTATTGAGACTTCGATGAATTCACCACTTTACGTATCATTCACCCACCCGAACCCGCGTATCGGCGGTACCTGAGCTTGTTGAATGCTTAACCGCAAAGAACGCGAAGATTTACGCAAAGTTCGC
>NZ_JAIXYH010000056.1 GCF_027490375.1 Flavobacterium sp.
AAAATGATTAGCCTTCGACAGGCTCAGGCACCGGTCGATGATATGTGGGTTCAGTAGGACAAAACGATACATAAAGTGGTGAATTCATCAATCCCGATAGCTATCGGGACTAGCTTCTAATAAAAATCGCTTCTAAAGAGGTCTTTTTCTGTTCAGATTTATACTTTTTATTTTTGAAAGAGGTTGGGGAACAGCTACGGCTGTTACCTGCCGTTTCGTTCACAGTTGATTACGAATTTCCATCATCTGATGAAGAACTCTAACAATTTCAACAACTCCATCTTCGGCTTTTCGGTAAATAATTAAATGTGATTTTATTCTGAATTGTCTGTAACCCAATTCAATATTACCAATGTCGTTTCCACCTTCAAAATCTTCAACGATATATTCAATTTCTAGATAGATTAGTCTGTAGTAATGGTTAGCTTGGTTGAGTGACCAATTTTCTAGAGTGTAAAGCCAAATTTTATCAATATCTTCTAGAGCTTTTGCGCTTATTTCGGTATTCAACATTCATAAGTATTTTTTATGAAGGCTTGCCAAATGAGCTTCGTGATCAAAATTTGAAATCATTCCACTTTTTTCACCGATTTCAATTTCTTCTCTCAGTTTTTTAATTTTCTGTTCTTCCAATTCAAGTAATCTTAAGGCCGTTCTCACAACTTCACTAGCAGAACTGAAACGACCCGAAGAAATCTCTTCGTTGATGAAGTTTTCGAAATAGTCTCCCAATAATATAGATGTGTTTTTAGCCATGACATTTCCTTTTTTTCAAAAATACCAATTATTGGTACGCAAAGTTGTTTTCAGCAGCTTTTTTGAGAAATGGAAAGTAATTTTTTTAAGCTTTGCGTTATAGTGGGAAATGGAAGTACAAAAGCTGAATTTATTACTAAAGTTTATTAAAGCACAAAGCTCCAAGTTTGCACGACACCCCGCCAGAGGCAAAACCTGTATGCCCTTTGCACAACTACCAACTAAAAGCACACATTAATCTCGGTAATCAAAAGTTTGATTTAAAACAAGGGAAAGTCCTTTTCGTCAATACGTGCTTTGAAGACGACAAAAACTCGATTTTAAACGCTAAAAATCTAATAGTTTTTAAAGATAACTAAAATATAAAACTGCTTTAATTCGATTTAAAGGAGGGCGTTTTGTGTTATTATTTTGAAGTAATTCTTGAGTGGGGTTGTTGGACGGTTTTGTGTGTAATAAGTCGTTTTTCTTCTATTGGTTTTTACTTTGCTTTTCAAGTTACTTGAATTTTAGTGAATGAAAAGCAGGATCCATTAATTCGTCGTACCCGTCTTTTGTATCGGAAAGATAAAAGAAATATGCGTCTGCACAATTGTCTTTGTGAATAGCCACAATCATACAGTATTTATACTCTTGTCCAAATTCTTTTCCTACTTCAACAAAGGTAGTTGCACCCCAGTCGGCATTGAATTCTTGTTTTACAGCATGCTTGTCAAATACTGTCAATTCGGGTAATTGTCCGCCTGAAATATTTAAGGTTGTCACTTGTAGTAGAGAAGAATATAATTTGTTAGGATGAATATTTATCTCACCTCGATTCTTCTTCTTTTCCTTTTCGTTATAATCACGAATTAAATTGTCCAAAGGTCTAATTGCATAACGAACTTCAAATTTCCTTTGAGGATACTTTATGGCATACTCGTAGTTCATTTCCAAGTTTTTAATGATTTGTGTTTCTTCAAGTCCTGTCGGTTTTTGAAAAGTCAAGTTACCACGATCAAGCAAGTCCGTAAATGTTTTTGGTAATTTATCAGAACTAAATGATGTCAGAATTAATAATAAAAGTCCCGCACGTAGTGTCTTAACTGTTTTCATTGTTTGTTAGTGTTTTGTGGTCGCTTTAACATAACTAATAGCGTTTTTTCAATTTGCTAATGCGGATTTTCAGCACTATACTTCATTAGATGATCAATCCCGAAAGCTTTCGAGCTGAATTGAGCACCTCACTATCCTAGAAGCTTTAATCTCTCGCTATTGCAAAACGCCTGTTCTGTGGCGTTTTTCTATTCTTGTTTATACAAAATTTCAAAGTCGTTACCAAGTATAGTCGATATTTCTTTGTGCAATTCTCTTGTCTGTGAATGGAAATTGTCCCATTGTGTTTTGTCCCACAAAGTATCTCCTGCTGGGTCTTCCCAATTTATACTTTCGCTATACAATTTGTCGAGTTCCAATACTTTTTGTCTTGTCGAATTTGGTAATTTAATTCTTGCTTGCTGATTAACTTTTCCATTCGCATCGAAAATTTCAGCGTCTAAAGTTCCAACATCAAATTTTTTATACGCAGCGTCATTGTCACACCACAGACAACCACCGCAACCATAGTCGAAAAAGAAACGTAGTCTATATGTTGGTGTTTTTTCGTTCTTCATTTAGGAGTCTGTTGTTACGTTTGGGTTGTCTTTAAAATTGTATTTAACGATTTACCTCGTCAAGAAGCTGGCGATTTCGGAGCACAAAACGATCTGCCACTACAGAACTTGATACGAAGCAAAAGGCTTCATTTAACCACTGAAACGCCAGTTTCTTGTAGGTGCTGTTAAAGGGCGTTTTTCTCTTGATATATATGTTTGTTTGAAATGTCAAAGGGTGTAAATATTATAAATCAAAATTGTTAGTCCGCCTGCTAAATATGTAAACATATTAACCAATACAGTTCCTAAAATTATTTTCTTGACTGCAAAATATCTTTTAATTACAAGAATGTTAAAAAGTCCTTCAACAATCACACTTCCAATAAATGTTGAAATGAATAGGAATAGTGTTCTATCAAGCCTTATGTCTCCGTGATAATGGTCTACAGGTATCCAGTTTAATAAATGTCCGCCACCACTTTCTTCGTCTAGCAGCAAATAGCCAATAATTGTCGTTATAACATTTGAAACTATTACTGTCGTAAATATTGTTTTGTGTCGCCAACTTTTCGTCAAATATTTTGAAAGCAAAAAACTTTCAGTTATTAAAACAAAAACTAAAAATGTCCAGCCAAACAAACTTGGCAAAAATTGTCCTACTAAAATGTCAAGTAAAATCATTTGTCTAATAATGTCATTCTGATGTCGCCCTAAAATGCCCTGTAACTCAACAATTGGCGAAATCCCCTCCCCTTTTTCAATTCTCAAAAACACACTTAAATTATTTAATCACAGCTAATTGCAGCGATAAATTTATGCGCATTTTTAATCTGTTAAATTGAACCCTTTTTTCGTCTTTTATCTTCATCGAATATACACTTTTTCCACCAAACGTTAGTAACGTCTGCCCTAGCCCCGATGGCAGCGGCAGCCCGCAAGAAAAATGGGGCTACGTGAACCGCGGCTGCAGTGGCGCCACCAGAAGCCCACTACAGACCGTGTGAACGCGACCCATTTTTTGCGGACTATAGCGGACAGCGGGAAGGAGCTAGAAAAGATAGAAAAGCGAAAAAATAGAAAAAAGCTAAAAAATAGAAAGAAGCAAAAGAAGCAAAAGAAGCAAAAGAAGCGAAAAAAGCGAAAGAAGCTAAACGCTAAACGCTAAACGCTAATTTCCCTTTCTAGTGCTAGTGTATCACAACGTTATCAAGTTTCACCTCTAATAGTTTTTGCAAGTTGCCTATTTTCGTACTGCTATCGGCTAGTACATAGGAACAGTTTCCATCAACACAAACTCGCATTTTCAACTCGGTTAGATTGTCGTAAATGGTGTAAGTTGTTTTCCCAGATGAAAAAGTTAACGATTGATTATTTGCCGAAGTATCGTAGCTGAAATCCGGATTTTTATAGATGGTTTCTACTGGGAAAGAAAACTCGACCGTCTTGTCTGCTTGCAGTATAGCACAATTTAATGTGCGATCGTTACAATTAAAGAGTATTACATTTTTCCCGCTTTCAGGAATCATAAATGAGAGTACTACTTTTATTCCTTCTCGATTTACATCTATCGTTTTTACTGTTTGCGCCCGCATTTGTGTACCGTTTCTTGTCTCTACTGTAATCGTGTTATAAGCCATTTCATTTTGCTCAGTCACAACTTTTATGGCTTTCGGTATATTTTTCTCAACAACAAATTCGGAAAATGCGTGCATGCAACAACCACTTTTGGTGAAGGTATTTAGCGTCTTTGATTCCGAATTAACTTCAAACATTCCGCAATATTCTTGTGTTAAACGAGTGAATGCTTTGCTGTAGGAAAAGCCCTTTTTTGTGGCTAGGTAAATCTTGAAAGAAGGCCCGTGATAACAACTATTTTGTCCGTCACAAATGGCGAAATCTTTCTTGTTGTCAAAGTTATAGTCGCCGTACATGATTAAACTTTGTTCTCCGTACGGCAGTGAACGTATGTTAGCAACCAATTTACCTTGATGCAGGTTTGTTGCCAACTCGTCTGAATCAACACGGAGAATCTCTTTATTTAGCTTTTTACTAAAAATAGCCACAGATCCTGCACTGAAAATTTCTGTGGTATCGTTTATCTGAACTTTACCATAGTAATCGTCCGAAAAACCATCAACGATAAACGTGGTTTGTGCTGAAGTGAGCTGAACAAAAGTGAAAAGAATACCTATTCTTAAGTATCTCATGGTTTGATATGCAAAAGGTTTTCTGAAAAAAGATTAGTGAAAATACTGCTTTATTTCTGATGCAGCAACGTAAGCACCTCTTTAACACCCGATCTACTCATGACAAACTGAAGTGTGTCACGATTCAAAACAGTAATCTCTACACCAATTTCCATTTTGCCTTCAGGCGTCGAATACAGTGTACCTTCGGCAATTTGATACACCCCAGATTCTTCGAGATCACCTATTTTGGAGGTGTACGTTTTATCTTTTCTAAATTCAAAAAACACATTATTGTTGCACTTATCTTCGCCGGTAGATTCAATAATCCAATTTGAGCATTTCCACTTTCCAGCAATGTTTTCGTAGTCTTTTGTATTTGAGCACGAATACAGTACAAATCCGATTAAAAGAACAAGTAGTTTTTTCATAAGTTATGATTTAGTTGGTTATAAGTTAAAAGGTAATCGTAAATTTATTAAGTGTTAGTCAAATTACTGTTGTACAAACGAGTAAAAGCACGTAAAACAATCTTTTTCTCCAAAGGAGTACTCGCTTGTTATAATTTGCTTTAAATATTGATATTCATACACATTAACGAGTTAGCACTGCATCAACTATAACTCAAAATGCTACAATTTATTATCTTAAATATTCAGAAAATTTTAACAGAAATGCTGTACGCTAAAATTACTAACTGATGCTAAAAATGCGACAAAAAAGCATGCTGCATGATTAGAAAATTACTGAACTCCACGCAACGAATTTCCAGTTCAAACGGCTGTATGTTTTATAGGCGATTACTCAGAGTAAACTTAACCGTATAGTTAAAAGCTAAGCTGAGAAATAATTTTTACCATTTTCCACTGGTTGTTCGGTTCTTGTTGATAAATCGCGTACAAATTTTTATGACAATAATTCTCTTTGCAGGAGATATTAGACCTAAACAAGCAGTATTTTCTATCCTTTGAGAAAATAGGAACTGAAAACTCATGATACTGTTGCGAAGTGTTGCGAAGTGTATCAGGATCAAACAAAGGCAGATTGTAAATTCTTGAATTCCAATACGATTTATCATTCCAAAATTTAATTTGTTTATTTATTGTATCCAAATCAGCTTTTGAAAAAAACGGTTCCAATTTAAATCGTTCGACCATTTCGGGGCTTAAAGTATCTAGTTTTAGTAAATTTTTGGAAACAAGTCTTTTCGAAAAATCAGTTGAAACTCCCAAGTTTTTCTGCGCCGCTTGCGAATGCCAAGTAAGAAATTGATTAACTCCAGATTTCTGGCGTTCCTGACATCGCACACCTGTAAATAAACAAAAAGCAACATAAAATAAAATGCTTGCAATTTTTTTCATTTTTTTAAAAACCAAATACGTTAACAAAGAAAGCTAATCTTCATTAAAACAGATGATCAATGCTATTTTTTTAAATTAGAATATGTTGTTAAAAAATCGGCACTAGAATTATTGATTATTCAGAGAAGTACAAAATATAAATATTAGAAAAACACTAACTTAGATTTTAGTATAAAACACTTTTCTATGGAGTTTAATCAATCAAAACTGATAAAGTACCACAAAGCTACCAGAATACTGCTGGGAGCATTAGCATTGTTTATCAATACACTACTTCTTGATCGGTTTGTGTTACCTACTAAAGAAACTCCAGATCGCATTTTTAGCTACATCAGCTTTTCTAACAGCACAAATACGTACACTGGTACGAACAAATATTATAAAGGGTATAAGTTTTTAACCGACAAAGGATTTGAATTTTCAACTGAAAACGCGGCTATATCAAATCCCAGAATAACCATAACCCACACATTCCTGTTTAAAAATGTAATTGGCGTTTATTCCGATGACAACGACTATTCCCAACATCTAGTATCATCCGTAAACGGTTTTATGCTGTACCTCTACGCCATGTTGGGCATTTCTTCGCTAATAAGCTTTTGTTTCTTACAATTTAGCAAAAAACTAACTGTTAACGGGTTTTATAATGCCATTCTCATTAATGCCATGATTATTTTTTGGATTCTTTGGCTTACTTGGAAAACCTAAAACAGCTGTTTCTCGCTGTTAATTGTGAACCAATCAATTTATTTTACGGCACTCGCTTTGTAAAACTTTCGGTATTTAATCCAAGCAAATCCGGACAGTATCATAATCGCTGCGAACGAATAATAAGCTTCAACAGGCGTTACTACTTTATCGCCACTTGCGTAAGAATGTAGTCCGGTGAGATAGAAATTCACTCCAAAGTACGTCATCATAATCGAGTAAAACGCGAGTACACTCATTAAGTTGTAAATCCAAACGCCGCGCAACGCAGGCACAAAGCGCGCATGAATTACAAAAGCATACACCATAATACTAATCAAGGCCCAAGTTTCTTTTGGGTCCCAACCCCAATAACGGCCCCAACTTTCGTTTGCCCATTGCCCGCCGAGAAAATTTCCGATGGTAAGCATAACCAAACCAATTGTGAGCGCCATTTCGTTGATGTAGGTTAGTTCTTTGATGTGCAAATTCATTTTCACCTTGTTTTTTGCTGTTGTGCAAATCATCAGGATGAGGGTTACCAAACCTAAAATCATTCCCAAGGTAAACGGACCGTAACTTGCAACAATTACAGCTACGTGAATCATCAACCAATACGAATTTAAAACCGGCACCAAATTTCCAATAGCAGGGTCGGTCCAGCTCCAATGCGCGATCATTAAAATCATGCTGGCAACAAAAGTTCCCGCAGCAACGGTAAGTTTTGATTTAGGATCAAACGCCAATGCGAAGAACATGGTTGCCCAACCGACATAAATAACCGATTCGTAACTATTACTCCACGGCGCGTGACCACTGATGTACCAACGGGCAATTAAACCCACTGTGTGCAAAACAAACAACAGCGCGGCCAAGATGTGAAATGCGTTAATCACATAGTTAATCCATTTTTTGTTGGCTAGAATGTTTACAATCGCGAAAAGCAACATCAGAATGCCGGTGAGCATGTACATCCAGAACAAATTCTTGAAGATATCGTATTTGTTGTATGCAATTTCAGCGTCGATTTTTTCTTCGGATGGTAGCACGCTGCCTCCAAATTTCTTTTGGTAATTTTCCATGCCGGTTACCAAAGTATTGGCGTAGGTATAATTACCCGTCTCCGCTCCTTTTGCCAGCGCCGTCATATACAGCGGCATGATGCTTTTAATGGTGTCGAGCGAGGTTCCGGTAGGTTGGTGCACTTCTAAGAAACTCACCCACTTATTGTTTTTATCTTTTGGAAACGGGAAAATGCGCAAAATACCGCCGCTCAAAGCCGAATTAAGCAAATTCACTTTTCGATCGGTTTCGATAAAATCTTTCTGAAATTGGTTTGGAATGGCTGCTTTGTACGCCGCATCGAGATAGGGCGCGAGTTTGTAATTACCTTCTTTGTCAAAAAATCGGCGGAAACTTACAAGCTTTTCTCCCGGTTCTACGCCAATAATTTTGCGAATACTGTCGTTACCTCTTTTTATGTAGATGAACGGAACTTCAAACCACAATCGCGGATACTGCGTCATCGACAAGAAAACCTGATCCGAATTATAGCCTTTGTAGTGATCGCTTTTACTAACTTTTCGCAACAATTCCGACGAAAAAGTATTGATTGGCTTCATACGTCCGCCTTCATCTTGAATAATGAGTCGGCCAAAACGTTCGGCATGCGCAACAGGCGGAATATTCTTTGCCAGTATCGAATCTATTTGCTGTAAACTTAAGGTTTGCTGATGCTCGTGCTGTGAAAAACCCGAAACCGACGCAAGTAAAAGTAGTACCGTAAGTGCGGCTTTCTTGGCTTTTATTTTCTCTAATTTCATTTTCAAATCGGCAAAGCGCGTGTTCTTTGTGAATAAAATAAGCATCATCGCTAGATACAATATAAAGTAACCAATGTAGGTAATCCAAGTTCCAAAGAAATCGTGATTTACCGATAAGACGGTTCCTTTTTCGTCGGGATCAAACGATGCTTGGAAGAAACGATAGCCGCCGTAATCCAAAATATGGTTCATGTAAATGCGTTCGTCGAACTTCTTCGCACCATCAATAACAGTTACTTTCGATTCGAACGACGAATAACTCTTTTCCGTTCCGGCGTATTTTTCAGCGATAAAATCATTGAGTTGAATTTTAAACGGCAATTGGTAAACTTTACTTCCATAGAAGAGCGTAAAATCTAAATCGCCTAGCTTAAAACTTTTAGGTTCACCTTGCTTGCCCTTCCCTCCTACCAAGGTTACGGTTTCGGTCTTTCCGTTTGCGGTAACGTTAACAATCAGCGCGTCATCGGTATTTTTATCTTCCCAATCGTTGTTCGATTCGTAGGTTTCCACACCTTTTATGGCAGGTTCTGGAAATACAAACTGACTTCCACCCACGTTATATAACGAGCGCAGCATTAAATCGGCAGTGGTGTTTGGAAGTACTTTTCCTTGCATTTGATCGGCCATTCGCATAAACGTACCATCGAAAGGTGTCGCTATTTTCAAGCCGTTAGCATCGCCGCTGATGTTAATGGCTCCAGCTGTTTCTTTATTGAAAGCAAAAAGTAAATTGTGAATATTTTGCACCGAACCTTCTTTCAGATAATGCTCATGACGTTCGCCATTTCCTGCTT
Source organism: Flavobacterium sp. (assembly GCF_027490375.1). GTDB lineage: Bacteria > Bacteroidota > Bacteroidia > Flavobacteriales > Flavobacteriaceae > Flavobacterium. The sequence goes on from NZ_JAIXYH010000056.1 coordinate 9,245, forward strand.
CTACTAATTTCAAATACAAAACGCCGTTGGGATCGGGCTTTATGGTCGACTTGGCGTTCATGATGTAATTCACGTAGGTAATTTCGAACGGCTTTCCTTTAAAATCGTCCGAAATGCTGAAGTCGTTGTCGGTAACCATGCTCAGAAGTAGTGGTTCTTCGATGGTTTTACGTTTGAATTCGCCTTGAAATTCGCCATCCACAAAAGCGGTCAGGTACGTTCTGTCTGAAAGAATTTCGTTAGATGCTGCGCCTTCGCGAATCGGCATAACGCCTTCGTAACTGATGTAACGCGTAACGGCAGCACCGATAATGATTAAAATAAACGACAGGTGCAAGGATAGCGTTACCCATTTTTCGCGCTTGTAAAGCTGATAGCGTTTGATATTTCCGAAAAAATTCACCAAAAACAATAAGTGAATCAGCTCAAACCACCAGGCGTTGTAAATCCAAATACGCGCCGTTTCGGTGTTGTAGCCACTTTCTACAAAGGTTCCTATGCCCATGGCCACCGCATACGAAATAAACAAAACGGCCATTAAACGCGTAGAAAATAATATATCGAGCAATCTTTGGGAAAGAGATTTTGCCATAATGTGGTATCGCTTTTTTTTGCGCGGCACAAAATTACGCAATAAACACAGCTTTACCGTCGTAGATTATTCTTAGAATTTAGTTAAAGCACTAAATTTTATTGATACTGTTTAAAATTTAGCATTTAAGTTTTATGCGACTGTAAAAACTGAGTAAGGTCAATTGAATTTTCCGCAATTATATTTTTAGGGAAACTTAATTTTGAGAGCGTTTTCGAAAGTGATTTTCTTGCAGACGAAGCGCTAGATAATTGAAATATCGCCTTTTCCTTCACGAACAACAAAAGGTTCGCGACCACTCGCATCGATGATGGTTGAAGGCATGTTATCACCATAACCGCCATCGATTACCACATCGACTAAATTTTGCCACTTTTCGAAGATGAGTTCCGGATCGGTGGAATATTCAAGAACCTCATCATCGTCGTGAATCGATGTGGAGACAATTGGATTTCCGAGCTGACGCACCAATTCAAGCGCAATTTCGTTATCCGGTACGCGAATACCAACGGTTGTTTTCTTCTTAAACTCTTTTGGCAAATTGCTGTTTCCCGGTAAAATAAAGGTGTACGGACCCGGTAAGGAGCGTTTCAATAACTTAAACGTTGCCGTATCAATTTGTTTAACGTAATCCGATAAATTACTCAGATCGCAACAAATGAAGGAAAAGTTCGCTTTCTCGAGTTTAATCCCTTTAATTTTTGCGATACGTTCGAGTGCTTTGGAGTTGGTTATATCGCAGCCTAAACCGTAAACTGTATCGGTTGGATAAATCACCAAACCGCCGCTTTTTAGCACATCAACTACTTTCTTAACGGCAGCGGGATTCGGATTTTCGGGATAAATTTTAATGAATTGTGCCATGTTAGTTAAGAATTGTGAGTTTTGCGAAGCGTAACAAGAGTTTCTTTACGCCTCCCACTTCGAAGTTTATTTCGGCTTTCTTGTCGGCTCCACTGCCTTCAATACCAATAACAATCCCTTTTCCGAATCGTTCGTGCATCACAGTGGTTCCCGCATTTAAGTTGTTATTCCCGGTATCAACCGTATTTTTCGACGGAATGTTAACGGGTTTCAATCGACGTAAACCTTCTGGCTTTTTCGGCAATTCGTTTGTAATGTATGCCGGTGGCGTTCCCGGTGCTGGTTTGGATAAGCGCAATTTCGATTTGTCGATATCGCCGAAAATATCCAGATTAATCATGGGTTTGTATTGGTAGGTATTTTCTGGTGGCGTCAGGTATTCGACGTACTGCGGTTCTATTTCATCGATAAATCGCGACGGGTCACAATCGGTAAGTTTTCCCCAACGATACCGCGATTGCGCATAGGTTAAATACGCCTGGTGCTCGGCACGTGTCAGTGCTACATAAAACAAACGACGTTCTTCTTCGAGCTCGGCACGTGTGTTTACCGACATGGCGCTGGGGAACAAATCTTCTTCCATTCCAACCACGAACACGTACGGAAACTCTAGTCCTTTTGCCAAATGTATGGTCATTAAAGCCACGCGATCATCGTCGCCCGTATCTTTATCCAAATCCGTTGCCAGCGCTACGTCTTCTAAAAACTCGGTTAAGCTTCCTGTGGCGCCATCAACTTCCCTTTGTCCCTCAATAAAATCTTTTATACCGTTAAGTAATTCTTCGATATTCTCGAGTCGGCCAATGCCTTCGGGCGTATTGTCTTTGCGCAATTCCTGAATTAATCCGGTTTTTTTGGCCACATGATCGGCTACATAGAACGCGTCTTGCTCTTTGCTGATGATTTGAAACGATTCGATCATCGTCACAAAATCGCGCAGTTTGTTTTTCGTTCCGCCATTGAGTCGTAAATCAATTTTGTCGATGTTTTTCATCACCTCGAAAATCGATCGCTTGTAATGGTTTGCAGCCACGGTAAGTTTTTCGATGGTCGTATCGCCTATTCCTCGCGCAGGATAATTGATGACACGAATGAGCGCTTCTTCATCTTTCGGATTCAAAACCAAACGCAGATAACACAAAACATCTTTAATTTCCTTTCGCTGATAAAAAGACAAACCACCGTAAATACGGTACGGAATATCGCGTTTGCGCAGCGCATCTTCCATAGCACGCGATTGAGCGTTGGTTCGGTACAAAATGGCAAACGAATTATTAGAAAGCTGTTTATTCATTCGTTCTTCCCAAATGCTAGCAGCTACAAATCGACCTTCCTCAGCATCGGTTATACTTCGATGAATTTTCACCTTCGGACCGTCGTCGTTATGCGTCCAAACCACCTTATCTAGTTTGGTTTTATTCTTTTCAATAATCGAATTTGCCGCTTCAACGATATTGCGTGTGCTGCGGTAATTTTGTTCGAGTCGATATACTTTTACGTCGGGATAATCTTTTTGAAAATTTAGAATATTGTTTATGTTGGCGCCGCGAAATGCGTAAATGCTTTGTGCATCATCGCCCACGACACAGATATTCTGAAAACGATCGGATAAGGCGCGAACAATCAAGTACTGCGAATGATTGGTATCTTGATACTCATCCACGAGTATATATCGGAAACGATCTTGATATTTAATAAGTACGTCTGGAAAAACATTGAGCAATTCATTGGTTTTCAACAACAAATCATCAAAATCCATGGCACCAGCTTTGAAGCAGCGATCTACATATTCTTGATAAATATCTCCGGTACGTGGCTTCTTACTCATGGCGTCGGCTTCCATCAATTCCGGATTATTAAAGTACGCACGAACGGTAATGAGGCTGTTTTTGTATGAAGAAATGCGGTTGTAGAGCTGTTTTGGTTTGTAGATGTCTTTATCGAGTTGCATTTCCTTTACTATAGAAGAAAGCAATCGAATGGAATCTTGCGTATCATAGATGGTAAAATTGCTTGGATAACCCAGCTTCGAAGATTCGGCACGTAAAATTCGGGCAAATACCGAGTGAAAAGTTCCCATCCAAAGATTTTTTGCCTCGTTTGAACCAACAATATCGGAAATACGCTTTTTCATTTCGCGTGCCGCCTTGTTGGTAAAGGTCAAAGCTAAAATATTGAACGGATCGACTCCCTGACTCATCAGGTAAGCAATTCGAATGGTGAGCACTCGTGTTTTTCCAGAACCGGCACCGGCAATGATTATCATCGGTCCATCTTTCTGTAAAACAGGAAGTTTCTGAGCATCGTTTAACTGGCTTATATAGCGTTCCATCGTAAAATAATAAACCACAAATTTAAAGAATCTTACTCGGTTTTAATCCATTCGCCGAAAGGCATTTTCGCAAAAAATAGCCTCGCAGAAATAAATTCTATATCAAAAGAAAAACAGTGGGTAACTTCCGCTATATCAGCATCCTGAAAAAGCAAATCATTTTTTGAATCGTTAGAAAAAACGAGGAAATGTAGGCAGCTGGTCGCAGAAACAGAAATTAGCTACCTTTGCGCGAAAATTTTAGCAATTATGAATGCAGACGATCTTTTAAAAGCCTTACTGAACATTTTACCTGCGCTCATTGTAGGCATTGTTGCTGTGAATTTCTTCAAAAATTTTGTCTCAAATCAGAACGAAGAGCGCCGATTTGAAATTCTTCGCCAAACACAAAAAGAAACTTTACCTCTTAAATTGCAAGCTTACGAGCGCTTAACCTTATTAATGGATCGGATTTCGATCGCTAAAGTTGCTGTGCGAATTGCGCCTGTTCACGACGACACGGAGTCGTACGTACAAATTTTATCCGCCACGGTGGAACAAGAATTTGAACACAATTTAACGCAACAAATTTATGTTTCCGCCGAGTGTTGGTTGGCCATCACCGCAGCTAAAAATGCAACACTTAGAAGTATTCGAGAAATTTCAATGCTTGCAGAAGCTACTGATGTGGATAGATTTCGACAGTTACTGTTGCAAAATGCCGTAAATAGCGCCTCTACAACAAACTTAGCTATTAATATGCTTCGCACTGAAGTACAGCGCTTTATATAAAAAACCGTAAAATCTTGTAAAAGAATAAGGCTAAAACGTATCAACTGCGTTTGCTGTTCCGCTTTTCTTTGACGTCTTAAACAAGAATTTCTATGAAAACGGTACGTGTATTGCATATTGACGACGATGCCGATGATAGTTATTTTCTTTTCGACGCACTGAGTAAACTTGTAGATACACCTGCCTATCGCTTTACCACTACAGCTAGTGAAGCGAAGTGCTTTTTGGAAAACGAATCCTTCATTCCTGATGTCATCTTTGTAGATTATTACATGCCCATTACAAACGGAATTGATTTTTTACTGTGGATCAAACAACAACCCAAACTTCAAGAAATTCCTACCATTGTTCTTTCTACCATCGAACAGCAAGAAGTTTACGATTTGGCACAAGCCGCTGGTGCACAGAACTTTTTCCTAAAACCATCCGATTTTAACGACTGGTTTAACTTGGTCAAAAGCGCCTTAGCTACCACTAAAATTGCCCGCGACACCTCGACTTCAGTGTGAAAGTTTTCTAAATTTAGGGCACATTCACCTATTTGAAGCGTACTTTTGACCCGTGAATGCATTCAAAAAATACGTAGTTTGTTTACTTGCCGCCTTGCTTTTAGGAAGTTTTGGTTGGCAATCTGCACACCGCATTCATCACTTCGAAGAAAATAAATCAAAGCATTGTGCGCTTTTTACAGAAACGAGCGACAAAGCGGTTTTGCACCACAGCCACGGAGATCTTTCCTTGCATTGCGACTCCTGTACGCTGGCTGTAATCAGCGATTTATTTCCATCCGATTTGTATGTCGGAATAACTGCTCAGCCAACACTCAAGCAAAAAACCATTGTTCAACCTTCGAACAGTTGGATTAATAAACACTTTACCTATAAATCACTTCGTGCACCGCCTACTTTTACGTAACTCCTAGCTACATTAAGTAAAAGTAAAACGTATGAATAAAACCATTTTAGGCGCCGTTTTTGCTTTGTTTTTTGTTGACTTCGGATTTGGGCAGTTGGTAAAAACCATTTCTGGAAACGTAAAATCGGGTGGCACAATCGTTGAAAATGCTGTGATTTACGTAGGAAAGAAAAAAATTAACTGCGATGCACAAGGCACTTTTGTCTTTACGGTAGATAATTCTGTTGATGAATTTACCGTTGTTGCACCTCATTTCGAAAAGGTCGTACAGAGAATAAGCAGCGAGCCTGTACAAGTGTACCAATTTAATTTGTCGCCACATGCCGAGGATTTAGCCGAAATCATTGTTCGGAAAAAAGCCTCATTGGTTTATGATGTTTCAGGAAGTAATAAACTGAATGCCAAAACGCTGCGCGAATATTCGGCTCAAAATTTGGGGGATGCTTTGCGCGAAATAAACGGCGTAAATAGTTTAAAGACAGGCAATAACATCGTAAAACCGATCATTCATGGATTGAGCGGGAGTCGGATTTCGATGCTTACCAATCGTTTGCGTATGGAAGATCAACAATGGGGAACCGAACATGCGCCGGCTGTGGATGTGAACGGCTTAACGCGAATCAATGTTGTAAAAGATGCCGCTGCTTTGCAATACAGTGGCGACGGCGTAGGTGGTTTGATTTTATTGGAACGTCAGATTCCTGAAAACGACACAATTTTTAGTCAGCTTACCTCCACAGCGCAATCAAACGGTAGCGGTGGGGCACTAGCTGCAACTTTTGTTCGGGCAAAGGAAAAGGGAACTTCGTACCGGATCGATGCCGCAGCTAAGATGTTTGGTGATCGCCGTGCTGCAGATTACGTTCTCTCAAATACGGGAAATCGGGATTTTTCTGCAGCAGCGCAACTCCGACGGAAATTGAAATTCGGAACCCTAAACGCCGAATTGTCGTACTTTCAAACTGAAACGGGCATTCTTGCCGCTTCGCATATTGGAAATGCAACTGATTTGTATTTTGCCATCCAATCGCAGAAACCGTCGGTAGTAAGACCTTTCACGTACGACATTGCGAACCCGAAACAACAAGTGTCGCATTTGTTCTCACAGCTTTCGCTGGAAAAGGAACTCGGCAAATGGAATAGCAAATGGTATTACGGCTATCAGCGCAACAATCGAAAAGAATTCGATATTCGACGTGGAAACCGTGACAACATTCCCGCCTTGGATCTGACTTTGCAGTCGCACAGTATTTTGGCCGATTTTAAAAGAATGTTCCAAAATACAGAAGTGAAGTTGGGAATTTCGGGCGGCTATCAAACCAATTTTGCGAATCCGGACACAGGCGTACGACCAATAGTACCGAATTTTACTAAAACAGATTTGGGATTATATGCCATTTCGGATTTGGAATTAAATAGCACATTTCGTTTAGAAAGCGGTATTCGTTACGATTATTCGCGAATTACGGCAAGTAAATTTTACCAAAATTCGCGTTGGAACGAACGCAACTATCAGTCGGATTTTGGGCAGTTTGTAGTCTTTGAAAACGCTGGTGAACTTTTAGTAGAACCGATTTTTAATTACCACAATATTGCCGCGAATGCCAAAGTTTCGGGACAAATTTCTGAAAACTACCGCATTGAATTTGGAGCGACTGCCTTGAACAGAAATCCGAATGTCAGCGAACTTTTTTCGGACGGTTTACACCATTCATCGGGCATTATCGAAGTGGGAGATTTGCGTTTAAAACAGGAAAATGCAGTGAAAGTAGCGCTTAATCAAAATCTGACATGGAAAGCGAGTACGTTTAGTTTAGAATCGTTTTTGCAACACATTGAGAACTTCATTTACTTACAACCAACCGGTTTTCTGACGACAATCCGCGGTGCATTTCCAGTTTATGAATACAAAAGCACTACTGCGCGCTTATTTGGTGCCGATTTTAGTTGGACGTACCGATTTTCAAATCGCTTTTCCTTTAAAACGGCTGCTTCATACGTTTCGGGTTACGACGTTCGCGAAAGCAGAAACTTGATCGACATGCCGCCCTTCAATTGGCACTCATCGATTATAGTAAAACCTTTCGAGAAATCGGATTTTACTTTAGAACTCCGACACGAATACGTTGCGTTTCAAAATGCCTTTCCCGATTTTGATTTTGAGACCAATATTGTTCAAAACAATGAGTTAACACAGGTAACGGTCCCGATTTCCAGACCGCCAAACGCCTACCAACTCTTTGATTTAAAAGCTTCGTGGCCTTTTCAATTACAAAAAACCGCGCTACAAGCAAGTTTGGGAATTCAAAATATTGGAAATCAGAGCTATAGAGATTATTTAAATAAACAACGCCTATTCGCTGATGAATTAGGCAGAAACATCACTTTACAAGTACAAATCAATATTTAATCATGAAAGAACAAGTATTTATTTTCGTAACTTTAGCAACGGCATTATTCACTTCATGCGACGACGATAGCGCTTCGCAAGTAATTGAAGAAGAAGTTATTACAACTATCGAAGTAACGCTGACCGGAGGTGGAGAAACGATCACTTTAGTTTCGAGAGACTTAGACGGAGACGGACCTGGTTTACCTGTTTCGGTAGTTAGCGGAAATTTAACGGCTGGGACTACTTATACGGGTTCTATCGTTTTAAAAAATGAAACAGAAACTCCCGCAGAAATTAAAAATCCTGAGATTTTGGAAAAAGATGAAGAACACCAGTTCTTTTACCAAACAACGGGAACTGTAGGTACATTTACGTACACCGATGCCGACAGCAATAACAATCCGATTGGTTTAACATTTACCTTGCAAACTGCGGCAACTGCAGGAACGGGAAGTATCACGTTTACCTTACGTCACGAGTTGAACAAAAACGGAACTGGAGTAGATCAAGGTATCATCACCAACGCAGGTGGAAGCACCGATATCGAAGTTTCTTTTCCAGTAACTATCGAATAGTTTCTTCTTAAATCTTCACAAAAACCGATTGCGAAAGTGATCGGTTTTTTTATGCGAAAAACCCGAGCGTTAACTCGGGTTTAAGCAGATTTCAATTTCACGCATAAATGACTTTACCGGGTGTTCGACATAAAAACTTTGTTAGGTCGGGGAAAGTGACTTTTTCAAGTTTGATTATTAGAAATTTCTCCTTTCTATTTTTCTAAAGCTAAGCATTTAAATGCTTTTTAACTTCGATTTTTATATTGAAAGCACATTAATTTATTGCTTTTCAAGCGCGGCAGCAGTAACAGTTCCATCCTTCAGTATGGTTTGAACAAACAACAAACATTTAAGCCGCTAGAATCAGAACAAATAAAAAGTTCCATTTTTTCATCGCCCTAGATTATTTAATAGAACGATGTAAAAATGGAACTCTGAGAATATCTGGACAATAAGGCAGCTGCCCTATTTTGGTTTGTGTGATCTAGCTGTTGTGTAAGAACGCTTGTCTGTTAAGCAAGGTTTCTTCGCTTTCTACGTGGTTTGGATCGGGTACACAGCAATCGACCGGACAAACGGCAGCGCACTGAGGTTCGTCGTGAAAACCTTTACATTCCGTACATTTTCCGGGAACGATGTAGTACACTTCGTCAGAAATAGGCGTTTGCGGTGCTTCAGCATCAATTTCGGTACCGTCGGGAAGTACAATTTTCCCTTTTAAGGCAGTTCCGTCTTTGTAGCGCCAATCGTCTGCTCCTTCATAAATTGCTGTATTTGGACACTCGGGCTCGCAAGCTCCGCAGTTGATACACTCGTCTGTAATGATTATGGCCATGCTTCGCTATTTGAAAGTGATATTGCTAGTGAATTCACTTATTTTTGCTGCAAAATTACGTGCAAACAAACGTATTAACAAACAACTTTATGACTTTGCAAGCGAAAATTCAATCATTAGTGCAATTAGGAGCCGCATTTTCTCGGATTTTGAATGAAACTGCTTCAACAGATTCGCTTACTTCCGCAGAAAAAAATGTGCAGCAGTGGCTGAGTCGCGCGGTACATCATAACGGTTGGTACACCGAAGAAATGCTGCGTTTTTGCTTACAAGGTTGGTCGGAGAACTTTACAGTTGAAAAATTAGAACACTGGCTAACAAAATATGCGATTACTGAAAACCAATCGCCTAAACGAATCGGGTTAATTTTAGCCGGTAACGTTCCTTTGGTTGGATTTCACGACATTTTATGCGTTTGGTTGTCTGGAAATCATGCGTTGATTAAACGATCTTCGTCCGATCAGCAGCTTACCACAGCCGTAGTGCAGTTATTGGAATCTATTGCTCCAGATTTCGCTAATGCCTACACTTTCGTGGAAGAAAAACTAACTGACTTTGATGCTGTGATTGCAACGGGAAGCGACAATAGTGCACGCTACTTCGAATATTACTTCCGAAACAAGCCAAATATCATCCGGAAAAATCGAAACGGAATAGCTGTACTAAGTGGAGAAGAAACTGCCGAAGATTTAGCAGGATTGGCAACTGATATCTTTACCTATTTTGGCTTAGGTTGCCGAAATGTTTCTAAAATTTATCTTCCTCAGAAATACGATATGGCGCACTTTTATCAAGGTATTTATCACCGAAGCGATGTGCTACAACTAGAAAAATATTGTAATAATTACGACTACAACAAAGCCGTGTTCATGATGAGTAATCGACAGATTTACGATAACGGCTTTTTAATTTTAGTCGAAGACGAATCGTTTAGTTCACCGATTGCCGCAGTTTTTTATGAATTCTACACCGATCTCTCCGAACTTCAATCGCAAATAAACACCAATGCAGATCAAATTCAATGTTTGGTTTCCAACTTGCCTTTGTCGGGCGCTATTCCTTTCGGAACCACGCAAAGACCAGAACTTTGGGATTACGCCGACGGTATCGACACGCTCGAATTCTTACTTAAAATAGATTAACTACAACGTTTTTGTTAATAAACTGTTTTTAAATTGTAAGCTTTCGTTTTTGGAAGAAGTCTGTGTTGCCGATTTTTGCAGCTCGATTTTCCATATCCATGAAGAAACATAATTTTAGTTCCGGACCGAGTATTTTACCACAAGAAGTATTTGAACAAGCGGCGGCGGCTGTGCTTGATTTCAACAACTCGGGCTTATCTCTACTAGAAATTTCGCACAGAAGTAAAGATTTTGTTGCAGTAATGGACGAAGCGCGAGCCCTATCGTTAGAACTTTTAGGACTAGAAAATAAAGGATACCAAGCTTTGTTTCTCCACGGAGGTGCGAGTTTACAATTCGCCATGATTCCGTACAATTTATTAGGTGCCAACCAAAAAGCCAGTTATCTGGAAACCGGTACTTGGGCTGTTGCGGCAGCAAAAGAAGCTCGATTGTTTGGCGAAGTTGAAATTGCTGCGAGTTCAAAGGATGCTAATTTCAATTACATTCCGAAGGAAATCAGTGTTTCGCCAGACGCAAGTTACCTGCACTTAACCAGTAACAATACCATTTTCGGTACTCAAATACAGTCGTTTCCCGAAGCTACAATTCCTGTGGTATGCGACATGAGTAGCGATATTTTTTCCAGAGAGCTCGATTTTTCCAAATTCGATTACATCTACGCAGGTGCTCAAAAAAATATGGGTCCGGCGGGAGTGGCATTGGTTGTGGTTAAAGAATCGATTTTAGGAAAAACTGGACGCGAGATTCCGAGCATGCTCGATTTACAAAAGCACATCAAAGGAGAAAGTATGTACAATACGCCGCCTTGTTTTGCGGTATATACCTCATTACTTACGATGCGATGGATAAAAAATAACGGTGGTTTAGCTGCAGCAGAAAAACGAAATCGAGAGAAAGCTGCACTGTTATATGCGGAAATTGACCGAAATCCGTTGTTTAAATCGACGGTTCAGGGAGAAGATCGCAGTGTTATGAACGCTACTTTTGTTTTAACCGATGAGCGTTTGCAAGAACGATTTGATGCTCTTTGGAAAGCGGCCAATATTTCCGGATTAACCGGGCACCGCTCTGTGGGTGGTTACCGGGCATCTATGTATAATGCCATGAAAATAGAAAGCGTGCAGACACTAGTCGACGTAATGAAAGAATTTGAAAAACAAGCATAATGAAGATATTAGCAAACGACGGTATTTCGGAAATTGGAAAAATTGAGCTTGAAAAAGCCGGCTTTGAAGTAATTACTACGAAGGTTGCTCAGGAGCAGGTTGCCAATTACATCAATGCGAACAATGTTTCGGTGCTTTTGGTTCGAAGTGCTACCAAAGTGCGAAAAGATATTATCGATGCTTGCGCCGGACTAAAAATTATTGGTCGCGGTGGTGTGGGTATGGATAACATTGATGTCGACTATGCGCGCGCTGCCGGTAAGCACGTGATCAATACACCAGCATCCTCTTCAGAATCGGTTGCCGAACTCGTTTTTGCGCACTTGTTCAGCGGCATTCGCTTCTTGCACGATTCGAATAGAAATATGCCTTTGGAAGGCGAAACGGCATTTGAAATGCTAAAAAAAGCTTACGCAAATGGCCGTGAATTACGCGGTAAAACAATTGGTATTATTGGCTTTGGGCGCATCGGACAAGCGGTTGCTAAAATGGCTGTTGGCTTGGGCATGCGTGTTATTGCTGCCGATAAGTTTGTCGGAAAAGCTGAAATTCGATTGGATTTCTACAACGGACAATTCATCAATGTTGAAATTGAAACCGAACCAGTTGAAGATTTATTACGTCATTCTGAATTTATTACCTTACACGTTCCGGCTCAGGAAAACGGTTATGTAATTGGTGCAGCCGAAATCGACGCGATGAAAGACGGTGTGGGCATCATTAACTGTTCTAGAGGCGGTGTTTTAGATGAAGTAGCTCTCATTAAAGCTCTGGATAGCAACAAGGTTAGTTTTGCTGGATTAGATGTTTTTGAGAACGAACCGAATCCAGAAATTCGAATTCTTATGCATCCAAATATTTCACTTACACCGCACATTGGTGCAGCGACCTTAGAAGCGCAAGACCGTATTGGAAGTGAATTAGCAGCTCAAATTATTTCGTTGTTAAAGACGCAACAAGACTAATTTTTAAAGGTATTTTTTCCGAACTTTACTACATGAAAATGTTTCGGAAATCAATTGGTTTATTTATTGCCGCTCTTGCAGTGCTTTTTGCCTATTGCAGTGGTGGTAATGTAAATAATACCGCTGCAGCTAAAACTTCTAACGATACGATTCGTATTGCAAATGATAGTTTAGAATACGAAGTAGTAGTTTTCGATCCAGGTTTTAGCAGCTGGCTGTTACGAGCTGCCCCTCGTGGGTATTATTCGCAAACCTATTTAGAAGCCCGAAATCGCGTTTGGGTGCAGCAATGGAATATCAAAGCAGCTACGCAAACCAACAATAATTTGTTTTTGATGCAAATTGAGTACGATCCCAAAATTAATTACGGATACGAAGTTAATTATCTGCTTTTTAATTATTTAACCTATTTCCAACTCCGCAATAACTTAAGTTTGGGAGTTTTTCAGCCACACAGATTTCAATGAGTCGGTTAAAAGAAAAATGGGGAATTCGTTCGAATGTGCAACTTTTCGTCGTGCTCGTTGTTTTCGCGATTACAGGTACGTCTGCGGCTCGAATTTCTAAAGCCCTAATGGAATATCTTTCTCTAAGTCAAGAAAATTTAGGGCTGTTTCTGTACTATATTGTTCTTCTCGTACTAGTACTTCCTCTCTATCCTTTCATGCTGATGGGAATTGGATGGGTTTTCGGACAATCGAAGTTTTTTTTCCCTTTTGGAAGAAAATTAATCCGACAGCTCAGTTTCAATTTGTTATTTAAAGCCGATACAAAATCTTAAGCGTTTTTATTCAGCGTTCGCGGCTGAATCGTAAACACGTTTGTTACTATCCACGAAAGTGTGAAAGTGGGTATAACATCACTAAAAGGCAGCAACTCTTCTAAGAAAACAACTCCGGCGCCCAACCAACCGCCTGCACCGGAAAACAATTTTCGATACAAAATGGCCGCTACTGGTGCCCAAACAATGTCGCTCAACTCGCCCAAGACAGGCAAACTGTACGATAAAGTTCCGACAACATCCAAAAGAATGCAAAACAACAAGCGTTTTGTGGGCGAAATGGAAGCTAAGTTCATCACAGGTTTTTAAATACTAATTTCAAACGCTGTGCCAAACAACACTTTACGACTTCAACTTGTCTTTAAAAACTTTACGTACTTTCTCTACTTTAGGTGTGATCACGTAATGGCAATACGATTGCGAGGTGTTGCGCTTGTAGTAATTCTGGTGATAATCCTCGGCAGGATACCAAGGTTGTGCGGCACTTACTTTCGTTACAATCGGATCTTTAAAAGTTAGCGCGGCGGTCATTTGAGCAATGTAGTTTTCAGCAGCTTCTTTTTGCGCATCGGAGTGATAAAATACTTCACTGCGGTATTGTGTACCCACATCGGCACCCTGACGATTTAGTGTTGTTGGATCGTGCGTGGCAAAAAACACTTCCAACAGCTCTTCGTAAGATATTTCCGAAGGATCGAACTCAATTTGAATCGCCTCGGCATGTCCGGTACCGCCCGATGAAACTTGCTCGTAGGTTGGATTTGGCCGTTTTCCGCCTGTATAACCCGACTGTACTGCTTTAACGCCTTTTAAATCTAAAAAAACGGCTTCGGTACACCAAAAACAGCCGCCTGCAAAAGTTGCTAGTTCCATATTTTGAGCTTTCTTGATAGGTTGTGGTTTAGAATTGGATTGCGAATGACATGAAGTGGTTAAGACTGTCAACAGCAATAAAATCAATCTTCGCATGACAAAATTATTTACAAACAAAGGTACGCCGACACTCTTGGGCAGCGTTTTCGTTTAACGAAACTTTATCAGGTGTAAAGCTGTAAAACTTTCTTACTTTGCAGCAAATTTTAGGTATGATTCGGGCAACCCATATTCATAAGAAATACGGCAACTTACACGTTTTAAAAGGCATTGATTTACAGATAGCTGCGGGAGAAATTGTAGCTATCGTCGGGCAAAGTGGTGCGGGCAAATCGACCTTACTCCAAATTCTCGGAACTCTCGACAAGGCCGACACGAGCGTAGCGAATTGCGAACTGCGGATCAACGATGTTGATGTCTTGAAAATGAACGACCGGGAATTGGCAAACTTCCGCAACCAATCTTTGGGATTTATTTTTCAATTTCACCAACTTTTACCCGAATTTACGGCACTTGAAAACGTTTGTTTACCGGCTTTTATTGGGAAAACTAAAACGGCAGATGCGGAAAAAGAAGCCACTCGCCTACTCGAGTTTTTAGGCTTATCCGAACGTTTAAAACACCGCCCAAACGAGCTTTCTGGCGGCGAGCAACAACGCGTAGCAGTAGCTCGAGCACTAATTAACCGACCAGCCGTGGTTTTTGCCGACGAACCTTCTGGAAACCTAGATACCAAAGCCGCCAAGCATTTACATCAGTTGTTTTTTGACTTGCGAAAAGAATTCGGACAAACTTTTGTCATTGTAACGCACAACGAAGAACTCGCAGAGATGGCCGACCGAAAGTTGGTTATTTCCGACGGTAAAATTCTGATTTAAATGCTGTTAATTCTATTCAGTTGGCTATTCTTTTTCTGCTGTTTTCTCGGCACTGGAATAGCGATTGAACGAATTTTCCGATGGCGAACCACGCCTTTGCCGTTAACTATGGTCTTGGGCATGATGGCTCAAACGGCAGTACTTTGCCTTCTGGCATTTGCCATACCGCTCGGAATCGAAGTGTTTTTGGGGAATTTGGCACTAAGCGCGTTTTTGCTGTTTCGTTTTTCAACTACTGCGCAAGCAAAATGGCGCGACTTTATCTCGCAATGCAAGCAATTGCCGAAATTAGGAAAACTGAGTTTGTTTGTACTTTTAGTAGCAGCCTTATTTAAATCGGCTTTAGCGCCTTTAATTCTCGACAACGAAAGTTATTACATCCAAACAATAAAATGGATCAATGAATACGGATTTGTGCCCGGACTTGCGAACTTTAACGTCTCGTTCGGCCAGAGTTCGCCGTGGCAGGTGCTGCAAGCGGGTTTTAACTTCCACTTTTGGACGAATCGTTTAAACGACATCAATGGATTTTTACTGTTGGTTTGTAGCGTGTACTTTCTTCTGGAATTTGAAAAGCGTTTTCGCGACAGCAAGCGTTTTCATTGGATTGGTGCCTTGCTTTTTTTCAATGCCTTAACGTTTCAATTCATCAATGCACCATCGCCCGATTTTCCGGTAATGCTTCTCGGACAAATTGCTTTGTTTCTATTTCTAAACTCCGAAAATCAGCTCAACGAACAAAGCAAAATGGCGATTATTTTGTTGATTTTCATTACGTTCGTTAAAATCACGGTTGCACCCTTGTCGGCTACTTTGGTTGTGCTACTCGTTTTAAAGAATAAGAATTTCGGATTTGCTGCTACTGTTGGAAGCTGTTTTGGTTTGATTTGGCTGGCGAAGAATGCTTTGCTCACTGGATTTCCGTTCTATCCGTTTGCTTTTGGTGGATTGAATGTTAATTGGCGGATGCCCGACGGTTTGTTGCAATTCATAAATCGGATGATTTCCGATCACGAATTTTTGGCGATTCCGAACTACCAAACGCTTTCACTAGGAGAAAAATTTGTCGTTTGGATTCAATTTTCAGGAATCGACGGTTTTTTTAATAAAGGCATTGTGCTCCTTTTTTTGATTACACCTTTTACGCTCGAATTTCGAACGATACGAAATTACCGAATTGCGTATTTATTTGCTTTAGTGCACTTTACGATTGTGTTTGTTAATTCACCGCAATTTCGTTTTTTCTTAATCGACTTTTTGTTTTTGAGTGCATGGCTGCTTACGGCGGTTTGCAATAAGATTAAGTTACAGCCCCAACTCTTTCGTTTGGGTTATGTTTTTTCTGCTGTTTGTCCGATTGCAATTGCGTTTCTAATTGATTTTAAATCGTTTACCGCAAACGAACACATGCAAAAGTCAGAACAAATACATGTGCAACAACTTGTTATTCCTGAGCCCAATTCGAAGTATTACGAAGTTGGTTTTGAACGTTTTTCCGAAGGGAATTTAAATTATTATTCGCCTAAGCCAAACTTTTTTTATTACGGAACAGGTGACGGACCTTTGCCTTGCACGAATGTAAACATCATCGAACTGTTTAAACAGCAATTGAACATCATTCCGCAATTGAGAACGAATGAATTAAAAGACGGATTTTACTCGAAAGAAATCGGTCGAACTTCAACTAATGAACAGCAGTGAATGCTGCCCGTTTGAGGAAAAGTAGTTATGGAACACGAATTAATGAAAGAATATCTCGACGAACTGGTTTTACGATATAACCGGCGCGACTTCATTGATGCCGATCCGATTCGCATTCCGCATGAGTTTGACTCGCGTACCGACATTGAGATTGCTGGTTTTTTGATTGCGACCATTTCTTGGGGAAACCGTGCGGCCATTTTGAAATCGGGTGCCAAAATGATGGACTTAATGGGAAATTCGCCCTACGATTTTGTGATGAACAGCAGTTCGAAACAGCAGCAAAAGCTCGATGATTTTGTGCATCGAACGTTTAACGGACTCGATTTTAGGCAGTTTATTTTATCGCTTCGCAGATTGTTTCAAACAAACGACAGTTTAGAAAATTTCTTTATCACCGACGACGAACGTTTGCAAACGTGTATTAGTAGATTTCGAGCCGCTTTCTTTGAAGATGCCACGGCTTTACGAAGTTTTAAACACGTATCAGACCCGCTGAAAAACAGTGCCGCTAAGCGCATTAATATGTATTTGCGCTGGATGGTACGAAAAGATGCCGCTGCGGTTGATTTTGGAATTTGGGATCGAGTAAAAATGCAGCAACTTTCTTGTCCGCTCGACGTTCATTCCGGCGGTATCGCACGTGAATTGGGACTATTGAAACGAAAGCAAAACGATGCGCAGGCTTTGTTGGAGCTCGATACGCAATTGCGGTTGTTTGATGCCCATGATCCGGTGAAGTACGATTACGCCTTATTTGGTTTAGGTGTGAATAAGAAAGCCCTTGCTGGGATTTAATAGCGACTTTTAAAGGTTTGAAACTTCTTCGTACGGACGTTTGTTGGGCAAGGGATAGAGCGGATTAGCCCGCAGCGCGTTGTCGGGCAAGGGCAACGCCGCGAGGACTATGAGCGAAAGCCCGACCCGCTTGCTCGGATTTGCGTAGGGAGAGCGGGTTGCCCCCAAAAAATTAAAGCTATCTTTGCCAAAATTTTAGCGATGTCCGGATTTTCAGATTTTAACTTAACAGCAGGTTTACAAAACGCCCTAAACGATTTAGG
The DNA here is from genome assembly GCF_027490375.1 of Flavobacterium sp. Classification (GTDB taxonomy): domain Bacteria; phylum Bacteroidota; class Bacteroidia; order Flavobacteriales; family Flavobacteriaceae; genus Flavobacterium. The sequence continues at coordinate 27,073 of NZ_JAIXYH010000056.1, forward strand.
ATTTAGCACGCCTACTCCTATTCAGAAAGAAGCTTTTTCGGTGATTTGCTCCGGACGCGATGTGATGGGAATTGCCCAAACCGGAACGGGGAAAACCTTAGCCTATTTGATTCCGGTTTTAAAAACGTATCAGTTTACCCGATCGCTGAATCCGAAAATTCTGATTTTAGTTCCGACGCGCGAGTTGGTTGTACAAGTTTTAGGCGAGGTTGAAAAACTCACTAAGTACATGTCTATTAAAAGTTTAGGTATTTTTGGAGGCGTAAACATCAATACGCAAAAAACGGCGATTTACGAAGGTGTGGATATCGTGGTAGGAACGCCCGGTCGTGTTATGGATTTGGCGCTCGACGGCGTTTTGCGTTTGGATGAAGTGAACAAACTGATTATTGATGAATTTGACGAACTCTTGAATTTAGGATTCAAACCCCAGCTTACGTCGATTTTCTCGATGATGAAGCGCAAGAGACAGAATATACTTTTCTCAGCAACAATGACCGACGATGTAGATGATATGCTGGAAGATTATTTTGATTATCCAGAGGAAGTGTCGTTGGCGCCCAGCGGAACACCCATTGAACTGATTACCCAGTTGGTTTACGATTTGCCTAATTTCAATACCAAATTAAATTTACTGAAGTATCTGCTTCAAAAAGAGGAGTTTGAGCGTTATTTAATTTTTGTGAATAATAAGCGAATGGCCGATTTGGTGTACGATAAATTGGCAGAAGATTTTGAAGCTGAAATAGAAATTATACACTCCAACAAGACACAGAATTACCGTTTAAATGCCATTCGTGCTTTTCAGGAATCAGAGGTAAAAGGCTTGATTACTACGGATGTGATGGCACGCGGATTGGATATTAGCAATATTTCGCACGTTATAAATTTTGAATTTCCGGAACAACCCGAAACTTATATTCACCGAATTGGGCGTACCGGACGTGCCGGCATGGGTGGAACTGCGATTTCGTTCTGTGGACCGAAAGACCAAAATGCACGTCTGGATGTTGAGATTTTAATGAATCGTGAGATTGAAGTACTCGCCATTCCGGAAGATGTACAAATTTCAAAGGTTTTAAACGCTTGGGAGAAAGAACAAAAGTTTAAGAAAGAAATTAGTCGCGCCGCAAAAAAGCCCAAGGGAGAAGCTTTTCAAGAGAAAGCAACAAAAAACAAGAAAGTAAATTTAGGCGGACCATCGAAAACTAAAAAGAAAACGCATGGTTCGGTAAATCGAAATTTATTGAAAACTCAAGCGCAGAAAAAGAAGAAGAAAAGTTAAAATTGACTGATTAATAGTATTTTACTGAATCAAAACCTTACAATTTGCGTTTTGAAAAAGTAATTTTCTGATGTTTTTTTAGTCTAAGGAATTTTAAGAATTGTTGAACGACTTAGACTAAATCCAAATTGCGTCTGATTTGAAATACTTGTGTTAATCGGACGTTATAAACTGTAAATTTATCTAATGATTTACAGATTTTTTTTCATTACTGTAGCGGCTGTTTTGCTTCAGCTGCAATGGGAAACCGACTTCACTACCGCTAAACAAAAAGCCAGCGAATCGCACAAGAACATATTGCTCTATTTTTCAGGTTCTGATTGGTGTGCGCCTTGTATTCAAACGCGGAAGAATTATTTAGACAGTGAGACATTTAGCGCTATGGCGGAAACCAAATTGGTGCTGTTAAACGCCGATTTTCCGCGAAGAAAAGCCAATCAGCTTAGTGCAGAACAGCAAGGAAAAAATGACGCACTTGCCGAAAAGTACAATCCGGATGGCGAATTTCCGCTGACGATACTTCTCGATGAAAACGGAAAAGTCATTCGAAAATGGAGCGGAAAACCAAAGAATAGCGTACAAGAATTTACCGACGAAGTGAGCCGTTTGTGCACAAAATAAAAGATGGAAACCTTCACACATAGCGAAAAATTAATGGGAAATATGTTCACCTTTTCCCTAGTAGCCGCGCGTGAAGAAATCTTTAAGGAATGGCTTGATGCCGCTGTTGCAGAAGTAAAACGCATTGAAAAACTGCTGACTACCTATAGTGAAACCAGTGAAACAGCTCAGATAAACGCACAGGCAGGAATTGCGGCTGTTCGTGTATCCGACGAGACTTTTGATTTAATCCAACGATCTTTATTCCTTTCGGAAATTACGCAAGGTGCGTTCGACATTACATACGGCGGCATTGACAAGAGTTTATGGAATTTTGATCGGACGATGACTTCCCTACCCTCGCCAGAAAAAGCCTTGCAAAGTGTGCATTTAGTGAATTACAAAAATGTGATTTTAAACGAATCGGAGAAAACTGTTTTCCTGAAAGAAAAGGGCATGCGCCTTGGATTTGGAGGCATTGGGAAAGGCTTTGCTGCCGAAAAGGTGAAATCGGTACTTCAAAAAGTCGGTGTAACAGACGGCATTGTGAATGCGAGCGGCGATTTGTGTGCTTGGGGAACGCAGCCCAATGGAAATCCGTGGACTGTGGGAATTGCACATCCGGATTTGAGAGATGCACCGTTTTCGTATCTCAGTATTTCAAACAAAGCGATTGCCACGTCGGGCACTTACGAAAAATTTATAACGATTAACGGAAAACGTTATTCGCATACAATAAATCCAAAGACCGGATTACCGGTTCAAGGCATTAAAAGTGTAACGATCATCGCACCTAATGCCGAACTAGCCGACGCGCTGGCAACGCCCGTGAGCGTCATGGGCATAAAAAGTGGCTTGTACCTCATCGAGCAAATCCCTGAAGTTCATGCTATTGTTATAGATGATCAAAACAATTTATTTAAAACCAGTCAAATTCAATTAAAATGAAAAAACTCGTTCAGCTGGCTGTGCTGGCGCTCGTATCGTTTAGCGGCGCCTATTGCACGTCGTTAAAAGGCTATCAAAAATCAAAAATTAACGACAGCGAGATGACACTAGCGCCGCGTAAAGTTTCTAAAACGGAGCTGTCTTTTCAGAGTTACCGCGAAGGCTCTGGTGGCGCAAGTTCTGGAAAAGTTGGCGGAGGCTGTGGTTGTAATTAATTCTCAAAAGAACACAAGATGAAAAAAATAGTTGTCAGCGGTCTGGTTTTACTCGCTTTTTTCAAAATACAGGCACAAACGCCAAAAGATTCGACCGGTTACAAACCCACTAAATTGAAAATCGAGGAGGTTAATCTCGTTTCGTCGTATTACCGGCAAAACGGCGATAATGCTTCGGTTACTGGCGGTATTGGTTCGCAAAAACTAACCGATATTGCTAATGTGATTGATGTAACTTTAGTGAAATACGGCAAAACGGGCAAAAAACATACGTTAGATGTAGAAATTGGTGTGGATCATTATACGTCGGCTTCGTCGGATCGTGTTGATTTACAAGCCAATACTTCGGCATCTTCTTCCGATATTCGCGTGTATCCTAGTTTGTTATATACTGCTGAGCAGATAGACAAAGGACGTTCGTTTGCCATTGGCGTGGGATCGTCGACCGAATACGATTACCAATCGTTTAACGGAACTACGGCATTCATTCAAAAAACGAAAGACCGAAACGGCGAATTTACCGCACGATTTCAGGCGTTTCTCGATCAGGTAAAGATTATCAAACCGATTGAGTTACGACAAGGTCAGGACGACGGCGGAACGGAAGCGCGTAATACGTTTGCAGGTAGTTTGAGTTATGCCCAGGCGATTAATAAGAATTTGCAAGTAAGCTTAACGGCCGATTACGTGCAACAAACTGGGTATTTGAGTTTGCCATTTCACCGTGTATATCTGACTGATGGCACGGTAACGCAGGAGAATTTACCCGATACGCGAACAAAAATTCCGATTGGAGGTAGGTTGTCTTATTTCCTTGGAGATCATTTAATTGTTCGTGCTTTTTACCGTTTTTATACGGATGATTGGGATATGCAGTCGCACACCGCTGAATTGGAATTGCCAGTAAAGATTACGCCTTTTTTCTCGTTGACGCCTTTTTACCGCTATTACGACCAGACGGGAATTAAGTATTTTAAAGCATACGGCGAACACACGGCAGCGGAGCAGTACCGCACGAGCAACTACGACTTATCGCCTTTTCATAGTAATTTTTACGGAATTGGTGTTCGGATGGCACCGGAGAACGGCTTATTTGGAAACCCGCACTGGGCAATGCTCGAATTTCGAGTTGGACATTACGACCGCAGTACCGATTTAAACGCCAATATTGCTAGTATAAATTTGAAGTATAAGGTGTAAGGTGATTGAAAAAGTAGGTGTCACAGTACAGATAATCTACTAAAATAGAGTTGAGATAAAGCGTGAGTTCGAGAACGACAAGAGATTAATTCTGTAATTTTTTCATTTTAAAATGAAGAAAATTTAATGGGGACTCACGCTTATACGATGCTTTTGGCTGCTACCAAGTATTTTTTTGGAGTCGCGCTCTTATTTCAGCTAAAGATTGATCGATTATTAGTTTTCCATCTCTGAAAATCTCTTTCAGCTCACCTTCTTTTTCTTGCTCCCAAGTAACCTGATCGAGCAGTTGATAGGCTCCGTTTTCGAAAAGAATCTTCATTAATCCTTTTGCTGATTTCTTAGTACCATCATCTGTAATTGGATCTTTAAAAATTTCTCTACCTTTTCCATGAACTTCACCATATGTAGCTTTCATCGCAAACCCAAAAGTATCCCTGGTATTGTATTGATAGGTATATGAACCAATTCCTAAAACAACATTTGTTGATGCAAATCCTTTTTCTTTTAATTGATTACAGATTGCTTCAGCTCTTTCAAGCGTAATACTATCTCCATAAATGGTACCTATATGCGAATCTAGTTCTTTAAAGCCTTTCTCATTTACGACACCGCCGAATGTTTCCCAAAGAAGTTCAACAACACCTTTTCGTTCGGCCTCCGTTTTACCATTTACATTTCCGCAAATAATCGCAACGGGGTCGCCACTATCAGGTCTAATAACTACTTTTCCCTCTCTCGACAACACTTCGTTTTTTAGAAGGGGTAAATACTTGGTTAGAACTTTCCATAAATCCCAAGTATCTGACACTATTGATACAATACCTTTTGGGTAGACCTCGGTAATTAATCTGCGAAAAGTTCCCAATTCGTCGTCGATGGTTCCCATGCACATGACGCTGTGTTCTGTCGCCGAAACGGAGCCACCCACTAATTCGAAATCTGAATCAGCCTTATAGTATTGTTCGAGTAAAGAAATTGCTGGAATCGTATCGGTACCCGTGAAGCTCAATAAATGCCCGCAGGCTGAAATTAAACTGGCTTCAACACCTGCCATTCCGCGCTTGGAAAAATCGTGCCCTTGCCAATTCACGAAGTCTGTATTCGATGCTGTTTCCTCTGCAAATTTTTCTAGAACTCGTCTGTACTGTTTTGCAATTGTAGCCGAAGTGCAAGGCATCCAAACTACGGCAGACACCAAAGTTTCAAAATAATTAGTAAGCCAGAAGAAATCAGGAAGCGTATTATACATTGTAAACATTGGTACACGAACGGGCACAGACACTCCCTCAGGCAATGATTTAATAACCATAGGAATGTAACCTAGATCGTGGAGGTCTTCTATATGCTTTGTGCCAACCTGATTTTCACCCAGATAATTATTAATTCTTCTCGCATATTCTCTGACAACTTTACCTTTAGGTTGTTTAAAAAAATACGTTTCGAAATCTTCAATAATATATTTTTTGATAAAGTACTGTAAGCCGAAAAGCACTACTTCGTCGATACCGGAAATTCTGCTTTTCCTAGGTGTCCAATTTGAATATACAAGTGTAGTCCCTTCAGGGTATTGTCGACGATGATCTACTTTATAGCCATCGGTTAAAAGTAACGGATTCATATTTTATTATTTTTTACTAATTCAACTACTTTCTTTAATTCCAAAAAAACTTGATGCAGTCCGGCGCGATCATCTAAGTAGGCATTAGCATAGATTTTTCTGCTGGAAGACTGATAAAACGGTGGATTTTCATTAATCAGATCTACTGGTATCTGGAGCTCATTCAAATACGATTTTACAAAATCTAAATCCTGTTGACCTGTCCAGCAAATAAGACAACAATTAATAGACTTAAGCTCACACAATAAAGTAATGATGTCTGAAAAATCGTGACCTTTTCGATGGAAATCGTATACAGTATCGTCGAAATCATAAGCTATTACTAAACTGCCATATTTCTTGTACTCTGTAAGTAAACGATTCAGAGTGTTATTTGTATTAAGATAGTAATCCATCACGTAGATAAAGCTGCGTTAACAATTCATGATTTACATTTCGAAAACTATCTGTGGTAAAAATACGGTCAAAACAGTTCAAATCTTCGAAACCTTTACTGAAAATTCCGTGGCTAACTGCCAAGAAGAGTCTGCCGGAATTTTTCTTTTTAAGCTCTGCAGCTAATCCTACAAAAGTGGCACCGCCATCACAAATATCATCAACGATTAAACAATCTGCTCCTTTTAAATCGTCTGAATAAACCTTGAATCCTGAAAGCTTACCCGTTTTTACATCCCGTTTCTTATTGCATTCGATTACAGGTAAACCTCCTAGAAATTGTGATAGCTTATAAATCTTTTTCAAGGCACCACCATCAGGAGAAACAAGCAAGGTTTCCGAGCCAAGATTTTGAATCACCTTTTTAATAAAGCTGTGATTTGAAATCAATTCGCAGTTATTTACAAGCGCTGCCGTCACTTCTGAATGCGCATCATACACAACTACCCTTTTGAAGTTTAAGAGATTTATTAAATCGGCATAGACTTTCACAGACAAAGCTTCGCCAGAAACCATTACCCTATCTTGTCTTGAAGCTGGAAAATATGGAAGTATCAGGGTTTCTAAAATACCGCCCATTCTTCGAATAGCATCAGCCGCTAAACACAAAACACCTAAATCATTAAAACTTCGAATTCGTGCGGTGACAATCACTTGAGCATTCCTTTCAATATCACTGTTGAGCTTAAAATGTGGTTCGCCGCCAGCGAATACGAAGCTATCAAATTGCAACTCTGTGGCAGCAATTGGGGTGAAATCTTTGTCTAAATTTAAAGTGACTACATTCATTTTGCGTAATTTTAACGCAAATGTAATTATTTAAATTAATCTAAAAAATATTTTACGTAAAATTTACGCAAAATTAATTTCAAAGAAAATACCCTCTTGCACTAATTGCTCATATTTAGTTTGATTAAAGCGGTATAATTTAGCTGGACGCCCTTTAGATTTTGGCGCATACTCGCCTGTATCTTCGATGATACCAAAACTTAGTATCTTCTTTCTAAAATTCCTACGATCAATTTCTTTATTTAAAATGGAGCAGTATAAATTTTCTAAATCAGAAAACAAAAATTCTTTCGGCAATAAGTCAAATCCAATGGGATGATATGTTAATTTGGCTTGAATTCGTTGGTATGCGAGTTTCAAGATTTGGTCGTGATCAAATGCCAGAGGAGGTATATCATTTATTGAAAACCACCTTGCTTCATCCGCATCACTATCTGCGATGGGTTGCAGAGCAGTTGAATTAACTAGTGCAAAATAAGCCACAGAAACAACTCTAAATCTGGGATCTCTATGAACATTATCCCCAAAGGTATACAGTTGCTCTAGATAGTTAACGGTAATTCCTGCTTCTTCTCTCAGTTCTCTGTTAACAGCTTCATCAAGTGTTTCCCCATCTTTAACGAAGCCCCCAACTAAAGCCCAATGATCTTTAAAAACGCCAAACTTCTGCTTGATTAACAATACATTTAACTTATTTTCAGAGTACCCGAAGACAATTGCATCAACAGCAATTTTAATATTCTGATTCAATTCCATATTCAGGAGTTTGTCTTAAAAACGTAAAGATAATGCAGTATACGACTAAAACCTTATTCGTATGCAACTGTGGGTTGTTTTGCTGGCTCGATCGTATAGACATTTAAGTATGAGGGGTTAAACCATTTTCATTTGTACTACGATCTTTCTTTTAAGTTTCCGGTGAGGGAAATCGTTTTTTTGTGTACTCGTTTTTAGTTTCTAATTGAAAAATTTGAGCTTTTCTGGTTTTACAATTTGAAAAAGTGAATTTTTAAAGTAGTGAAAATCTCAAATTGCGACACTAGTGAAAAAACATGCTTCATCAGTTACGGAAATAGTTTACTTCCAACTAAAACTACCTACTTATAGGTATTTTTCCACTAAACGTTAGTAACGGATTTCCCAGCCCCGACAGACGTGGAAAGCGCGCAAAGCAAAACGGGGCTATTTTGCCGAAAGCTGCGGCGACTGAAAGAAGCCGTGAGCTGCACGTGTAAAATACCCCGTTTTGGTGCGTACTTGGAACAAATGGCGGGAAAAGCGGGCCGGAAGATTTAAAGATTTAAAGATTGAAAGATTTAAAGATTTAAAGATTGAAAGATTGAAAGATTGAAAGATTGGAAGATTGAAAGATTGAAAGATTGAAAGATTGGAAGATTGAAAGATTGAAAGATTGAAAGATTGAAAGATTGAAAGATTACAAGATTACAAGATTGAAAGATTACAAGATTGAAAGATTGAAAGATTAGAAAATTGGGGATTTCCTAATTACTTGCGGACAAGTTTCAACACTTGCGAACCTGCGGCGGTGGTACATTTTGCAAAATAGAGTCCGGCGGGATACGAAGCTGCATCGATGATAACTTCAGACGAATTAGGTGTTAGCACTAACACTTGTCTGCCGGAAACATCGTGTACGCTTACTGTTTGAATAATTTGTTCCGACTGTATTGTCCAGTTTCCATGCGATGGATTTGGGAATGCGCGAAGGCTTGCTTGTTGTGCGAAAGTATTGGTATTGAGTATTGTTCCTGGATTTACCGAGAAATAGATATTATCGAAATACACGATATCTGAAACCAAATCGGAACTGGTTCCTAACTTAAATTGGAAAAATTTGGTTTTATTAAATCCTAAATTTTGGAAAAAACTCAAGGGCACATTAACCGATTGCCACGCACCTTTAACCAACGTTCCGTTACTGCCCGTTGTCGTTAACTCGTAATTGTACTCCACTACTCCACCGTTATTGGCGATTAAGATAAATCGAATCTCGTTTGAGTTAGCGTCGGCGAAATAGTCGAAATGCACGTAATTGTAATTTGAAATATCGGTTACTGTGTTCGTTCCTTCGCCATAACCTGCAACGGCAAAATTCATGCGTATTGCTTCGTTGGTAACGGCAGTACCGTCTAAATCGGGCGTTGATGCGAACTCTCCAAAAACGTAATCGGGTGTCCATGTATTTGTAAAGTTACCGGTATCGCTGTAAATATTAAGCACTTCGGCGTTGGGCGTACCCGGAGTTGGAGCCACATTTGGGGTGTTTGTAGTAAAATTTACATTATAAAATTCTTGTACTTGTCCGTTTGAAGAAGTTACAACTACTGTTGCGGTTCCTGGTAATGCATTTGCTTGTACGATCACAATGTTTGCAGCTGGATCGGTGGCAACAGCCGACACTTGCGGAATATCGGTAGTACCTACAACTAAATCGACCGTATAATTCGTTGTAATTGCAGAGAAATTTGGAAGACCAACGCCATTGATGCTCAATGCCGCCAAAGAAGGATCGGCACCAGGTGGGGTTGCTGGTTTCCAGAAATAAACGTTATCGAGGTAAATATCAACAGGCGAGGTACTTCCGGGTCCGTTTGCAGCAAATTTCATTTGAAAAACCGAATCCCACGTCATATCAGTAAACGCACTTTTGGGGATATCGACGCTGTACCAGTTACCTTGGGTGTGATTTATGGTTACTAGAAATTCGCTCTGACCGCTGCCGTTGTTTACGGGAGTTACCTGTAAGATTGTGTTTGTAGGATTGGCGTTGGTCCAGACATCAACATGCAGAAATTCCATGTTGGAAAGATTTTGCGCTGCGAGGTTTGTTCCTTGGTAGTTAAAATTGAGGTACGCTAATACGAGATTGCCATCGCCAACATCGAAACTGGCGTTGGTGCAGCAAATACCCGACTGTCCCCAATCGGGATTATAGTTTGTGGCGATATTTGGAAATGTATTTCCGTAGATAGAAACTACGTCGGCCGGATTATTAGTTGGTGCGTTTGGAGCCGTGGTGGGTTGTGCAAATGATTGAGCTGAAGCTACAAGCAGTATCGCAAAGAAGAGGTTTTTCATGGTTTGGTTAATTTCTGTAAATGACGTCATTTTGCTGATTATCAGATTTTTTATGACGTTACAAAAACTATACAGGCGAAAACTAATTACATAACGGCTATACGACTGCTAACAGCGAGATTAGGCAATAACCAAAGTGGTTTGTTGTGTAGTTATGTTGAGGTAAAAAGTTGTGAAATTGGGATTTATAAAAGGATAAAAATGTGTGAAGTACAATTTTAAGCATGAAAATAACGGTAACGGCTTTCGGTTTACAACTTGGAATTGCTGCGGTTGTATTGGGGAAATTCTTTTTTAGCGCACAGAAAACGCAGAAATGCACAGAATTTTGTGGAAAATTTAGTTGGTGAGGAAAACACAGAACGCGTCGATACTTATAATTCGGACCGGCCTTCGACAGGCTCAGGCACCAACCTTCGACAGGCTCAGGCGTCGAGGGAGCACGAAGTTTCACGAAGTTTTTCACAATGTACACAATGCCGCCTTAGACAGGCTCAGCCTTCGAGGGAGCACCATGTTGCACGAAGTTTCTCACAAAGTACACAACGCCGCCTTCGACCCGCTCACATACCAGCTTTTTAAGCGCACAGAAAACACTGAACCTCACAGATTTTTGCGCAATAGGGTACCGTTGAGGAAAACACAGAACGTGTCAAGCCACCAAAAAAC
>NZ_JAIXYH010000090.1 GCF_027490375.1 Flavobacterium sp.
CCTGTTCCACCTGTTGCCACATTTACGGTTGCAGATCCATTTGTTCCGGCGTTACAAGCCACATTTATTTGCGACTGTGCCGTTAGTGCTAAAGCAGCGGCTGGTTGGGTAATCGTGAAATTCACGAAAGCAGTACAACCGTTTGAATCGGTAACTGTACAAGTGTAAGTTCCTGCAGCTAAACCTGTGATCGTACGCGTACCGTCGCCGGTTGGGGTGCCGGGGGTCCAGTCGTACGTGTAAGTTCCTGTTCCACCTGTTGCCACATTTACGGTTGCAGATCCATTTGTTCCGGCGTTACAAGCCACATTTATTTGCGATTGTGCCGTTAGTGCTAATGCGGCAGCCGGTTGTGTAATGGTAAAAACGCGATCAATAGTACAACCATTTGCATCTGTTGCTGTTACTGTATAAGTTCCTGCTGCTAAGTTCGTTGCTGTTGCAGCTGTTCCGCCAGAAGGCGACCAAAGGTATGTGTAAGGAGCTGTTCCGCCCGTAACATTCACCGTGGCAGAACCGGTCGACAAACCAAAACAGCTCACGTTGTTTTGATTTCCTGTAGTAGCGAGGTTGCAAATGGTCAAGTTTGCAGTTTGAGCACCAACATACGTATTAGAATTTCCTACTACGGTAAATCGGAAACTGTCGGAATTTGTATCAGCTGCTGTATGCTGGTAGGTAATTATTCCCGAGTTTAAATCTGCTTGAGAAAAGGTAGAACCAACGGTACAAGGCACTCCTGATCTTTGCAATTGACCTTTGGAAGGTAATGTAACTACTCGGTAAATAATCTGAGCTGTCGTTGAGCTTGGTTGTGTAGCATTTAATCGAGCGTTTGTAACTGTCGTTGTTTGATTGAAATTGGCGGGAATTAAGTTATTTGTAAGCGAAATATTATTGTTGATTTGCAGTTTTCCGCATAAGCTAACCGAAAATTCGTTGAAGGTACCTCCGAAAGTGTTTCCACCGCGGTCAGTAGCAAGAAGTGTCCAAGTTCCTTGACCGTTTGAACCATCAAATTTACTGAGCAATTGACTTGCTTGCTGAATTCCTTCCAGACCTGCATTGGTTGCTGGAGTTACATTTCCGCAGGTAAGCACCGTTCCCGCATCGGAGAAAGTAACATCAAAATCTGCTCCAGTAGTACAGTCTCTGTTGTAAATTTCAGCAAAAATACCCGTGGGACCCGACAACTGCATCTTGATATCTGCAAGAGATTCGTGCTGCGCTCGCATGTAGAAAGTTACATCGGTTACTGAAATATCATCTGGCACATCCATTTTTGCAATCACAGCATTTGTGGTTCCTTCTTCCCAAATGGCATTTCCATCGAAGTACTCATCGGCATAGGTTCTACAAATATCGTTAGCCACTTGAAACGAGCGTACTTCGGAAAAACTACCTTGTAAACATGGATTCACAGGACGTACTCTCCAATAAAAAACAGCGCCACTTGTTAAACCTGTAGCTGTATAAGTGCTACCAATCACGTTTGCAGATTGGAACAGCGTTGCAAAATCAGGAGATGTAGCTATTTGTACATCGTAACTTGCGGCAGTTGTTAAAGCACCCCAAGACAGTTCTAGATTATTAGTTCTATTTTCTGCGCCATCTGCAGGCGATGTAAGTGAAATTGTTCCGATGTTGTTATCAAAAACTCGTAACGATAACGGAATTGAAATGTCAGAAGTAGTAGAAACACCTCTAACAGAAATGTTATAATTGCCAACTGCAACAGCCGATATTCCGGAAATCGTAACTGCAACCGTTCCCGTAGTGCTGCGGGTTGTTGGTGAAAAAGATGCAGTTGCGCCAGCAGGAAGACCTACCGCCGAAAAGGTAACCGTTTCACTGAAGCCCGGAGCAACAGTAAAGTTTACTGTATAGCTTCCGTTGGCTGGCTTACAAACTGAGCTGATGGAATTTGCTGTAGTAAATTCGAATTTGTTTGATTTAATCTCCAAATCAAAGTTCGAAATATCAAAAAAGACATTGGCTGCGGCCTCAACACGAATTCGAACGCGGTTTCCAATGTTGTTAGGAACCGTAATTGCCTGAGTACCGTCGTTAGCCGTATTTGCAAGTAATGTCACGGGGTAAGTTAAACCGCCGTCGGTCGACATACGAATATTGACATTCAGAGAATATGTAGCCGTATTCGTTAAGTTTACATCCCAAGTAATTGTTCGGGATTCTCCAACATACCAAATAACTCCAGAAGTATTCGGCGATGTTACTCGAAAAGGACCAGCTGTTCCAACGGTTATTACCACGTTATCTTGATTTGTCTGGCCTCCTGCTATATTGTAATCGCGAGCTGTAACTCTAAAATTCATGGTTCTAGCTACACTGGGTAAAACTTCCCAAGTAGGAGTCACATTATTTATTAAATCATTTAAGTTTGGGAAAACTCGTGTCGGTGAAGAAGTTGGGGAAAATGATCTAAAATTAGGGCGATCCGTCGACGTGCTTTGAGGCGGCATCGTACCCGAAGTAGTTCCATTATTAAATTGCTCCCAACAATACAGCAAAGGGTCGTTATCAGCATCTGTAAAACTTGCAGTCAAACTAAATGGTGTTGATATCGGAATCGTATAATCCGGAACGGCTGTAACTATAGTTGGTTCACTATTTGTAATAACAGTTTCAGTATCACATGCATGACCCGCAACTTGTGTTGTTATTTGTTGAATACTGATTGAATGAAAATAGGGGTCGCTATTACCTTGAATATTAGGCGGACAAATACCCGCATAACCCATTATAGTTGAACCACTTCCTGGTTCGTATGCCGCCGCGGCAGATCTTTGACAGCTGTTGTTTTGTGTATGACCTGCCGAGAATTGATGCCCTATTTCATGACATACGTAATCAATATCAAACGGATCAAACTCAGGAGTTACAATCCCAGTTACACCATTACCTTTAGTAGTAGTACATGGTCCAACTCCTGCTATTCCGCCACCACCGGTACTGAAAACATGCCCGACATCGTAAGCAGCCGATGTAATAATTCCATTAATGTTTGCTGTATTTACACCCAACATCTGAGATCCGTCATAATTGTCGTAGGGGTCGGGATCTGCGGGTGTGTCAATATTAACATTATTTCGATAAATCAATCGATCATTATTTGAAACTAATTGAAAAATAATAGCAAGTTCACGACGGAAAACCGAATTCACTCGAGTAACCGTAGTGTTAATTGCTGCTAAAGCTCCCGCAACAGTATTTCCGTGATAAGCAGTATACTCCGAAGTACACGCCACAGCCAAATCGTATCGTCTCAAGCGTGCATCCGTAGAGTTACGGTATTGCACATTTCCTTGTGGCTCTTCATCCGCTACTAATTCCCCTAGGTCCTCTACGTGACAACGAAAATCATTATCCGCTTGAAGAGGATAATCTGATCGATCATATAAAACGTAAACACCCGAGAAGCCTTTAATTGGATCTAAATAATAGGTACGCTCACCAGAAACAAGTAAATGGATTTGCTTCTTATAAATTGATATGAATACCGCCTTACCCCTGGTATCACGGCTTACCCCTTCAAACGAAGCAATTTCCGGATACTTCAGCGCTAAATCAGGATGCATAACTTCTGAACGCATTAGCTCAAACGTCTCTGTTTTCCCTGCTCCTACCGGAAGATCAACCGTGATTTTTTGCGTACTACGCGGAGTCATCAATCCACCGGATTGTAACATTTGTAAAAAAGCATCTTCATCAAGTTCTAAAAAACTTGCTTTTTTTATGCCTTTCGACTGTTCAATTGCCGTTTTAGCTGCGAAATTTGATGACGCCTTCCATAAATTTTGTCTTTGTGCGAAAACACCAAAACATAAAAAGAGGGCGAAAAATGTACTGATCGTAATTTTGCTCATTTTCTGGGGAATTTGATAGCGTAAACCTACCAATCCCAAAGCGGATTTCCAAATTTTTTGTCGATAAAATGCAATATTTATTCGATGAAATACATAAAATTAGTTTTAAAGAGTACTTTTATCACCACAAATTTAAAGTTATACACTGCATTTATCTAATTAATAAACAGATATTTACGATACGAATAAATCCATAAATAGAATACATTTAATAGAATTCTGTGATTTATAAAGTATATTTCCCGTAAGCACACTGACTAGCAGAAACGTTTTCTGAATCGACTAAACTCCCAAATGTTTCACGCAGTTATCCCGAAAAATATGTCACCGGAACAATAGTACTAAGCAAAAAAAAGCACATTCTTACCGCAACTTTAACTCCGCTTTCCTTTTTTTTGGGTGTGCCGGCGCAGTGGTGGCTTCGCCGTAGTATAGTGGCGCCGTCGCGTGCTCCATTGTATCTTTTTGGCAAAACGATAGTGGAAATACAAAGCGCCAAAAAGGATGCCATTGCGCCCGCTCACACGGGGAAAAGTATTAAGTATTAAGATAGAAGTATTAAGATAGAAGTATTAAGACGGAAGTATTAAGCATTAAGATGGAAGATTTAAGATTGAAAGTGTTGAGATAAATCGACGTTTATTCTTGATTGCAATCAAAATCTATTTTGGTTGATTGTAAAATAAAGAGCAGACAGAAGACGGCTCGGATTTGCAAAAATTCATTTGTAATATTGCAATATTACCTCGGCTTAAAACATTGATTGAAAGATAATTAACCAATTAAAAAAACAAATAAAATCAACTGAATTAGCTCGTCAAAAAACCTAACGTTTGGTAACGCTTTTCGCGGTAAGGACAGCAGCGGCATCCTTTTGCCGGAGGAACGAAGGCAAAAGATATAGCGAATGGCCTGACGGCGGTTAAGAATTTCCAGCGAAGGTGTACCGCCGGACCGCCCAAATAAAAAACTATTTAATTCCGTACTTGTCGAACAAATAAATCAAAGACGTCATGGCAGCAGCGCCAAGCTCCAACTCGCGTTTGTGTACGTGATCAAAAGTGTCGTTTGCGGCGTGATGGTGGTCGAAATACCGCTGCGAATCGGGCTGCAACCCCGCTTTTACGATTTTCTCCGATTTAAGCGGACCGATATCCACGCCACTAAAACCTTTGACAAATCGGTGAATTAAATACGGTTCAAACAACGATTCCCAAGAGCGAACTTGCTCGAAATTAGCATCGTCGCAAACAAACGAAAATCCGCGTGGAGAAAAACCACCCAAATCGCTTTCTAATGCAAAAATGTGATTCTCGCCGCGCTCTTTACTGTACTTCTCGTAAGCTAATCCGCCTCGAACACCGTTTTCTTCGTTCATAAACATAACCGCACGAATGGTACGTTGCGGTTTGTACCCGATCTTCTTTAAAAGATGGAGTACTTCTATCGACTGCACGCAACCTGCTCCGTCGTCGTGCGCACCAGTTCCTAAATCCCACGAATCGAGGTGCCCGCCAACCACAATAATTTCGTCGGGATACACACTACCACGAATCTCGCCAACCACATTAGCCGACATTACATCGGGATATTGTTTGCAATTTTGCTTAAAATAAAATTCTAGATCTGGATTCAGTTTCAGTTCCAAACTCAGTCGATCAGCTGCATTCGTACTGATTGCCGCTGCGGGAATACGCTGATTTTCGGGTAAATCGCCATAACCTGTTTGTCCGGTGTGCGGAAAATCATCGGCATGTAACGTCATTGAACGAACGATAACTCCCGCGGCTCCGTACTTTGCAGCTTCACGAGCGCCTGATGAACGCTGATCGACACAAGCTCCGTAAGCCCGAAACGTTTCTACAAATTCGGGATTCATTGGCCGATTAAAAAACACGATTTTTCCTTTTAAAGCAGCTCCACGTTTTTCTAATTCTTCGATAGATTGTACTTCGACAACCTTTGCGGTTAATCCGTTTTTAGGTGTGGCAACCGACATTCCCAAAGCGCAAATGGGCACCTTTACTTTTTTGTTTCCGGTTTTATAGTAAGCTTCTTCGGGCGCACCTCGCTCCCACTTCGGCACCATTACTTCTTG
This sequence comes from Flavobacterium sp., assembly GCF_027490375.1. Taxonomy (GTDB): domain Bacteria; phylum Bacteroidota; class Bacteroidia; order Flavobacteriales; family Flavobacteriaceae; genus Flavobacterium. The sequence goes on from NZ_JAIXYH010000090.1 coordinate 5,986, forward strand.
TAAATACACCGAATCGAGTTCTAACAAGCGCATTTGCTCGTACGTGTACTGCACGGCTTTCTCGGCATTGGCAGAACCCGATAACCGACTACCGATTTTATTGCACAAATGCTCCAACCACACATACGACTTGCCTTTGGTAAGCGCTGTTTTGTGGATTTCGGCCAGTATTTCCGCATCGGTTTGTGCTGTTGCTGAGAATGAAAATACAACAACCGCAATTAGCAGAAGAGTCGAATTGAATTTTGCCATTAATGTCCGCCGCTCACTTTTTTACTGAAATCAATTCCTTGATTTTTCAATATTCCACTCACGCGCCATGCGTAAAATGCCAAATAAGCGAAGCAGATAACACCAACGATATAACTGAAGTGAATGGTAGTTAAATCGGCAACAAAACCTTGCAGCCAGCTCACTAAACCACCGCCCATAATCATCATAATTAAAAATGAACTTCCCTGGCTCGTATTTTTTCCCAAACCACTAATCGCAAGCGTGAAGATACAAGGCCAAAGTGTGCTGCAAAACAAACCAACACTAGTAAATGCGTAAACGCTCACCATTCCATTTGTTGTCATACCAATCAAAAGTGCTGCAATTCCTAAACCAGAAAAGATGAGCAACATAGTAGCCGGATTTCCTTTACTTGCCATATCTGCTGCAATTAGCACTAAAATCACGAGGCCATAAATATAAAAGGGCGACAAATCATGCTTCATAAACATATTTACCAGTAAGAAAACGCCAAAAGCAAGGTAGGGAGCTACAAATCGGAGAATTTTCTGTGTGTTCATGTTGTCGGTAAACGCTTCTACCGCACCGGTCCAACGACCAATCATTAAACTTGCCCAATACAATGAAATAAAGGGTGCAACATCTTTAGTTGCAAATCCTAAACCATTTTCCATGTATGCTGGTAAATTACTAGCCGTTGAAACCTCAACGCCTACGTACACAAAAATAGCGATCATTCCGAGCACCAACTGCGGATAATCAAGAGCCGATTTTCTAGCGGAAGCCACATCTGCTTCGCTTTCCACAACTGCAGCGGGTTTATCTGGTAATGAAGAAAACTTAAGAAAAACAGCAACAAGTAAAAACGCCGCTCCCAAGATTAGGTAAGGAACTTTTACACTCTCGATACTTAAACTGGAACTGGCATCAGAAGCCGAACCAAAAATGGCAAAACTTACCAAAAGCGGACCTATAGTTGTTCCTAAATTGTTGATTCCACCAGCTAAAGTTAAGCGCTGCGAACCTGTTGTAATTGGGCCCAATGCAATGGCCAGCGGATTAGCAACGGTTTGTTGTAGCGAAAATCCGAGAGCTACAATAAACAATCCCGACAACATCAACGGGAAGGAACCTGTATTGGCGGCAGGATAAAAAAGTATCGTTCCTAATGCAGAAATAACCAACCCGAGGGCTAAAGAATTTTTATATCCAATTCGATTGATTAAATCGCCTTTCGTTGCATATGAAACTAACATGTAAATAATCGAACCTACTGTGTAAGCAATATAAAAAGCTACAGAAACCAATTGGCTTTGACCTTGACTTAGGTTAAAAGCCGTCTTAAAAACGGGAATTAAAATGTCGTTACTCGCGGCAATAAATCCCCAAAAAAAGAAAACGGTTACTAGTGGTATAAACTGCGCCCAATTGGTTTTTTGACTTTCTGCACTCATGAACTTTTATTTAGTTTTGGTTGGTTAATGTGTTTTTCATTTAAGGAATTGGAACGATAGAAACCGCTGCTCCTCCGCCTTCTGCCAAATGTAATTGTAATTTCGACTTGGAAGTCACTTGTATAGTTTTTATAGCATACGATTTTGGGTTCTTTTCCCAATGTGCGCCTTTACCATCTTCATACACAGTAGCTTTGTATTTTACGCCCGGTGTTAAAAAATCGAGCGAAATTTCGGTTTTTCTCGCATTTTCATCGGTAATTGCACCTAAAAACCAACGCTCTGATAATTTGTCTTTACGAGCTACCGTTAAATAATCGCCCGGTTCTGCTTCCAAATACTTGGTATCTTGCCAATCGGCTGCTACATCTTTTATGAATTGGAACGCATCTAAATGACGTTCGTAGTTTTCAGGTAAATCGGCTGCCATTTGCAACGGACTGTAAAGCGTCACGTACAAGGCTAATTGCTTGGCTAAGGTAGTGTGTACTTGCTCTTTTTTCGCAGCATCGTACGCACTCATTTTAATCTCAAAAATGCCCGGCGTGTAATCCATCGGTCCGCCTAACAAGCGTGTAAATGGTAAAATGGTTTCGTGCATCGGCGGATTTCCGCTACTCCATGCATTAAACTCGTTTCCGCGCGCGGCTTCCGCAGCAATGTAATTCGGATACGTACGGTGGTAACCTGTTGGTCGTGTCGATTCGTGTGAATTCACCATAATTTTTTGCTCTGCTGCACGTTCGGCTACCCAATTAAAGTGGTTCAACATCGTTTGTCCGTCGTGAAATTCGCCACGCGGAATAATTCTTCCAACGTATCCGGTTTTTACAGCTCCGTATCCGTACTTTTTCATAAAGGCAAAAGCCCGATCCAAACGACGCTCGTAATTGGCAACCGAACCCGAGGTTTCGTGATGCATGATCATTTTCACGTTTTTACTTTTTGCGTATTCGGTAATTTCCTTGATGTCGAAATCCGGATAAGGCGTTACAAAATCAAATACATCTTCCTTCCAGTTACCAAACCAATCTTCCCAACCGGTATTCCAACCTTCCACTAAAACACCATCAAAACCATGCGTAGCCGCAAAATCAATATAGCGCTTCACATTCTGAGTAGTAGCTCCATGTTTCCCTGAGGCAATTAACTCCTTACCTGTATTTTGTGCGTTTTGAGAACCGGCGTAATCCCAAGTCGATTTTCCAACGTGCATTTCCCACCAAACACCTACGTATTTCATGGGCTTTATCCACGAGGTTTCTTTAATTTTCGACGGTTCGTTCAAATTCAAAATCATTTTCGAACCCACGATATCTCGCGCATCTTTACTTATCATTACCGTTCGCCACGGCGTGTTGTAAGGCGCTTGCAAATACGCCTTCTCCCCTAGCGGATTTGGTGCCAAAAGTGCCGAAAACAAATACGATTTCGGGTCAACCGCCAAGTGCATCACCGGATAATTTACTACCGCAGCTTCAAAGATATTAACGTACAAACCGGTAGTCGATTTCAACATCAATGGCGACTGTACTCCGTAACGCGTAGCAATCGATTTCATGCCAATACCGTTGTTCAAATTCAAATTATCGACATCTATTTTCGAGATGGGCGTTTCGTTGTACACATATTCTTGACTGTCGAAATCGGCTGGAATCCAAAATGCTTTGTAATCTTCAGTGAGCTGAAAAGCCGTAAGTTCTTCAGAAACAACAAAATAATTCAGATTGCTCTGCTTTGGAAACTCGTATCTAAAGGCAATTCCTTCGTCGAACGCGCGAAAATGAATGTTCATCTGGCGTTTATCTGAGTCGCGCAATAAATTAAAAACCACCTCATTATAGTTGTTTTTTATGTTGCTAACTTCCCCGAGAACCGGTTGCCAAGTGGTGTTTTCCGAACTTCTAGATTCGCCAACAACGCGAAATCCGTTACTAAAATCGCCAATATCTTTCAGCTTGAATCCGAGTCGACTCACATCAACTACAACTTTGTTTTCGAATCTGACTTCATACGTCAACTGCTCTTTCGCGGAAAATGTCACGGTAATTTTACCATTGGGCGACTTAAGGGTCTGTGCCTGCATAACCGAAGTTAAAATGAATACTAGTGGAAAAAATCTTTTCATAACCTTATTTAGATTGCGCTAAAAATAAGGCTTTTTTACTGAAAACGAGAGTTCGAACAAAAATCGCTTTTTCAGCGCAAATACCTAGATTTTCAAGATACAGCGAACTAGTAATTTTAATTTGGGCGCACCGGCAAAACTATTGGGTGGAAAATCCGTAGGGTTTTGCCGTCCCGCTTTCGCTCATAGTCCTCGCTTGGCCCTATTGCATACGGGCAAGCTGTGGGCTAATCCGCTCAATCGGTTGCGCGACGTTCGTGCACCGAAAATAGTGCCGGCTATTCTGTTGTCGAAACGCTACGGAGTGCGCTTGAGTAGTGTGCTAAAATTGTTCATAACCTACCTAAACGTTTATAAACGTTTAAACACGATTAAAATTCGTTCTCTAAAAATCGATTTTGTAATTTTATGTCGGAGGCGGGCTGGAGGCCCCGGAACGTTGCTATACCCTTTTTTACGAATTTATCCACAAAAGCAGCTTCATTATTCAGAATTTTCGATTTATAAAATTTTCGACTCCAATCATTTTTTCTTGCTTCGTCGGTGAATCTAGACGTTTTCGCCATTTTCGATGTCAAATATGATTCTGGTTTGGTGTCTCGCCTCGACGCTATTTGCTTGTTTTGTCTTAAATACTGATTTTGAAATCCAGTAATTCGTGCCAATTAAATTGTTCATAACCTACCTAAACGTTTATAAACGTTTAAACACGACTAAAATTCGTTCTCTAAATATCGATTTTGTAATTTTATGCCGGAGGCGGGCTGGAGGCCCCGGAGCGTTGCTTTACGTTTTTAAAAAAAATTCCGTCCGAATTACCGACTACAACAAGCAGAAACGAAAACATAAAATTTTATGTAACGTTCCATTTATTCCGAAAAAAATCCAAAATTGCCGTTTTCTGGTATTCTCAAAAGAAAGGTGTCTGGTTGTCGATTCTTTATGAACCATCAATCTAAATTGCACGATTGTGGCTATAGGTCGGGCAAAGCCCTGATAGCAGCGAAAAGCCCACAGGTTTGGCAAGCTGTGCGCACGGTATTTTGGTGGCGACCAACGGAAGCCGCACACAATACCTGTGCAAACCCTTGCCAAACCGCGGACTTGCAGCGAATAGCAGGAATAGCTTCATAAAAATACAACCTTAGTTCGATTAAAAATCTATTTTAGGACGCTTTAAATGAGCAAATTATGAAATCAGGAGTAATAGAAATGAACAGTTTCTATGCTAAAAAGATAAACGGCTGCCTACTTCGTTAGATTTTTTTTGCGATACTACAGTATCCCAGAACAAATCTGCCTTGTATTCAACCATTTATCTGTTTTCTAACTTCAATTTTTAAATCGAACTCAGGATTGCAATTACTGACTTTTCAATTTTTGCAAGATTTCGTGTTTGCGTCGCCGTGAAATTTCGAAGGTTTTCCCCGATTTGAGTTCCAAAAAGCACGGATCGCCCTTGCTGTAACTTTTGATATACAGACAATTAACCAGTTGCGAGTGACTAATTCGCATGAAATAATTTTTAGAAAGCATTTCTTCCATTTCTTTCAAACTTCGCGCCGTGGTGTAGGTGGCGCCCGAGCTGGTATTGATGCTGCAATAACGCCCGTCGGCCACAATAAACTCCATCTCATTTTCGGGAATAAATACCACCGTATCGTTATGGTGAATGGCAATTTTTTTGGCGCTGCTTTCGTTTTCTAGATTTTTGAAGAGATTTTCGAACTGTTGTCTGCTGGTTTCGCGCGATTGAATTAGATTTTGCGCTCGCAACAATGCTTCGGACAATTCCTGACGATCGACCGGTTTCAACAGATAATCCAAAGCACTGCTTTTTATGGCTTGGATGGCGTATTCCTGATAGCTGGTAACAAAAATCACATCGAAAGGCAACTGATTTTCAAACCGTTTCAAAAGCGAAAAACCGTTTCCTTTCGGCATTTGAATATCCAAAAACAACAAATCGATTTTTGTTTCCGACAGTTCGTTAAATGCCTGTTCGATATCGGCAGCCGTGCCAACAATTTCGACGGCATCGGAAACCGAAACTAATAATTTTCCGAGCAACTCTCTGCCACTTCTCTCATCGTCAACGATATAACAACGCAACTTACTCATCAGGAATCAAGTGTTAATTCAACGGGAATACTTATTTGCACTAACGTACCATTAATTTGACCGTTCTCTCTAAGGTCGGTAACTTCAATAGAAATGGCTTTTGTTTCGTACAATCGTTGCACCATTTCGAGTCGCGCGGAGGAGATAGACATGCCTAAAGACTGGTGATTGTTACTGCGTTTTAGCTGCTGTGATGCCTCGCGACCCACGCCGTTATCGCTGATTTTGATAAGCAGCATCTCGGTAGTTGTGAGAAATTCTACAGTAATACGGCCTTTCGTTTGCTTTGGCTTGGCCATAATTCCATGCCAAATTGCATTTTCGATGTACGGTTGGATAAGCATCGGTGGAATCAATGTTTGGAAGATATCGATATTTTTATCAATAATAACCTCATATTCAAAGGCTTGTTCAAATCGAAGTTGTTCTAAACTTACGTACAATTTGAGTGTTTCCAGCTCATCAGAAATGGGTAGCAAGCGCGATTGATTGTTTTGCAAAACCTTGCGAATTAGCTTGCTGAATTGCGTTAGGTAATCGTATGCCAAATCCGATTCGTTGTTGAGCACGTAATTTTGAATGGCGTTAATTGCATTAAAAATAAAATGTGGATTCATTTGCGCCTGAATCGCAGCTAGTTTGCTTTCTGCAATGAGTTTGTGAAGCTGTGTTTTTTCGCGCTCTTTCTGCTTGTATCGGTTCAACAAAAAGCGAAATAACAGCGTGATTGCTACCAAACCGAGAACAATAAAAAAGATGATGAAACCGAGCTGCTGCCAAAAAGGCTTTGCTATTTCAAAGTCGATTACTAGTGCACGGCTCGCTTGGTTTCGCGAAATAGCGGGAACCCATACTTTGAATTGATACTTGCCTGGTTTTAAATTATCTAACGAGACATAGTCGGTTGAAGACAAGCGGTTTTTAGATTGGGTTCCAGATAGTTGATAGCGCAAAAATCGGTTTGAATTTTGATAATCGACAACATCGAATTTAAAATACAAAGTACTGATGCCGTAGGGAATTTCTTTTTGCAAAGAGTTTAAATTTTGCTTTTTACCGTCGATGAGCAACTCGGAAAAGTAGAGAAGGGGTTTCGTTTCTTTGGTTTTAAAAATCTCTGGAGTGAAACTGCACAAACCTTCGGAAGTTGCGGCATAGTAAAGTCCGTGATTGAATGCCGTGCTATAAATTTCGTTGCTGATAAAACCTTGTTCTTTGGTGATTTTGTCGACACGCGGTGACTGTTTATTAGGATCGAACCTGTAAATACCTGTATGAGTCGAAAGCCATAGAAATTTGTCGGGATGCTGTTTTATATCGGAAATGTATAGCGCATCTTCGAGACCGTTGCACACATATTTTTGTAAGGAATTGTTTTGGAATTTATAGAGGCCGCTTCCTTTAGTTGCAATCCAGAATCGATTTTTAGAATCGGAGTACACGCAGGTAACTGGGTCGGGCATTTTGGCGATTTGCTTAGTTTCGCCCGTTTTACTGTCTAATATGCACAACAAATCAGACGATGCCAATAACCATTTGCTTCCTTCAAGGTGGCAGCCGCTTCTTATCTTAAACGGAAATGTTGCTACGGCGTCGAGCGCTGTGCCTTTAATTTTACCGAGGAATCGGATATTTAAGAAGTATAACTGTTTATCGACCAAATGTAAACTAAGTGCATTTTGATTGGAACCTGAATTGGTTTGAAGGAGTTTGATCTTTGAAAATTTAGAATCGGTTACAGCAATGTATTGGTGACTTGCGATATACCATTTATTGTTATGTGGGACGATATCTAGGAACATTTCAGAAAAGGATCCGGGAATATTGTAGGAAATTTGCCTGTAGTTGTTTAGTTCAACAATCGATTTTGGGTTATTTGCCGTAAACATGCGGTTACCAACCGTTTTTAAAATCTCATAAGTTTGCGAATTTTCGGGGCTACCAGACAGCCATTTAAAATTTGCATTTCGGCATCGAAACACGCCTTTTTCTAAAGTAGTACACCAAACTTCCTGATTTTCGTCAACTAGAATGCCCGACACGGATAAGTCAGCCAGAGCGCACGTAGGCATCGAATTGAGATCGGAATTTTTGTAAAGAAAAAGTCCTTTTTTTCGCATTCCAATCCAAAAATTATTTTGCTTATCGATAGAAATCGACAAGATTCGCTGCGGAAATTTCTTGATCAGTGATACGGACTTTCCAGTGAGAACAACCAAATACGTGTCGATGGCAAAATAAGTGTTGTTGCCTTTTTGGGTAACGACAGGACGGGAGCTGATTAATTCGTTGCTGCTTTTAGTGAGATCGATTGTTTGAATTAGTCTGTTGTTCTTATCAACTATGCCAACGGTACGGGAGTTTTTTGAAGCGGGATTGTGAGCAAAAGACGACTTGAGTGTTATGGCTTCGTCGGTTTTTTGGAAAGCGACAAAGTTGTAAGAGGTATAATTTGAAAAGGATGAAACTTTGTAGGTCTGAAGGTCGACTTCAAAAGTGCTCTTATTGGTATTGATAACTAGTGTTTTGCCTTTGTCTGTAACATCTAAACTGTAGGGTGTTTCGAAAGAGCTTGTTTTAGCTTTAATGAAATCACTGAAAGGAGCTTTATGGATTTTTCCGTTTTTATGGAAATAAATCGTGCGGTTGGCGCCGTAAATCCACAGGCGGTTTTGGGTGTCTTCGGCAAGTGCGTACGAGGCCTTGTCTTCTAGACCGTTTTGTCGATTAAAAACTTTGATTTTTGAACCGTTAAACACACTTAAACCTTGTTCGCTGCTCCACCACAAATACCCTTTGGAGTCTTTTACAATATTGTAACACTCTTTAGATGGAAGATCGAAATTTGTGGATATAGCCTCAAAATGAAGTGTTTGAGCGAAAGAGACACCCGTTATTAAAAACCAAAACCAATTAAATATGATTCGCATGTACTTGAGACCTTACTGGCAAATGTACCGGATTCAGTTATAGCTTTTACGGCGCGTGCGTGGTTGTGAAAAAAATGTAATATGTGGTACGATTGCGGGTAGGTATTGAAACTACTTTTGGGTAATTATATTCTCTAACTTTTATCCTATGCGGAACAAGTACTTTTTTACGAAATTGAGTTTTTATGCGGTGTTGCTGCTTTTTTCAATACACATGAAAACTGTTGCGCAAGTAACGGAAATCAATCAAATTGAAATCGATACAGTTGCCGCAGAGTTGCCTTTAGAGCATGCGACACAAAATGTGCTCCTCAACCAATCGACTAGCAGTTGTATTTCGCCTCAATACATTGAAGTTTACATTCGGCACAGCGATAAGTTAGGTTTTCGTTGGAATGCAGTTACACCAACGCCTTCTTTAGGATATGAATACGACATTTCGCAATCCAATACGCCACCCACGAGCAACTTGGAAACTAATGAAACATTTTCTACGGAAGTTTCGTACGGTTCCTTAGAGGCAAACACTACATATTATTTTTGGGTTCGTTCGATTTGCGATGGCCAATTTGGGCCTTGGATTAGCAGTGGTCCGGTGAGTACTTTGCCTTATAAATGTGTAAATGCGCCCGATGGAGAAATAAATTCAAGCAGTATCGCAATTTCATGCGGGACTGGCTTTCAGCAAATTACAAATTTCCCAATTGGTCCTAGTTTTTATGCGAAAATTACGATTCTTCCAAATAAAACGTATGCTTTTAAAAGTAGTATTCCTACCGATTACATCACTGTTGCTCAGTTTAATGGAATAGACATGAGTATTTACGCACACGGACAAGGGACGGTTTACTGGAATTCATACAACACCAGTGGTTCTCTTGTTCGATTTTATGTACACTCCAGCGCAAATTGCGGAGTAGATAATAGCGAGATTAGATACCGATATGTGAGCTGTCAGGACGAGATAAACACCTGCGCGCCACCTTCCGGATTAACTGTAGGTTCCGTGACGCCGACTTCGGCTGTTTTGGATTGGGATGCATCAAGCGTTACGCCTATAGGAGGCTACGACATTTATTTGAGTACCAGCGCAGAAACACCGCTGTTAACTGCTACTCCTACTGCAAGTACGAGTAATTCGGTTACCACTTATCCGTTATTGAACTTGCAGAGCAGTACTACGTATTATGCTTGGATTCGATCGAATTGTATTGTGAACTTAGGTGATTGGATTCAACCGATAAGCTTTACTACGCCCGCTGCTCCAACGTGCCCAGTGCCTTTTGGTCTGCAGGCTTCAAATGTCACTTCAAATTCTGCGAGCATTTCTTGGACAGCACCTCAAAGTGCCATTTTGGAAAGCTACGTGTATTATGTGAGTACCTCTCCTACCCCGCCAACGGACAATACCGTACCAACAGGAAGTACATTTACCAATATTGTCGATTTAAATTCGCTTTCGCCACAAACAACATATTATTTTTGGGTACAGAGCATCTGCGACTCGTTAACTAGTGTTTGGAGTTCCGGAAGTAGTTTCACAACAACTGCAACAACTTTTTGTACCAATGCTGTAAACGGACAAATACCTGCAAATACAATAAGTCCGAGCTGTACGGGAAGTCCGCAGACCCTTGCCGCGGTAACCTTTACCGGATCTTATTCGGTACTTAATTTATCGGCTAATACCACTTACGTTTTAGCGAGTTCTGTAGCAACAGATTATTGGACAATTACAACTAATGATGGATCGCAAGTTTTGGGAGAAGGTACAACCCCAATGGAAATTGTTGTTGGAGCTACCGGTGGAATAGTACGTTCTTACTTGCACACGAACAGTACTTGTGGCGTATCATTAGCTTCGCGAAGTACCACAATTAGTTGCCCGGCACCGGTTAGTCCGTGCCAGACGCCAAGCGTTACTGCGCCAACAAATGTGACGTTTAATTCGGCGACACTAAATTGGAGTAATAGCGCGACTCCAAGTAACGGATATCAAATTTATTACAGTACCAGTTCGGTACCGCCAACCGCCAGTACCGTGCCGCAAGAAACGGCCACGGGATTAACGAAAACCATCACCAATCTTTCGGCGAGCACTACCTACTACTATTGGATCCGTGCGAATTGCGGAGCGAACTTTAGCAACTGGACATCGACAAATAGTTTTACCACAGCAGCCGACACCACGTGCCCAACGCCATTTAATTTGCAAGTGAGCGAGTTAGGTCCGATTAGTGCAACGCTAAACTGGCAGATACAAAATGATGCGGGTTATACATTCGATGTATTGGTGCGTTTGAACAACGTTGCTCCGACCATTAATACCATACCTAGTTTTAACATAAACGCGAATTCGGCTTTTTATGCTGGTAATAATATTGAGCCGAATAAAACATATTATTGGTGGGTTCGAACGAACTGTGGAGCGACAAAATCGCCATGGGTAGCCGGAGGCAGTTTTACAACGCCGATTCCAACGAATTGTTCACAGGCATTTTATTTTCAATATCCGCAGGAAACGGTAGTACCCACTTGCAACAATACGAGTCAGATTGTAGAAGAGTTTGCTATTACGGGAGATTTTTCGGTTTTGACTGCTTCGGCCAACCGTCAGTACACTTTTTCGACTACGATTGCAACAGATTTCATAACCATTTCCAATGCAAATAATACAGCTGTATTAGCTTCAGGAACAACTCCATTAGTTTGGTTGTCGGGAAATTACTCCGGAAATATCCGATACGTTGTGCATGAAAATTCACTTTGTGCAACCGACACATCGTTTCGTACTAAGTCGGTTAGTTGTACTACGAATTTGAGTGTTGAAGCTGTTGATTACGAAGTTTTCAAATTATTCCCAAATCCGACGACCGATTTAGTTACGATTATGGCGGACAAGACCATTGAAAACATCAAAATTTATAACCAAATCGGACAGTTGCTTGCGGTTTTTCAACCGAACAATTCCGAAACTGTTTTCTCCACGAGTTCGTATGCCGCTGGTATTTATTTTGTGGAAGTTAAAACAGAAAACGGCACCCTAACCTCTCGTTTACTAAAAAAGTAGTTTTTTATTCTTTATTTCAGAGAAAGATCGCTTTGGGGGCGGTCTTTTTCGTTTTTGTGAAAAGAACAAGTTGCTGAAAAAGTACGTTGATGCATTATTTTGGAAGCGAATTCTCGGGCCTAATTCGAGTTTGAAAACGTTTACACGTGTTGTTTGTGAACAATCGTTTGATGGTAACGATTGTGAAATAGCCCTGATAGCAGCGAAAAGCCCACAGGCTTGGCGAGTTGTGCGCACGGTATTTTGTTGGCGACCAACGGAAGCCAAACAAAAAAGCTGTGCAAACCCTTGCCAAACCGCGGACTTGCAACGAATAGCAGGATTAGCTTCTAAAAGAAATTACTTCAAAAATTTACGCTCCTTAACTTAAATTTTGATTGAGGAAATTGATAAAAAAAACCGACTTGAAAGTCGGCTTTTGAAGTATTTTTAGTGCTTTTCGAGTGCACAGCCTTCGTCTACGTAATCTTGCAGATATTGAAAACGCTGCGTTAATGAACCTTTAGAAGTAATTTGTGCGCGCGCCAAAATTCCGTCGGCGTCGTTATTGAAAAAGGCTGGTATGATATTTTCAATGAACATTTCGCCAAAACCTTCGGTGGCATCTTTGGGCAATTCGCAGGGCAAATTATCGATAGACATTACCGTGATGGCACCCGGGTGTCTGTAATCGACTTCCTCGCCAGTAGAAGGTAAGTATCCAAAAAATGGATTGGCAATGGTGCTGGCTTTTATGGTGCAGGCAATCGGACCGTCGACATCGCAAGACACGTCGGCAACCACTTTGATCTTATTTGCAGGAGCGTTGAGCAGCTCTCGGCTTAGAATTTCCGGATTTTGCGTCGCATGAAAGTGTCCGGCCATGTACACGTCGGCAACTTTAGAAAAGCGTTCAAAATCGGAGGTGTACATTTCGGGCGTTTGGTAAAAATCAGCTTTACTAGCGTTTTTACCATCAATTCTTTTGTAGTAATCGGTTACGTCTAATTGTACGTAAACGGGTTTGTCGTACTGTTTGGTAAGGAAATCGGCAACGCTAATTTTCTTAATCTTAGCCATTTGCAAGACTTCTTCGATTCCGTTTGCCACTTTTCCGTGTCCAGTGAGCACAATTTTAATGTTTGGCAAAACCAATCGCTTCACGCGTTCTTCTAGTGCTTGTTTGCAGGAAAGCGACTCGGCTTTTGGCAGTTCGAATAACTCGTATTTCAAGCCAAAAGCGCGTAAACCATTGTACGCACCTACAATTCCGGCGTAGCGACCAAAACCGATTAAGCGTTTATTTTCGGCATTTACCAGCGTTTCGTGGTCGAACAAATCGATGTCTTTTTGCAGCACAGCTTGCAACAATTTGCGGTTGTGCGCTTGCTTTTTGATGGTATGAGAAAAGAAGAAGTACTTTTTGTTTGGCAGAAGATTGTCGACAGGGATTTCCTTCACACCAAAGAGCACATCGCAGTCGGATAAATCGGTTGTTACTTCGAAGCCGGCGTTGCGGTATTCTTCGTCGGTAAAAACACGAATATCAGAAGATTCTACAGCAAATTCGAGTTCGGGATAGCGTTCTCGAAGCTGGATGAGCGCCGCAGGACTAAAGACTGCACGTCTGTCTGGCGGCGATTTTCGTTCTTTAATAATTCCGAATTTCATAGCAGTATTCAAAATTCATTACAGTTGTGTTGTTGTTGCTTAAAGTACTTTGCTGTATTTTTAAAAAATTAACGAAATCGTTGTAGTTTATAAAATACTAACTAAAGCTATTTAATATGTTACAAATATAACATCGTTATTTCATAACACAAGCAAAGGCAAAAATATTTCAACCAGCATTGGTTCATAAATTAACATGAGTAGCTGTGAATAGTGCGGTTCGACTGCTATATTTGCTCTAATACTCCCCTGTACTATGAGGCATTTAATTTTGTTGATGCTAGTTTTAGTGACTAGTTGTGTTGGAGATGCGCGTGATCGTTTGAGTAATTCGGATCATGAGCAACCTTTTCAGGTGGCATTCAGAACTTTATCGAGACAATATAAACAAGAGAAAGCTGCTGCGGTTGATCAGTTTTTCAAGAAATATTGGTTGTCTAATCAGGTCAGTGGTGCTTTTTTAGTAGCGAAGAACGGTCAGATAATTTACGAAGCATACAAAGGTTGCGGAAGTTTTGAGCGTCGGGATTCGATAAAAGCCGAGACACCTATACATATTGCTTCGGTTTCTAAAGTGTTGACGGCTGCATTGATCATGCGTTTAAAAAACGAAGGTTTAATACAACTCGACGACGATGTTTCCAAGTATTTAAAACCATTTCCGTATTTGGGAATGACCGTTCGGCATTTGTTAACACATCGGAGTGGTTTAGCTAATTATGCGTATTTGTGCGATGAGAAGGAAATTTGGGATAAACGCAATCGGGTTAAGAACAGCGATGTTTTAGCTATTTTCAACAAGTTTTCGATTCCGTTGCAGGGAGGGATTGGGAAGCGATTTGCGTATTGCAATACCAACTATGTTTTCCTGGCACTTATAGCCGAGCAGGTAACACAAAAGAGTTACCCTGTACTGATGCAAGAGTATATTTTTGGGCCGTTGGGAATGAAACATTCGTTTGTTATGACCGATGATTTGGATAAAGAAGCCGTTTGCCAATCCTATAAAGGAAATCGGATGCGTTTAGCTTTCGATCATTTAGACGATACTTACGGCGACAAAAACATTTATTCGACACCACGTGATTTGTTGCTGTTTGATAAGGCGACTTATTCCGATGATTTTTTCACGGATGCCGACAAGCAAGAAATTTATCGCGGTTACAGTTACGAAAGTCGCGGAACGCGTAATTACGGTATCGGAATTCGTTTGTATGAATGGAAGACAGGAGAAAAAATGTTTTACCACAACGGCTGGTGGCACGGAAATACGAGTTCGTACGTGACGTTGCGTAAAGATTCGGTTTGCATCATTGCGTTGTCTAACAAATACAGCAAAGTACCGTATCAGTCGTTTAAATTAGCTTCGGCATTCGGAAACTATCCGATTGATGGCGAGGCTGGGGAATAAACTTGCGTACTGCGGAAAGAGGCACTATATTTGCAGGCTCGAATTTACTTGGGGTCGACTGGTTTTGACAGCAAGTTGAATTGGAAAATAAGCACGTCGAGAACTGGAGTAATTCTCGTTAATAAAAGGCTTCACACTTTTATACGGCGAAGGAAACTACGCTCTTGCTGCATAATCTGAAGTTTAGTAAGATTAGCCTCGTCCTACCAGGTAGGAAAGCAGGATTTACCTCAAAAGCCTTGGTTTATGGCATTTGGTTAAGGTAAATCGTAAAAATAAACCTAGGTGTTGCGATGCTTCTAAGCGACATCGAAATAACAGAAGCTAAGTGTTCGGTGGCGGTTACCGGCCAAGCCAAACATCGAAAATCTAAGCGGTAAATAAGCGTGTAGAAAGTTTTTTGGTTGCTTGTTTGGACCCGAGTTCGATTCTCGGCGACTCCACAAAAAAAGCGGTACTTTGGTTTAGTGCCGCTTTTTTTATTCGTTAAAATCAAGGATTTTTTTGTAGATGATACTTACTGAAATCTACAAGAGCTCTTTTAATAGTATGAATAGCAGATTACAAAAAATTCAGTTTTCGTGTTCGCTCGCTGGAAAACGAATTTGAATGACGTTTCCGGTTTCGGAGGAACTTTGTTTGATTTTACCGCCGATTTGTTTGCTTCGCGAAAGAATGTTTTTAAGTCCCATGCCTTTTGATTTTTTTAGATTTTCAAAAAAGTCGAATGGCGAACCGTTGTCTTTAATTTCAAGTTCCAGAAAGGAGTCTATTTTCTTGATACTGAAATGAACCACAGTAACATTGCCGTATTTGAGCATATTACCGAGTAATTCTTGCACGATTCGATAGAGTTCGTAGGAATTTGAGGCAGAAACGGGAATATCGCGCTGATAAAAATCAGTGTGAATGGTAAGTAAACTCCATTTTTTAATTCGTTCGAAGTAATCTTCTAGGGTTGGTACTAGTCCAAGTGTATCAAGCAAAGGCGGCATTAGGTTATAGCTGATTACTTTCACTTCGGCGAGCATGTTTTCAACCGATGTTTTTACGCCGTACAAAACGGCACGACTTTCTTGATCTTGGATTTTTGTTTCCAGTTGCGAGATGTGGTTGCGTATGGTAATCATATCGCCGCTAATGCCGTCGTGGAAATCTTCTGCAATACGTTTGCGTTCTCGTTTTTCGGATTCGAGCGATACACGTAGTAAATTCTCAGACTCGGCTTGTCTGATTTTCAGAACTTTTCTTTGGTAAATTAACGCAATTAGCAAAACACCTAGCGTCATGGAAATCATGATTAAGGTGCCAATCCAGAAGAAAATTACTAGTCCGTCTTCATTTTCCATACGCCAAAACTAATTAAAAGTCTAAAGAAAATTGCAGCGATACAATTTATTTCCCAGTAGTTGGTGAAGGAAAGGGAACTTTTAACTATGAAGTTACTGGCTAAAAACAGAAATAGTGTACTTGCGTAATACAAGGTAAGAGAAAGGATGAAATAAAAATTCGGATTGTCCCATAAATTCCAATCTTTTAAATCGTCCATTAATTTTCGGAACCATAATAGGACACTTAAAAAGATAAAAGCAGTTATATAGGTTCTATTGATAGCCATAGCAAGATACATTATACTTCGGTCGACCCATAGAAAAAACGAACTCATATAAACAGCGATGAAACCGATTAAAAGCCATTTAAAGAGCTTTTGGTGGCTGGGTTTTAAAAGGTTTTTAAAGAAGTAATGAATTGCTAGGAAACTTAAAAACGGATAAATTTGAAACCAAAAATACGTATCTGTATATAAAAGATGCGTGATAAAGTACTCGTAAAGCGTTGAGATACCTATGAGCCAAATAAATGGCGTGAATGGTCCTGAATTTATAGCCGCTTTTTTTACGTAAAACAACATGGCTACATCAAGAACTCCTGCTAAAAGTGCTGTGTAGAAAAAAGTGTTATCCAATTTTTATATTTTCATTAATGGACTGGCACCTGGACAATCAAAAGGACAAGATCGTAACTCATCTAATAAAACACCTTTAGTCATATCATTTCCGTTTTCATCTACCCCAACTAAAACAATATTGCTTTTTTGGTTTTTGACATCGTATCCATTGTAAATTCGTATTCCTGAACAATCTATTTGCTCCAAAATCTGATTTAAATTATTTGTACTTACAAGGTATGAGAAAATTGCTTGCGGGTTTGCAGATTGAAAAGCATGGGTATATTGGCAAGCCTCTTCTAAAGAAATTACCTTTCCACTGTCGTTGTTGGTGTTCATGATATTTTGATTTTGTGTTTGAGCAAATTTCTCACTATAAATGAAAATAACAATACCAAAATTTAACTATTAAATAGTTTTTTTTCTACAAACACGTGTAACCGTTAACCAATTTTTGTAAAAGGCTTGATAAAATCGCATTTTTATAGGTATTGCACGTTTGCGTTAGGGATAGCAGCGGAAATGAAAACAAGTTGTTTGCTGCTTTTGCGCAGAAGTACCGGCGACCTCAGAAGCCGAAACTTGTGCTGCAAAAGCCAAAACAGCGCGTTTGAATTGCAGCGAATAGCCCGACGGCGCCGGAGGAACGACCCGCCGGAACGCCCAAAAAAACGATAAATAAAAGTTAAACTATGATAAATCGATAGTAATACTATTAATTTTGCGCTAAATAATTTGAGAATGCGAGAGCTTATATCAAATATCCGATTGCAGGTACATCAAAAAACGTTTGTCAAAGATCCGGAGACTTCGGAATTGGGGAAGAACCTCATTCGCGAAAGTATTTTGCTTATTGATGAAATTGGTTTTGAAAACTTTACGTTTAAGAAGTTAGGCGAGCGAATTAAATCTAACGAGAGTTCGGTATATCGATACTTCGAAAATAAGCATAAATTGCTGCTGTATTTGGCAAGCTGGTATTGGTCGTATTTAGAGTATCGTTTGGTATTTGCTACCAACAATATCGAGGATCCGTGTGTGCGACTTAAGATAGCTGTTGAAATTGTAACCGAAAAAGTTCTCGACGACACCGATACCGCGCACATTAACGAAGCTATTTTGAGTCGGATTATTATAGCCGAGTTTTCAAAAGTAATGCATACCAAAGAAGTGGATCAGGAAAATAAGGAAGGGTTCTTTTTGATTTACAAGCGGTTGAATGCCCGTATTGTTTCGATCATCAAGGAAATCAATCCGACTTATCCGTTTGCAGAAAGCTTGGTTTCGACGGTAATTTCGGGTGCGCTTCACCAACACTTTTTGAGTGAACACCTGGAATCACTTTCGAGCATAGACAACGGAAAGTCGGTTTCCGAATTTTACACCCATCTAATCACTAATACTATACAGAATTAATATGACGCCTTTAAAAAGATTATACAGCATGCTCGAATTGGATCGCAAAGACGTGATGCAGATTTTTGCGTATGCGATAATTGCCGGTCTGATTTCGCTTTCTTTGCCGCTTGGTATTCAGAGCATCATCAATTTTTTACAATCGGGTCGCGTAAGTGCTTCGCTGGTCGTATTGATTATAATTGTAGTAATTGGCGTGGCTTTGGGCGGCCTCATGTCGCTGATGCAATTGCGTATTACCGAGAATTTGCAGCAAAAGATCTTTATTCGTTCGTCGTTCGAATTTGCGGCGCGCTTGCCAAAAATCAAGTTCACTGAAATATATAAAATTTACCCACCGGAGTTAGCTAACCGCTTTTTTGATACGTTAGCCATTCAGAAAGGTATTTCAAAACTCTTGCTCGACTTTTCCGCAGCCATTTTGCAAATTACCTTTGGTATGATCTTACTCTCGTTGTATCATCCGTACTTTTTATTGTTTGGCATTTTATTGTCGCTCCTACTCTATTTAATCTTTAAGTTTTCATACAAGCGCGGTTTAAACACATCGATGTACGAATCGAAATACAAGTATAAAGTTGCTGGTTGGTTGCAAGAAATTGCTCGAAACAACTATAGTTTCAAGAAGTACCAGCACTTTTGCTTTGCGATGGAAAAAAACGATAAACTCACTGATGAGTATCTCATGTATCGCGAAAAGCACTTTAAAGTTATTCAATCGCAGTACAGTCAACTTATTGTTTTTAAAATCATTATCACGGCAGGTTTGTTGTTGGTGGGCGGATATTTGGTTATGAACAGGCAAATGAACATCGGGCAGTTTGTGGCAGCTGAGATCATTATTCTTCTTGTTATTAGTTCGGTAGAGAAGATTGTGATTGGATTGGAGACTTTTTACGATGTACTCACTTCCGTGGAAAAAATCGGACAGGTTACCGATATGGAAATGGAAGAGCAACAACGAAATGAAGTGAGCGCCTGTTATACCGAGATTCAGTTACAAGCTGAGGACATGGATTTCCGTTTCCCGGGAACGGATGTCGACACGCTTCGCGACATAAATTTACAGATTAATCAGGGTGAGAAAATTTTCTTGGAAGGAAATAACGGCTCGGGGAAAACCACTTTGATACGCGTATTGGCGGGTATTTTACGACCAACGGGAGGCGCTTTATTTATCAACGATGATACTTATAAGAAAATCGATTTGCAACAATACCGAAATAGTATTGAGACGATAGTACAACGCGAGACGTTTTTTGAAGGTTCCATTTTAGAGAACATTACTTTTAGAGATAAAGACATTAAAGAAGACGATCTGAAATACGCCATCGAAGCCGTAAAATTGAAAGACTTAATTAAGTCGCTACCCGACGGTTTAGATACCATGCTTATTCCCGATGGAAAGCAATTCTCTTCTTCGAATGCGCAGAAAATTCTGATTGCAAGAAGTATCGTTCGCAAGCCATTGGTGTTGTTTTATGAAGATCCGACTGATACGATGGACGAGCCGATTGCCAAGGAAATCATCGATTTTATTATGGATAAGAAAAACCGTTGGACTGTTATCGTTACTTCGAAAAATCAGTATTGGAAGTCGAAAGCAACTCGTGTAGTTTCCATGTCAAAAGGTGAAATCATTAACGATCAAAAATTAGTTTAAGATGCTGAATTTATCTAAAGAAAACTCCGTATATATTCCACAGGCAGAGCGATTTAAGACAGTTCGCAGCTTGGAAAACCGTCCGCATTATAAAATTCTGAATCGTTTCATGGCGATCTTCGGAATCATCCTAATCATTTTCATGTTTTTGCCCTGGACGCAAAACATTTCCGGAACGGGTTCTGTAACGACCTTGAGACCGGGACAACGTCCGCAAACCATTCATACAACCATTGCCGGACGTATTGAGAAATGGTATGTGCAAGAAGGCCAATTTGTTAAAAAAGGCGATACTATTGTGTATCTCAGCGAGGTTAAAGAAGATTATTTGGATCCGAACCTAGTGGAAAACACGAAGAATCAACGCGATGCCAAGAAATCGGCGGCAGCTTCTTACGGGCAAAAAGTAGTTGCGCTTGAAGGTCAGAAAGGCGCAATCTTAAGAGAGTTAAAACTCAAAACAGAACAAGCGCGTAACAAAGTACTGCAAGCAAAACTAAAAATCAAAAGCGACAGTACCGATTTAGTTGCTACAAAAACGCTGTTGCGCATTGCAAACACGCAGTACAATCGAGCAGTTACCTTAAATAAAGACGGACTAAAACCTGTTACAGATGTCGAAGAAAAGCGTTTGAAACAGCAGGAAATGGAAGCTAAAATCATCACGATTGAAAATAAATATTTGGCGTCTAAAAATGAACTGATAAATGCTATTGTCGAATTAGATCGTCTGGAATCCGAATACGCGGAAAAGATTGCTAAGGTTGAAAGCGACCAGTTTACGGCAAAAAGTAGTCAGTTTGACACCGAGGCGCAAGTTAACAAACTCGACAATCAGTACGTTAATTACAACATTCGAAACGGCATGTATTACATTTTAGCTCCGCAGGACGGCTATGTAAACCGCGCATTGCAGTCGGGTGTTGGCGAAATTATAAAAGAAGGAACTCCGGTGGTAAGTATCATGCCGCAAAATTTCGAAATTGCTGTTGAAACTTTTGTTTCGCCAATCGATTTACCCTTGATTAAACGCGGTGAAAAAGTTCGTGTTTGGTTTGACGGATGGCCTACAATTGTATTTTCGGGCTGGCCCGACATGTCTTACGGAACTTTTGGTGGTACTGTTGTAGCTATTGAAAATTTCATTAGCGAAAACGGCAAATACCGAGTGCTTATTGCTCCGGATAATACCGACCAGCAGTGGCCTACGCAATTAGCTATTGGTTCGGGAGCGCAAACCATTGCCTTATTGGAAACGGTGCCGGTTTGGTTTGAAATTTGGCGACGCCTCAACGGATTCCCGCCTAATTACTACAAAGGTGCTAGCTCTGATATTAAGTCGAATTCTTCAACTCCGAAAAAAGACGGTAAATAATGAAAGTACGACTGTTACTGCTTGCTTTAATCGGACAGCTTTCCTTCGCGCAGGATAATCCCAAAATCATGTCGTTTGAGGAGTACATGGGATTTGTACGCAAGTTTCATCCTTTGGTGAAAAGTGCTGATTTAGAAATATCTGCTGCACAAGCTGCTTTAATGACGGCACGCGGCGCTTTTGATCCGGTTTTGGAAGCCGATTTCGAGCGCAAAGATTTTAAAGGAAGTACCTATTACAATGTTTTCAACGGAACGTTTAAAATTCCGACTTGGTACGGAATCGAAATTAAAGCCGGAATCGACGACAATAACGGACAGTATTTAAACCCGCAAAACCTAGTTCCGGCAACAGGTTTGGGCAACGTAGGCATATCGATTCCGATTGCACAAGATTTGTTTATCAATAAGCGAATGGCCGACTTACGGAAAGCGAAGCTACAACAAACCTTGAGTCGCGCCGACCGAAATTTGATGGCTACCGCAGTCTTGTATGAGGCTGCCGAAGCCTATTTTAGCTGGCAACGTCAGTACCGCGAATACGAACTTTATCAGGAATTTGCCAAAAATGCTAAAATTCGTTTAGACGGTATCAAAATTTTGATTCAGGAAGGCGATAAACCAGTTATCGATAGTACGGAAGCGCGAATCGTGGTAGTGAATCGAAATTTATCTTTAGAAGATTCCAATCTAAAACTAATTAAAGCCCGATTAGAACTGAGTAATTTCCTTTGGATTGAAAACAATGTACCCTTAGAACTGGCTGAAGATATGATTCCGGAACCTGATACAGAACAACGTATTTCGGAAGTCTTACAAACCAATGAAATGATTACCAGTAATGTTGATTTAAATCAACATCCAAAAGTTCAGGCACTCGAAACTAAAGTAAAAATGCTGGAAATTGAGCGTCGTTTGGCTGCAAACCGACTATTACCAAGGGCAGACTTTGGCTACAGTTACTTGTTTCAGCCCGATTCATTCGATGCCTCTCGACGATTCGACGATTATAAAGTAGGATTTAACTTTTACTTTCCAATATTTATAAGGAAAGAACGCGGAAACTTACAACGCGCAAAGCTTGCTCTAACGGATGCTAATTTATCTTTGAAGTTTGAGACGCGGCAGTTAGAAAACAAAATTCAAGCCGCACAAACAGAAATTGTTTCCCTTGAAAAACAAGCCTCATTAATGCGGGAACTTGTTCGAGATACCGGAACGATGCTTAATGCGGAAACCCGTTTATTTGAGGCGGGAGAAAGTTCATTATTCCTTTTGAATACTCGCGAGAACACGCTAATTAGTAGTCGCTTGTCAGAAATCGCGGTTAGAAACAGACTGCTTTCCGCGCACGCTAAGTTGTTTGAAACGCTGGCTAATCCAGATTAATACATCCCTGTACCTGAACGGCGCTGTCTCGATGCATTGATTCCAAAAATTTTATAAATCAAACAGATTTTAAAAATAGCAGTCAAAACCAAGTAAACACTAGCAACATACAAAACAATTTGTACAGCAAAATTATCCGCAATATTGAAATAAGCGCAGAGAATTAAAGCAGCTGCAAGAATAGAGCGTCTCCACTGAGATCCTGAACTTAGGTTTGCTTTCATTGTGTTGGGTTGGTTAATTGGGGAACCGCTCCAAAAATAGAAACAAATATTAACAATCAGACTATTAAAAAGAAAAAAACTAAATTTCTTTTGGTCCTGTCCACGATGAAAAGCCACCAAGAAGATTGTAGGTTTCAGTAAATCCAAGCGCTTCCATTATATCACAAGCTTGTGCACTTCTGCCGCCAGACTTGCAATATACAAAGTACGGACGCGTTTTATCTAACGACTCCAAGGCAGAAATAAACTCCTGACCTCCATAAATATCAAAATGAATCATTTCTGGAATATAACCCTCGGCTACTTCTTCGGCTGTGCGTACGTCGATAATTTGCGGATTTGTAGATTCTGAAAGCTTTGCTTGCCAGTCTGATTGATTGAGATGAGCTACCATAAAATTAATTTAACGAAAATTTAGCGTACCAAAAGTAAACAATCTAATTTAGGTTTATACATTTGTACCTACAAATATTGTATATGCAAGAGTTAACGCAACAAGCTAGTAAAATTCAAAATCAGGACAAGCGACTGATTGTGAATACGATGCGTCTTGCAAATGCGTTTTACGAATCTTTGGCAACTAAGTTTAAATCGTTCGATTTGTCTGCAGAACAATTTAATGTCTTGCGAATCCTACGTGGGCAACAAGGAAAACCTGCCAACATGTGCCTGATTCAAGAACGAATGATTTCCAAAACAAGTAATACGACGCGCTTAGTCGATAAACTGTTGGCAAAAGAACTCGTTACTCGTACCGTTTGCGAGGAAAATCGACGTAAAATAGAAGTGTGTATCACCGCTAAAGGACTCGAACTTCTCGAGCAAATAGATCCGATACTCGCGCAAAAAGAAGCCGAATTGCTCTCAAAGCTCAGTTCAAGCGATAAAGAGCATTTCGCAAACCAAATTGAACATATTTTAAACCATCTTAATACTTAATTTTAACAATGAAAACAATCAAATTATTGGCTTTAAGCCTATTCGCATTCGCTACAGCAACAACCGTTGCACAATCTAAAAAAGTTGATGTAAAAGCAAGTACCGTTTCTTGGGTTGGAAAAAAAGTTACGGGTTCACACTCAGGCGATGTTAGCTTGAAAGAAGGAACACTTATCTTCAAAGGTTCAAAAGTAGTTGGCGGTAACTTTACGGTTGACATGACGTCGATCACAGTAACCGACTTAAAGCCTGGTCAAGGTAAAGAAAACTTGGAAGGTCACTTGAAAAACGAAGATTTCTTCGGTGTAGAGAAATTCCCAACGGCTAAATTGGTTTTCAAATCAATCGGCGAGAAATCTGCTGGCGTTTATTCTGTAACTGCTGACTTAACGATCAAAGGAATCACAAATTCAGTGAACTTCGAATTGAAAGTTGCTAACGGTACAGCTACGGCAAACTTTAACGTAGACCGTACTAAATACGATATCAAATACGGTTCAGGAAGCTTCTTCAGCAACTTAGGCGATAAAACAATCAACGACGAGTTTGAATTAAGCGCGAAGTTGAAATACTAATTCTTGATGTTTGTCCAAAAGAGCCGGTTTTCGAAAGGAAATCGGCTTTTTTATTTTTTGGGCGGCATCTCGCGCCTTTCATTGCAATACAGCCTAACCGCGGTAGTTCAGGCACGCTTTTGTAACAGCTTCCGCTGGTCGCTGCTCCAAAACCGCCCTCACATACCGCGGTTACGGCTCTATTTTCATTGCAGTCACGGCCGCGAAAATCGTTACCAATCAACGAATCATCTTAACCTCTGTGGAAATCAAATACCTGCTGTTTTCGAACTTTAGAAAAAATATGCGGAAAACCCGTAACCATATGTCAATTTTTTTTCAAAACTTCGCCTCGATGGGGGCGGGTGGGATGGGGAGCGATTCCCACGTACGAAATTCCCGGAAATAAATTTTACGGAAAAACCGTATTTTTCAGAGATTTCGAGATTTCGAGATTTCGAGATTTCGAGATTGAAAGATTGAAAGATTGAAAGATTGAAAGATTGAAAGATTTAACCTTCGACAGGCTCAGACTCCGACGAAACGTGGGTTCAGGCGGGCAAAATGATACGATAAGTGGTGAACGTCGCGATCCCGATAGCTATCGGGACTAGCTTCTCGTGTCTAGCTTCTAACTTCTAAAAAACTTACTCCTTCGATAGGCTCAGGCTACGACGATACGTGGGTTCAGGCGGGCAAAATGATACGATAAGTGGTGAACGTCGCAATCCCGATAGCTATCGGGACTAGCTTCTATTTTCTAGCGTCTCAAAAGAATCTTCCGCCTTCGATACGCTGACTTCGACAAGATCACGCACCAGCTGTTAATCGCACAGAAAACGCCGAAGCTCACATAATTTTGTGGAATGTTTGGCCGGTGAGGAAAACACAGAACGTATCAAACCGCCTGAAAAATGGCACCGCCCTTCAAAACGCCCAAGCACCAATTTCTCGGTAACGATTTTCGCAGCCCGGATAGAGGCGACATCCTTTTAATGGAGCAACGCGGAATAAAAAGATACAGCCGAAAGCCGGAAATGCTGCCCAAATAAAAAAGATCTGAAAGCAGCATTTAACACCTCACGCTCCGACGATACGTGGGTTCAGGCGGGCAAAATGATACGATAAGTGGTGAACGTCGCCAAGTCTTAATACTTAATACTCCAATCTTAATACTTCAAAAAAACTCTTGGCGAACTTTGCGGTTGAGCCTTCGATACGCCGACTTCGACAAGCTCAAGTACCAGCTTTTAATCGCACAGAAAACGGCGAATCTGCTGCAAATTTGCTTTCATAAATTGACTAAAGTGGTCAACCTATTTTAGGGACGTACAAAACCAGCCCCCCCCTACTCTTTATTCAATTTAGCTACATAATAGACGGGAATCCCTAAGGCAACAATAAGTAAACCTAATCCGGTATTAAGTGTGTCTTGAACCAGCAAAATAATGCAAATCAGCAGCGTACAAGCCATGTAAAGCGCAGGAATTACTGGGTATCCAAACGCTTTGTACGGACGTTCGGTGTGTGGCTCTTTACGTCGTAAAACGAAAATGCCTGCAATAGTCAGAATATAAAAAAGCAGTGAAGCAAAAGTAGCGTACGTAAGTAAATCGCCGTATTTGCCGGATAAACACAATACACAAGCCCACAAACATTGAAACCACAACGCTTTTGCTGGCACTTGATTTTCGTTTAATTCAGCGGCTTTATTAAAAAACAAACGTTCTTTTGCCATCGCATAAAACAAGCGTCCGCCGGCTAAAATCAAACCGCTGTTACAACCAAACGTCGATATCATAATCAGTGCAGCCATTAAAAATACACCACTATTTCCGAGTACCACACTAGCAGCAGCAGCTCCTACCCGATCTTCGGCAGCAAACTGAATTCCGGCACCTGTTACCGTTTGTGCGTCGGGCACGCCAGATAAAGGAAGCAGTGCCAAATATGCCACATTCGCCAAAACATAAATGACAGTAACGATGGTAGTTCCAAGAAATAAACTGCGCGGAATATTTCTTTTCGGATCTTTAATTTCGGCGGCAATAAACGTAACGTTGTTCCAGGCATCGCTCGAAAAAAGCGAATTAATAATAGTTGCACCAGCAGCTCCTAAAAGCGCAAAACCACTTAAACCGGTGATGCTCAAAGTACCGTCTGGATTCACAACCGATTTCTTGGCTTCCCACATATGTTCAAAATTCTGCGAAAGCACGTCGGTTTGTGTTCCAAAATACAAGCCGCAAGCAATTAATCCGAACAAGGCTACTAATTTGGCAGAAGTAAATATGAGTTGTATCCACTTTCCGTTTTCTACACCTCTATTGTTTATGAAGGTTAGCAAAACAATCGTGAACATAGCTAAAAACGTTTTTCCGTTAAGGATAAAAAGTCCGGTGTCAAGCAGTGTTTCGTCGAGCTGCGGAAAGAAAACCGCCGTATATTTTGCAAAAGCAACGGCCACAGCAGCAATAACGCCGGTTTGGATTACGGTAAAGACAGTCCATCCGTATAAAAAAGCCGTTAGTTTTCCGTACGCGCGCTGAATATAAACAAACTGACCGCCCGCAGTTGGCATCATTCCAGCGAGTTCTCCGTAGGATAAAGCGGCAGTCATCGTTAAAAATCCGGTCAGTACCCACAGTAAAATGATGTATCCCGCCGAACCCACATCGCGAGCCATCGCCGAGGTAACGATAAAGATTCCGCTACCAATCATGGAGCCTGCAACGATACTGGTTGCATCAAGTAATCCTAAACTGCGTTTTAATTGTTCTGCCATTAATGTGTATTTTTAGCTTCGTTCCAATATACATCCATTTCTGCGAGTGTCATTTCGCTAAGCGACTTTCCTGTCTCGGCAGCGCGACGCTCCAGATGTTGAAAACGGTGAATAAATTTTTTGTTTGTCCGTTCGAGCGCATCTTCGGGATTGATATTTAAGAAACGTGCGTAGTTAATCATCGAAAAAAGAACGTCCCCAAATTCGGCTTCCATTTTCGCCTGATCACCTCGATGTACTTCTTGTTGTAATTCAGCAAGCTCTTCCTGCACTTTTTCCCAAACTTGCTCGGGTTTTTCCCAATCAAAACCGACACCTTTTGCTTTATCTTGAATGCGAGATGCCTTTACCAATGCGGGAAGCGATTTCGGCACGCCTTCTAAAACCGATTTTTTCCCTTCTTTCAGTTTTAACTTTTCCCAATTTTGTTTTACCTCTTCCTCGTCTGCCACCTGAACATCACCGTAAATATGCGGATGCCGATGAATGAGCTTGTCGCAAATTTCATTGCACACATCTGCAATATCAAAGGCGTGCTCTTCACATCCTATTTTTGCGTAGAAAACAATGTGCAAGAGTAGATCGCCCAACTCTTTTTTGATTTCAGTAAGATCTCGATTGAGGATGGCATCACCTAATTCATAGGTCTCTTCGATGGTGAGATGCCGAAGCGACTCAAAGGTTTGTTTTTGATCCCATGGACAGCCGGCACGCAGCTCATCCATGATTGTTAATAAGCGTTCAAATGACTTTAGTTTGTCGGCAACCGAATTCATACCTGCAATTTTGCTAAAAGTATGAAATCTTGCTGAAGTATCGTGCGAAAGTCACTTTTGGGGAAAATTGACTTTTCTTTTTAGAAATAATGACTGCCTGCTGCGCTTTAAATAAAAAAATCTCGCTGCTTTGGACAACGAGATTCTTTAGATCTTTCATATTTTCACTTACTCGGCAGCAGTTTCTTCACTTGATTCTGAAGAATTTTCTTCGGCAGATGTTAAACCTTTCGCTTGTAAAATATTATACCAGTTAAAAACTTTTTTAATGTCTGAAAGATACACGCGCTCGCGGTCGTAATCTGGAACGATTTCTGCAAAATATGCAACCAAAACAGCTTCCGATTCTTTATGTGAAGGTGCTGGACCACCATTTTCTTTAGCAACAATCGCTTCAAAGATTTCTTTAAGCGGTTTTTCTTTACTGTCGGTATATACCGATATTTCCGATAGTAAGCTTACGTTATTGCGCAAACCTACAGTAACTTTTTTTCCATCAGTAAGCGATTCGGCAACGAATCCGCTACGAGTTTGCATTTTAAGTGCGAATAATCCTGGTTTTCCTGATATGGCTAATATTTTTTCTAAATTCATTTTTAAAAATTTGAGTGGCAAATATAAACGGATAATCGAATTTCAAGGTGGGCTTTGCCTTACTTTTTGAGTTTCGCGTAACGCATTCGGTATTCGGGACGTGTCTTACCAGTACGTATGTTTTCCAATTTATTCTTAATCAATTGTTTGCGCAATCCCGTTACACGATCGGTAAAGAGAATTCCTTCGATGTGATCGTACTCGTGTTGAATAACTCGCGCTGCTAGTCCGGTGAAACGTTCGGTTTGCAGCACAAAATTCTCGTCTTGAAAAGTCACCGTAATGTCGGGATGACGCCACACGTTTTCACGAACATCGGGAATCGACAAGCAACCTTCGTTAAATTCCCAAAGTTCACCAGTTTCTTCAATGATTTGTGGATTAATAAATACGCGTTTAAACGTGCTTAAAAACTTTCGTTCTTCCGGAGATTTAGCTTCATCGTCGGCAAAAGGAGCAGCATCGATTACGAATAGTCGCTTTGAAATACCGATTTGCGGCGCGGCTAATCCAACGCCGTATGCATTATACATAGTGTCGAACATGTTCTGAATCAGTTCTTTGAGATGCGGATAGCTGGCATCTAATGGTTCTGCTACTTCGCGCAAAACAGGATCTCCGTAAGCAACTATTGGTAATATCATGGTAATTCTCTTGCTTTTTCGACGGCAAAGGTAGTGAATTCGACTGGTTTTGCTAGTACTAGCATACTTCGTCGTACTGTTAAAAGCGTTTGTAAATTTACGTAAAGAACTACCGCTGTATAAAAGCGGATCAACGAGAAAAATAAATCAAAATTTACGGAAAAACCGTAAAATCGTTCCAACGAACTTCCGTACTGTCAGATAAGTGGTAGTTTACCACGGTTTTTTACAAACAACCACAAGCTACCAAATC